>DATLCG010000048.1:0-18921 GCA_035526525.1 Binatia bacterium
ACGACGCTCCGCAAGGAGTCTCGGCAGTACACAAGGCCCCGGAAACGGGGCCTTGTTTTTTGGTGCGGCGGCTAACATAGCCGGCCCATGTCCATCACCATCGCCCGCCGCTTCTGCGGCCCTCCCGCCTCCGGCAACGGCGGCTACAGCGCGGGCCGCATCGCCGCGCTGGTCGGCAATCCGGCCGAGATCACCCTGCGCGCGCCGCCGCCGCTGGACGTGCCGCTCGAGGTCGAGCGCGATGGCGGCACGGTTCGCGTCTCGCACGGCGGCCAGGTGGTGGGCGAGGGCCGCCCTGCGCCGGACTTCACGCTCGAGCTGCCGGCGCCGCCGTCCTGGGACGAGGCCGTGGCCGCGGGCCGCCGCTACAACGGGCTGACGGATCACGCCTACGGCACCTGTTTCGTCTGTGGGCCGCAGCGCGCGCCCAGCGACGGCCTGCGGATCTTCTGCGGCCCATGGCGCGACGGCCGCGTCGCCGGAACCTGGACGCCGGACGCGACGCTCGACGACGGCCGCGGCGAAGTCGCGCCGGAGTTCCTGTGGGCGGCCATCGACTGCCCGGGCTCCTGGTCGGTGATCGGGCGCCGCGATGCCGACGCGCCGCTGCGCGAAATTCCCTCGACCATGCTGCTCGGCCGCCTCACCGGCCGCATCGTGCGCGCGCTGCGCATCGGCGAGCAGTGCGTGGTCGCCGGCTGGTTCCTCGGCCACGAGGGCCGCAAGTACCAGGTCGGCACCGCGGTCTACACGCGCGACGGTGCGCCGGTGGCCTGCAGCCGTGCGACGTGGGTGGCGCTGAAACCGGGCTGAGCGCGCTGCCGGTCCCGCTGCGCGCGGTGGTCGGCGACGCGCTCGCGCAGCTGCCGGCAGCTCCTGCGGCGGTCGCGGCGTTGCTGCCGCGCCTGCTGGCAGCGAGCCGTTTCGCGCGGGAGCGGCTGCTGCGCGACCCTTCGCTGGTGCTGCGCCTCGACCTGCCGATCGGGCCGGACGCACTCGAGGCGCGCGTGCGCGCGGAAGTGACGGCCGCCGCCGACGTCGCGGTCGCGCTGCGGCAGGCGCGCTCGCGCGAGCTGGTGCGCATCGCCTTCGCCGAGATCGCGGGGACGCCGCTCGGGGACACGCTGGCCGCGCTGACGCGGCTGGCCGAGACCTGCACGCAGCTGGCCTACGCGCAGGCCTGGAGCGACGGCGTGCAGCGCCACGGTGTGCCGCGCGACGAGAGCGGCCAGGCAGTGACCGGCTACGTCCTTGGCATGGGCAAGCTCGGCGGCGGCGAGCTGAACTTCTCGTCCGACATCGATCTCATCCTGGGCTTCACGGGTTCGGGCGAGACCGACGGGCCGCGCGGCATCTCCAACGACGAATTCTTCGAGAAGCTCGCGCGCCAGCTCACGCGGCTGCTGGCGGAGCGCACGGCCGAAGGCTTCGTCTACCGCGTGGACTGGCTGCTGCGGCCGTTCGGCGCCAGCGGCCCGCCGGCCATGAGCAGCACGGCGATGGAAACCTATTACCAGTCGCACGGGCGGGAGTGGGAGCGCTACGCCTTCATCAAGGCGCGCGCCGTGGCCGGCGACCTCGCCGCCGGCGCGGCGCTGCTGCGCGCGCTGGAGCCGTTCGTGTACCGGCGCTACCTCGATTACAACGCGGTCGGTGCGCTGCGCGGACTGAAGCGCACCATCGAGCAGGAAGTCGCGCGGCGCGAACTGCAGGACAACGTCAAGCTCGGAGCCGGCGGCATCCGCGAAGTCGAGTTTGTGGTCCAGCTGTTCCAGCTGATGCGCGCGGGCCCCGAGCCTGCCCTGCGCGGCCAGTCCCTGCGGCCGGTGCTGCGCGCGCTCGGCGAAGCGGGACACCTGCCGGCGCAGACCGCCCGCGCACTGGACGCGGACTACGCGTTCCTGCGGCGGCTCGAGAACTGCATCCAGCTGTACGACGACCAGCAATCCCATGAGCTCCCCGGCGAGGGCGAGGCGCGGGACGCGCTGCTGGCCGCGATGGGATTCCCCTCGTGGGCCGCACTGTCTTCCGAAGTGGCCGCGGTGCGGTCGCGGGTCTCGGCGGAGTTCGAGCGGGTCTTCGCAGCCCCGGAGCCCGCCCCGGGAGGCGCGGCGGCAGGCCTGATTGCGGACCTCGCCGGCGGCGCAGAGGTCGGCGGCGCGCTGGCCGCGCTCGGCTTCGTGCGCGAGACCGCCGCATTGGCGCAGGCGCTGGCGGCGCTGCGGGTTTCGCCGCGCGTGCGTGCGCTGTCGGAGGCGTCCGCGCACCGGCTCGACGAGCTGCTGGCGCTGCTGGTGCAGGAGGCAGCGGCGGTGCCGGAGCCGGACGTGGCGCTGGTGCGGGTGCTGCAGGTGCTCGACGCCATCGGCGGCCGCAGCACCTACCTGACGCTGCTGCGCGAGAGCCCCGACGCGCGCGCGCAGCTGCTGCGACTGTGCGCGGCGAGCCCGTGGATCACCGACCTCATCGCACGCTCGCCGATCCTGCTCGACCAGCTGCTCGACGAACGCTCGCTGTATGCGCCGCCGGAGCGCGTCGAGATCGCGGCGCTGCTCGAGGACGCCTTCGCGGCAGTGAGTGGCGACGACACCGAGGGCGCGATGAACGTGCTGCGCAACTTCCGGCAGGAGACCATGCTGCGCATCGCCGCCGCCGACCTGGTGCGCGCGCTGCCGCTGGTGAAGGTCAGCGACCGGCTCACCTGGCTGGCGGAAGCCCTGCTCGAAAAGACGCTCGCGCTGACGCGCGACGAGATGTCGCGCCAGTTCGGCGCGCCGCACCGCGCCGACGGGCGGCTGGCCGGCTTCGCGGTGGCGGCCTACGGCAAGTTCGGCGGCGTCGAGATGGGCTATGGATCCGACCTCGACATCGTCTTCCTCCACGACTGCGACGCGCTGCAGGGCGACACGGCGGGCGGCGCGCGCTCGGTGCCGAACGAGGTGTGGCTGGCGCGCCTGGCGCAGCGGATCATCCACTGGCTCTCCACGCAGACCGCCGCCGGCCGCGTCTACGAGGTGGATCTCGAATTGCGCCCGGACGGGCGGCGCGGCCTCACCGTCAGCAGCGTGTCGGCATTCGAGGAATACCAGCGCCAACAGGCATGGACCTGGGAGCACCAGGCCCTGTCGCGCGCGCGGGCGGTGGCGGGCGATGCGCGCGTGCGCGACGCCTTCGCGCGTGTTCGCCGCGAAGTGCTGACGGCGCCGCGGGACGCGGCACGCCTGCAGAGCGACGTGGCCTCGATGCGCCGGCGCATGCGCACGAGCCTCGACAAGTCGCGCGAAGGCCGCTTCGACGTCAAGCAGGGGCAGGGGGGGCTCACCGACATCGAGTTCATCACGCAGTACCTGGTGCTGCGGCATGCGCCACAGCATCCCGCGCTGGTGGAATGGCCAGACCACTGGCGGCAGACCGAGGCGCTGGTGGCCGCGGGTGTCCTGCCGGCCGCGGAGGCGCAGGCCCTGATCGCGGTGTACCGGGCCTATCGCGGCTGGCTGCACGCGCGCGATTTGCAACGGCAGGACCACCTCGCGGAAGATGCCCGCTTCCTCGAAGAGCGGCGCGCCGTCGGCGAATCCTGGCGGCGGCACCTGGGCGACGGCGCATGAGCGGCACCCGCGGCGAACTCATTCCACGCACCGGCCGGTGGCCGCGGAACGCCGCATGATCGTCGTCACCGGCGCGGCCGGATTCATCGGCTCGAACCTGGTCGCCGGGCTCAACCGCCGCGGCGTCACCGACATCCTGGCGGTGGACGATCTGGCGGACGGCACCAAGTTCCGCAATCTCGCCGACCTCGAGATCGCCGATTACCTGGACAAGGACGAGTTCCTCGCGCGCGTCGAGGAGGACGGGCTGCCACCCGGGGTGGAGGCGGTGTTCCACCAGGGCGCCTGCTCGAACACCACCGAGTGGAACGGCGAGTTCATGATGGACGTGAACTACCGCTACTCGAAGGTGCTGCTGCACTGGTGCCAGGAGCGGCGCATTCCTTTTGTGTACGCCTCGTCGGCGTCGGTCTACGGCATGGGGCCGAAGTTCGCGGAAGAGCGCGACTGCGAGCGACCGCTCAACATGTACGCCTACAGCAAGTTCCTGTTCGACCAGTACGTGCGGCGCCTGAAGCAACCCGCGGCGCAGGTCGCCGGGCTGCGCTACTTCAACGTCTATGGCCCGCGCGAGCAGCACAAGGGCGCCATGGCCAGCACCGCGTTCCACTTCGACGCGCAGGTGGTGAAGGATGGCGAGTGCCGGCTGTTCGAGGGCTCCGACGGCTACGGCAACGGCGAGCAGCGCCGCGACTTCGTGCACGTGGACGACATCGTCGAGCTGAACCTCTGGCTGTTCGCACATCCGAAGGTGTCGGGCATCTTCAATGCCGGCACCGGCCGCGCCCAGCCGTTCAACGACGTCGCCAATGCCGTGATCGCCTGGCATGGCAAGGGCAAGCTGCGCTACATCCCGTTTCCGGAAAACCTGAAGGGCCGCTACCAGAGCTTCACGCAGGCCGACCTGACGAAATTGCGCGCCGCCGGCTACGACCGGCCGTTCCTGACGGTGGAGCAGGGCGTAAAGAAGTATCTCGACTGGCTGCACGGGAAATAGGGGTCAGACCGCCATTTCCGTCGTGACCGGCGAAGCGGATCGAAGCCTGGGCGGAAAGGGTGGTCTGTCCCCGGGTTCCCCGATCCTCGTCGTCGGCCCGAGCTGGGTCGGCGACATGGTGATGGCGCAGAGCCTGTTCATGCGGCTCAAGCAGCTGAATCCCGGCGCGGCAATCGACGTGCTCGCGCCTGGCTGGTCGCTGCCGCTGATCGCGCGCATGCCGGAGGTGCGTGCCGGCATCGACATGCCGCTGGGGCACGGGCGCCTTGGCCTCGGCGAGCGGCGGCGCATCGGCCTGGCGCTGCGCCGTCACGGCTACACCCGCGCGATCGTGCTGCCGGGCTCGTGGAAATCCGCGCTGGTGCCGTTCTTCGCGCGCATTCCGCGGCGCAGCGGGTGGCGCGGCGAGATGCGCTTTGGCTTGCTGAACGACCTGCGCGTGCTCGATCGCACGGTGCTCGACACGACCGTGCGGCAATTCGTCGCACTGGCGGAGGACGCGGCGCCGTCGACCGTGCCGCCGGTGCCGCCGCCGCGGCTGCGCGTGGACCCCGACCAGGCGCTGCGCCGCGTTCGCGAGCTGAAGCTCAGCGAGGGTCCCGCACTCGCCCTGATGCCGGGCGCCGAGTATGGCCCCGCCAAGCAATGGCCGGCCGCGCATTTCGCCGCGGTCGCGCGGCTCGCCGGCGCGGAAGGCCGCCAGAGCTGGATCTTCGGATCGGCGAAGGAGCGCGCGCTGGGCGACGCCATCGTCGCGGAGTCGCAGGGCCAGGCCGTGAACCTGTGCGGCCAGACCTCGCTGCCCGACGTCGTCGACCTGGTCGCGCGCAGCGGGGCGGCGGTCAGCAACGACTCCGGCCTGATGCACGTGGCGGCGGCGTCCGGTGCCGCCGTCGCGGCGGTCTACGGCTCGTCGGATCCGCGCCACACGCCGCCGCTCACGCCGCGCGCCGCGGTGCACTGGCTGCACCTGTCGTGCAGTCCCTGCTTCCAGCGCACCTGCCCGCTCACGCACTATCACTGCCTGCGCCAGATCGCGCCGGAAACGGTGCACGGCTCGCTCGCGCCGCTGCTGTCCGGCCGCGCCGCGCCTGTGCTGAAATAGCGCCCCCCGCGGCGCAGCCGCGGGCCCCGCAGTGGCGCAACCGGAGTGGCGCAAATGAGCTTCGCGGATCGTGACGGATTCATCTGGTACGACGGCAAGCTGGTGCCGTGGCGCGAGGCCACGACCCACGTCCTCACGTATTCGCTGCACTACGGCGTCGGCTGCTTCGAAGGCGTGCGCGCCTATGCCACGCCCCGCGGCACCGCCATCTTCCGCCTGCACGACCACACGCAGCGCCTGCTGAACTCGGCCAAGATCCTCGGCATCAAGATGCCGTGGACCGCCGAGCAGCTCGACGCTGCGCAGCTGGAAGTGCTGCGCGCCAACCAGCTGAAGGAAGCCTACCTGCGGCCGATGGTGTTCTTCGGGCCCGAGGGCATGGGCCTGCGCGCCGACAACCTGAAGACCCATGCGATCGTCGCCGCGTGGACCTGGGGCAAGTACCTGGGCGAGGAGAACATGGAGCGCGGCATCCGCGTGAAGACCTCGTCGTACTCGCGCCACTACGTCAACTCGGCGCTGTGCCGCGCCAAGGCCAACGGCCAGTACATCAACTCCATGATGGCTTTGAACGAAGTGCTGCGCGACGGCTACGACGAGGCGCTGATGCTCGACACCAATGGCTTCGTCGCCGAGGGGAGCGCCGAGAACATCTTCCTGGTGATGAACGGCGCGCTGCACACGCCGGATCTCACGGCCTGCCTCGATGGCATCACGCGCCGCACGGTGGTGCAGCTGGCGAAGGACCTGAAGATCCCGGTGATCGAGCGGCGCATCACGCGCGACGAAGTGGTCATCGCCGACGAGGCCTTCTTCACCGGCACCGCCGCCGAGGTCACGCCGATCCGCGAGGTCGACAACCGCCCGATCGGCACCGGCAAGCGCGGCCCGATCACGCAGAAGCTGCAGTCCGCGTACCTGTCGCTGGTCAAGGGCGAGAGCGGGCAGTACCCCGAGTGGCTGAGCCCGGTGGACGCACAGGCGACGGCGCGCGCTGCCAACGCCGGATGACCGCCGGCATCCCCGATTTCGGCAAGGCGCGCCTGCTGGTCGCAGGCGACGTCATGCTCGACCGGTACTGGACCGGACCCACGCAGCGCATCTCGCCGGAAGCGCCGGTGCCGGTCGTCCGCATCCAGAAGGACGAAACGCGGCCCGGCGGCGCGGCGAACGTGGCGCTGAACGCCGCGGCGCTGGGCGTGAAAACGCGGCTGCTGGGCGTGGTCGGCAAGGACGAGACCGCGCGGCTGCTGCGCGAGCAGCTCGCCGCGCATCGCGTCGCCGCCGCGTTCCAGGAATCGCAGGACCGTCCCACGATCACCAAGCTGCGCGTGCTGTCGCGCAACCAGCAGCTGATCCGGCTCGACTTCGAGGAGTCGCTGTCGGTGGTGGGCGCCTTCAACCGCAAGGCTCTCGTGCAGCAGTTCCGCACGGCGCTGGAGGATGCGCAGGTCGCGGTGCTGTCCGACTACGGCAAGGGCACGCTGACCGATGCGCCGGAACTGATCCAGGCCGCCCGCGCGCAGAAAAAAGCGGTGCTGGTGGACCCGAAGGGCCACGACTGGTCGATCTACCGCAACGCCACGCTGATCACGCCGAACACGAGCGAGTTCGAGGCCGTGGTCGGCAAGTGCCGCGACGAGGCGCACATCGTCGAGAAGGGCGAGAACCTGCGCCGCGAGCTCGGGCTCGAGGCCCTGCTGGTGACGCGCAGCGAGCATGGCATGACCCTGATCCAGCCCGGACACGGGCCACTGCACCTGCCGACCGAGGCACGCGAGGTGTTCGACGTGACCGGCGCCGGCGACACCGTGATCGCCACGCTCGGCGCGGCGCTGGCCGCGGGGCACGACCTCGCGCACTCGGCCCGGCTCGCCAACCTCGCAGCCGGGATCGTCGTCGGCAAGCTCGGCACCGCCACGGTCAGCGTGCCGGAGCTGGTCCGCGCCAGCCGTCGCGGCCACGAGGAGGACGCCGGCGTGCTGCCCGAAGCCGAGCTGCTGGAGCGCACCAGGGAAGCGCGCGCGCACGGCGAGACCGTGGTCTTCACCAACGGCGTGTTCGACCTGCTGCACACCGGCCACGTGCGGTATCTCGAAGCGGCCAAGAAGCTCGGCGACGTGCTGGTGGTTGCCGTCAACGACGACGACTCCGTGCGTCGCCTGAAGGGCCCGACGCGGCCGGTGAATGCCGTCGCGGACCGCATGCGCGTGCTGGCGGCGCTGCGCTGCGTGGACTGGGTGGTGAAGTTCTCCGAGGACACTCCCGCGCGGCTCATCGGGCGCGTCCTGCCCGACGTGCTGGTGAAGGGCGGTGACTACAAGCCCGAGCAGATCGCTGGCCACGAAGCCGTGCGCAGGAACGGCGGCCAGGTCGTGGTGCTGGATTTCCACGCCGGCTATTCCACGACCTCCCTGCTGGAGCGCTCGAAGCCGGGACCCCGGCCCGCGCGGCCGGCCGGGAAGGGCAAGCGGGCCAGGCCGAAGTCCGGTTGAGCGGAACAGCGGCGGGATTCATGCAGATCTTCAACACTTTCACCGCCCGCAAGGAGCCGTTCACTCCGCTCGATCCGCAGCGCGTGACGATGTACGTCTGCGGGCCCACCGTGTATTCGTACGCGCACATCGGCAACGCGCGGCCGGCGGTGGTGTTCGACGTGCTGGCGCGCGTGCTGCGGCGCCGCCACCCGCAGGTGGTCTACGCCCGGAACATCACGGACGTCGACGACAAGATCAACAAGGCGGCGGCCGAGCAGGGCGTCGGCATCGGCGTCATCACCGAGCGCTTCGCGCGCATCTACCACGACGACATGGCGGCGCTGGGCGTGGCGCCGCCGGACGTCGAGCCGCGCGTGACCGCGCACATGCCCGCCATCGTCGACATGATCGGGCGCCTGGTCGCCGCGGGGCATGCCTACGTGGCCGAGGGCCATGTGCTGTTTCACGTGCCGGGCTACGCCGGTTACGGGCAGCTGTCGAAGCGCGACCGTCGCGAGCTGCTGGCCGGCGCGCGCGTGGACGTGGCGCCCTACAAGAAGGATCCCGGCGATTTCGTCCTGTGGAAGCCGTCGAAGCCCGGCGAGCCGCACTGGCCGTCGCCCTGGGGCGAGGGCCGGCCAGGCTGGCACATCGAATGCTCGGCGATGTCGGAGGTCGTGCTCGGCGAGACCATCGACATCCATGGCGGCGGCCACGACCTCATCTTTCCGCACCACGAGAACGAGCGGGCCCAGAGCACCTGCGCGCACAACGGCAAGCCCTTTGCGCGCTACTGGATGCACAACGGCTTCCTGACGCTCGACAGCGCGAAGATGGCGAAGAGCGTCGGCAACGTGCTGCTGGTGCACGAGCTGGTGAAGCAGCACCCGGGCGAGGCCATCCGGCTGGCGCTGCTGAACGCGCACTACCGGCAACCGCTGGACTGGAGCGACGACACCGTGCCGCAGGCGCGCAAGCAGCTCGACCGGCTCTACGGCGCGCTGCGCGACCTGGGCGACGCGTTGCCCGCCGAAGGCGAGGCCGCACCGGCGGAATTCCTCGCCGCGCTGGAAGACGACCTCAACACGCCGATGGCACTCGCCGCCCTGTTCGACCTGGCCCACGCGGCGCACACCGCGCCCGCAGCCGAGCGCGCGCGCATCAAGGCACGGCTGCTCGATGCCGCCGGCCTGCTGGGACTGCTGCAGCAGCCCGCGGAGGCCTGGTTCCGCTGGTCGCCTCCCGGCGCCGCGCTGGACACGGCCGAGATCGATGCGCAGATCGCCGCGCGCAATGCCGCGCGCAAGGCACGGGATTTCAGGGAGGCGGACCGCATCCGCGACGCCCTCGCGGCGCGCGGCGTGCTGATCGAAGACTCGGCGGGCGGAACGCGCTGGCGCGTCGCCTGAAGCCTCAGCGGGCGTCGGCCTGCTGCAGCTCGCGCATCAGCTCGGCCACGGCCATCGCGTAGTACACCCGCGGGTTGTAGCTCATCACCGAGTAGAAATTGTTGAGTGCCAGCCAATACTCGTGGCGCCCGTCCGCGAGCGACAGGTCGAGCAGCCCGACCGGCGTCGGCGTCGGCAGCGGCACTTCGGTGCTGAGGCCCACCTTGTAGAAGTCGCCGGCGGTGTGCGTGAGCTGTCTGGTGTTGCGCACCCAGTCATCCTTGGGCTCGTGCTTCAGGCGCGCCGGCACCGTCAGCGGCGCGCCGCGCTGCCAGGCGCGCTCCGGCGCATAGCGCACGAGGTAGTTGGCGATGCTGCCGATGGCATCGGGCGGCTGCCACAGGTCCTTGATCCCGTCGCCGTCGAAATCCACCGCGAGCCTGCGGTAGTTGCTCGGCATGAACTGCGCGGCGCCGATGGCGCCGGCATATGAGCCGCGCACCTGGTCGGCCTTCAGATGGCTCTCGCGGCACAGGGCGAAGAACTCGGCCAGCTCGCGGAAGAAGAAGTCGCTGCGCGTCGGATGGTCGAAGCCCTGCGTCGCCAGCGCGTCGAGGGCGCGGTGCGGGCTGGCGTAGGCGCCGAACTTGGTCTCGACGCCCAGGATCGCCGCGACCGCTGCCGGCGCGACGCCGTATTCGGCCTCGGCACGCGCCAGCCACTTGCGCTGCTCCGCCATGAATTTCGCGCCCGCCTTGACGTTGCCGGCGGTGACGTGGATCGCGCGATACGCGTCCCACGACAGGGTTTTTTCCTTCGAGGTCTGCTCGGTCTCGATCAGCCGCGGGATCCTGCGTGCGCCGTGCAGGGCCGTGACCACCTGCGCCAGGTCGGCGTCGGTGAAGCCGTAATCCTTGCGCAGCAGGTCGAGCAGCGCGGGGGTCTTCGCATGCTGCGCGTAGTCCACGTTGTCGACCGGCTCGCCGCCGGCCTGCGCGACGCCCGCGGCCAGCGCGAGCACTGCGGCGAGAGCGAGCGGGCGCATCAGTTGGAGATCAGCTTCCGGTGCGTGTGGATGGACATGAGCATGCCAAAGCCGGCCAGCAGGCTCACCATGGACGTTCCGCCGTAGCTGATCAAGGGCAGGGGCACGCCCACCACCGGCAGCAGGCCGATCACCATGCCGATGTTGATGAACACGTACAGGAAGAAGGTCAGCGACAGGGCGCCGCCCAGCAGCCGCTGGAAGGTGTCCTGGCCGCGGAGCGCGATGGTCAGGCCGCGGCCGACGATCGCCAGGTACAGCGCCAGCAGCAAGGTGACGCCGAGCAGGCCGAACTCCTCGGCGTAGACCGCGAAGATGAAGTCGGTGTGGCTCTCCGGCAGGAAATCCAGGTGGGCCTGCGTCCCCTGCATCCAGCCCTTGCCGAACAGGCCGCCGGAGCCGATGGCGATCTTGGACTGCGTGATGTGGTACCCGGCGCCGAGCGGATCGCGCTCGGGGCTCAGGAAGGTGAGCACGCGCTGGCGCTGGTATTCGTGCAGGTAGTGCCACGCCACCGGCGTTGCCGCACCGACCGCCGCCACGATGGTGGCGAGCCAGCGCCAGCCCCAGCCGGAGAAATACAGGGCAAACCCGCCGGCGCACACCACCACCAGCGCGGTGCCCAGGTCGGGCTGCTTGGCGATCAGCGCCGTCGGCAGGCCGATCACGCCGAGCGTGACCAGCACCGTGGTGAAGCGCGGGGGCAGGTAGCGCCCGTGCAGGAACGCGGCCACCGCCAGCGGCATGCCCAGCTTCATCAGCTCCGACGGCTGGAAACGCACCACGCCCAGGTTCAGCCAGCGGCGCGCGCCCTTCGACTCGTCGCCGAGGAAGAACACCAGCAGCAGCAGCACGATGGTGATGGCGTAGAACCACGGCGCCAGCGCGCGGTACACCTCCGGCGGCGCGTGGGCGCACAGCACCATCACCACCGCGCCGAACACCATGCGCTGGGCCTGGCTCCAGACCATGTCGATGGAGTGGCCGGAAGCGCTGTACAGCACGAGCAGGCCGACTGCGCAGACCGCGGCGATCAGCAGCGTCAGCCACAGGTCGAGGTGGGCCTTGGCCAGCCAGTCGCCGACGCCGGTGTCGGGCGGGCGGGGCAGGGCGGTGCTGCTCATCGGTCGGCCTCCGGCGTTTCGACAGGCGCGCCATTGTCCACCTCGTCGGGATGGACGTCCGCGGTGTCGGCATTGCCCTGGCCGCGTGCCGGGACGGGCAGGCCGGTCCCTTCGCTCGGCAGCTCGCCCGAGGCCTGCATCATGGGGATGAGATACGTGTCGATCACCTGCCGCGCGATGGGCGCGGCCTCGGACCCGCCGTGGCCCGCGTGCTCGACGAGGATGGCCACCGCAATCTTCGGATGCTCGGTCGGCGCGAAGGCGATGAACAGCGCGTGGTCGCGCAGGTGCTCGGGCACGGACATCATGTTCGGCGCGGCTTCGTCCTGCGCCAGGCCCGCGACCTGCACCGTGCCGGTCTTGCCGGCCATGCGGTACGGCGCCTTCAGGCTGATGCGGTACGCCGTCCCGGACGGCGAGTGCACCACGTTCTCCATGGCGTCGATGGTGCGCTGCCAGTTCTGCGCGTCGTGCACGGCGATCGGCGGCAGCGGCTCGGGCGCCAGCGTCACCTGCTCGCCGCTGAGCGCGTCCTGCTCGGCATGCACGATGTGCGGCCGGAAGCCGTGGCCGCGCATCGCCATGCGGGCCGCCATCTGCGCCATCTGCAGCGGCGTCAGCGTCATGTAGCCCTGGCCGATGCCGACGTTGAGCGTCTCGCCGGGATACCAGTTCTCCTTGCGCGCGCGCTTCTTCCACTCGCGCGTCGGCAGCAGGCCGCCCTTCTCGCCCGGCAGGTCGAGGCCGGTCGCCTTGCCCAGCCCGAAGCCTTCGAGGAAGGCGTCGATGCGGTCGATGCCGAGGCCCAGCGCCACCTGGTAGAAGAACACGTCGCAGGACTGGGTGATGGCGCCGTTGACGTCGAGCCAGCCGTGGCCCTTGCGCTTCCAGCAGCGGTACTTGCGGTCGGAGCCCGGCAGCGTGAATTCGCCGACGCAGAACACGCGCTCGTGGGTGGTCGAGACGTTGTTGTCCATGCCGGCCAGCGCCATGAACGGCTTGATGGTCGAGCCGGGCGAGTACTGGCCCTGCAGCACGCGGTTGAACAGCGGGTGCGACGCATCGTCGTTGAGGGCGCGGTACGTCGGCACGTCCACGCCTTCGACGAACAGGTGCGGGTCGAAGCCGGGCTTCGACACCAGCGCGAGCACTTCGCCGGTGTCCGGCGCGATCGCCACCACCGCGCCGTTGCGCGCACCGAGCGCCTTTTCCGCGGCGAGCTGCACCTTCGCATCGATGGTCAGGAACAGGTTCTGGCCGGGCGAGCCGCGGCGGTAATCGAGCTCGCGCAGCGGCCGGCCGGAAGCGTTGGTTTCGACCACCTTGCTGCCGTACATGCCGCGCAGGTCGTCCTCGTGGCTCTTCTCGACGCCGGTGCGGCCGATGTAGTTGCTGCCCTGGTACTTCTTCTCGGCCTCCGGCGTCTTGAGGTCCTCGGCGGTGATGCCGCCGATGTACCCGACCACGTGCGAGGCCGAAGCGCCCAGCGGGTAGTTGCGCGTCAGGCCAGCGGTGACGTCCACGCCGACGAAGTCCTGGCGGTTGATCTCGTAGCGCGCGACCTCCTCGATCGAGAGGTTGGTGCGCAGCGGCACGCCGCGATACGGCGGGCTCTTCTTCAGGCGCTCGCGGAAGCGGGCGACGTCGGCTTCGGTCAGGTTGATGATGCGGCCGATCTGCGCCAGCGTGGCGTCGAGGTCGGTCACCTGCTCGCGCACCACCTCGAGCACGAACGCCGGCTTGTTCTGCGCCAGCAGCGTGCCGTTGCGGTCGTAGATGAGCCCGCGCACCGGCGGGATCACCGTCAGACGCATGCGGTTTTCGTCCGAGCGCGTCTCGAAGTAGTCGTGCTGCAGCACCTGCAGGTGCATCAGCCGCACCGTGAGGGTCAGCGCCAGCGCGCCGGACACCGCGCCGGCCACCATCATCCGGGTCAGGAACGTCTGCCGCTCGACGTGCAGGTTCTTGAGCGCGGCGTAGCCGCCCCGCCGCGCCATCAGAGCGTTCCCGGGTCGCTGCGGCCGCGGCGGCGCGAGGCGTTGAGCGCGGTGACCACCAGCGGCCAGGCCAGCGTGGTGCTGACGATCGGGCCCCACTGCAGCCAGGGATCGGCGCGATGCCCGGTGGAGCCGTCGATCCAGAACAGCAGCAGCGTGTAGAGCAGCCAGAACAGAGACAGTGCGAATGCCTCCTGCCAGATCGGGTACAGCGACAGCACGCCGCGGAGCTGCAGCACCAGGAAGGTGAGCAGCGTCAGCGCGAGGGCGTGCTCGCCAAGCGTGCAGCCGAGCAGCACGTCGAGCGCGAGTCCGGTCAGCCAGGCGGTGATCAGGCCGCTCGGCTCCGGCAGGCTCATCGCCCAGTAGGCCAGCGTCAGCGGCACCCACATCGGCCGCAGCGCGGCGAGAAAGTACGGCAGCTCGAACAGCTGCAGCACGATGGCCACCAGCAGGGTGAAGGCGATGAACAGCCGCGACGAGCGCTCGTTCACGGCCGCTCCTTCACCGGACGCGGCGGCGCCGGCGGCGGTTTCGCGCTGTCCTCCGCCGGCGCCGGCTCGGCCACCGGGAAGCTCTCGCTCCACACCAGCAGCACGTGGCGCCCGCGGTTCAGCTGCGCCACCGGCTGGGCGATCGCTTCCATGAAGGCCTCGCCGGGCGTGTGGCGCACCTGCTGCACCTGCCCGACCGGGTAGCCGTCGGGGAAGCGCCCGCCGATGGACGAGGACACCAGCAGGTCGCCTTCGCGCACGTCGGCGTTGCCCGGCAGGTAAGGCAGCGACAGGCGGGCGTCGCCGTGGCCGAGCGCGATCGTCTGCAGGCCGGTGCGGTTCACCTGCACCGGAATGCCGTGGTTGGGATCGGTGATGAGCAGCGCCACTGCGGTCTGCGGATTGACCCGCGTCACCTGGCCGAGGACGCCATAGGCGTCCACCAGCGCCTGGCCGCGATAGACGCCGTCGCGGGCGCCCTTGTTGATGACGACCTGCTGGCGATAGGGATCCTGGGCGGCCGACAGGATCTCGGCAACCAGCACCTTTTCCTCGAGCTGCGTGGACGAAGACAGCAGCTCCTGCAACCGCCGGTTCTCCATCTCCAGCGCATCGAGCTTCTGCAGCCGCGCGGCGATCTGCTGCTGGTCCTCGCGCAGCAGCTGGTTTTCGGCCAGCAGCGATTCGCGCGAGCGCAGGTGCTCCGCGGCCTCGGCCATCAGCGAGGGAGTGCCGGCGGCCCACATCACGGGGCGCAGGCCCCACGCGATCGCGTCGCGCACCGGCGCGAGCGAGGTGCTGCGCTGGTCGGTGAACAGCAGGCCCAGCGCGAGCGCGCAGAGCGTGATCGCCTTCAGTCCCAGGCCGGGACCTTTCGGGAACAGGGGACGACGGTGGCTGCTGCCCAGGCTGCTCATGCCGGGGAGGGCCCGGCGCCGGGCCTACTCAACGGAGAGGAACTCTCCGTGCTGGTCGAGCATGTCCAGCACCATGCCGCCGCCGCGGGCCACGCAGGTCAGGGGGTCGTCCGCGATGATCACCGGCAGGCCGGTCTCCTCGCTGATCAGCTTGTCGAGGTCGCGCAGCAGCGCGCCGCCGCCGGTGAGCACGATGCCGCGCTCGGCGACGTCGGAGCCGAGCTCCGGCGGCGTGCGCTCCAGCGCCTTCTTCACCGCGGCGACGATGCCGGCCAGCGGCTCCTGCAGCGCGTCGAGGATCTCGTTGGAGTTCATGGTGAAGGTGCGCGGCACGCCGGCGGCGAGATGCCGGCCGACGACGTCGATCTCCTGCACCTCGTGGCCCGGGAACGCCGTGCCGATCTCGATCTTGACGCGCTCGGCGGTGGCCTCGCCGATCAGCATGTTGTACTGGCGCCGCACGTAGTTGACGATCGCCTCGTCGAACTTGTCGCCGCCGATGCGCACGCTCTCGGCGTAGACGATGCCGTTGAGCGAGATCACCGCGACTTCCGACGTGCCGCCGCCGATGTCGAGCACCATCGAGCCGCGCGCTTCGCCGATCGGGATGCCCGCGCCCAGTGCCGCGGCCACCGGCTCCTCGATCACGTACACCTTGCGGGCGCCGGCGTTCTCCACCGACTCGCGGATGGCGCGACGCTCCACCTGGGTGCTGCCGTACGGCACGCAGACCACGACGCGCGTGACCAGCTTGCCGACGCGGCCCTTCTGCACCTTGCGGATGAAGTGCTGCAGCATCTTCTCCGTGACGGTGAAGTCGGCGATGACGCCGTCGCGCAGCGGGCGGATGGTGGTGATGTTGCCGGGCGTGCGGCCGAGCATGCGCTTGGCGTCGAGGCCCACGGCCTCGATCTTCTTGCTGCCGCGCACGTCCATGCGGATCGCGACGACGCTCGGCTCGTTGAGCACGATGCCTTCGTCACGGACGTAGACCAGCGTGTTCGCGGTGCCCAGGTCGATGGAAAGGTCGTTGACGAAAAGACGGCGTACTGCGTCAAGCATCGAGCGGGCTCGGGAAACGGAAAATCGCGGGTGGACAACTGGAAAAAGCCAGCGAAATTTAGCCGCTTAAGGCCCTCTGTGGCAAGCGTTTTTTGCCTGTTTTTGGCAGAATCGCGGCCTCGTTTGCGTAGGGAAAACCCTTCATGAGCCTTTCGCCCGACCAGGTCCGGCAGGTCGCCCATCTCGCGCGGCTGGAACTCAAGACCGAGCAGGTGGACAAGTACGCGGGCGAGCTGACGCGCATTTTCGACCTCGTCGGCCAGCTGGCCAAGGCGCAGACCGCGAGCGTGTCCCCCATGGCGCATCCGCTGGACATGACCCAGCGCCTGCGGCCGGACGCGGTCAGCGACGGCGATCGCCGGGACGCCTTCCAGTCCATCGCGCCGCAGGTGAAGGAAGGGCTGTACCTGGTGCCGAAGGTGATCGAGTGACGGCGGGGAAAGCCGGGACTCGGGACTCGGGGCTCGGGACTCGGGAACTGCACAATCTGTCCCTGCTTGAGCTTGCGGCAGGGCTGAAGGCGAAGACTTGTTCGTCCGTCGAGCTGACGAAGCACTTCCTCGCGCGGATCGGGAAGCACGACCCGGCGCTGAATTCCTTCGTCACGGTCTGCGGCGAAACCGCGCTGAAGGACGCCGCCGCGGCGGATGCGCTGCTGGCCAAGGGGCAGGGCGGGCCGCTCACGGGCATCCCGCTGGCGCAGAAGGACATTTTCTGCACCCAGGGCGTCAAGACCGCCTGCGGATCGAAGATGCTGGACAAGTTCGTGGCGCCCTACGACGCCACCATCGTCACGCGGCTGAAGCAGGCCGGCACCGTGATGCTCGGCAAGTGCAACATGGACGAGTTCGCGATGGGCTCGTCGAACGAGACCAGCTGGTACGGGCCGGTGAAGAACCCGTGGGACCTGTCGCGGGTGCCGGGCGGATCGTCCGGCGGCAGCGTGGCGGCGGTCGCGGCGGGCCTCGCGCCGGTGGCCACCGGCACCGACACCGGCGGCTCGATCCGCCAGCCCGCGGCCCTGACCAACCTGACCGGCATCAAGCCGACCTACGGCCGCGTGTCGCGCTACGGGATGATCGCCTTCGCCTCCAGCCTGGACCAGGCCGGCGTGCTGGCGCGCACCGCAGAGGACTGCGCCCCGGTACTCGGCGCCATGGCCGGCTTCGACCCGCTCGACTCCACCAGCGTGGACCGGCCGGTGCCGGATTATTCGGCAGAGCTGGGCAAGCCGGTGAAAGGCCTGCGCGTCGGCCTGCCGAAGGAATACTTCGCCGAAGGCCTCGATGCCGGCGTGCGCCAGTGCGTGATGGCGGCGATCGAGGAACTGAAGAAGCTCGGCGCAACGGTGACGCAAATTTCCCTGCCGAACTCGCCGCTGTCGGTGCCGACGTACTACGTCGTCGCGCCGGCCGAGGCCTCGAGCAACCTCGCGCGCTTCGACGGCGTGCGCTACGGCCATCGCGCCGACGGCGTGAAGAACCTGGAGGAGCTGTACAAGAAGTCGCGCGGCGAAGGCTTCGGCGCCGAGGTGCAGCGCCGCATCATGATCGGCACCTACGTGCTGAGCCACGGCTACTACGACGCCTACTACCTGCAGGCGCAGAAGGTCCGCCGCCTGATCTACGACGACTTCCGCCGCGCCTTCGAGCAGGTGGACGTGGTGATCGGCCCGACCACGCAGGGCGTCGCCTTCAAGCTCGGCGACAAGAGCGACGATCCCGTGGCGATGTACCTCAACGACATCTACACCATCGCCGCCAACCTCGCGGGCCTGCCGGCGATGTCCATCCCGTGCGGCTTTTCGCAGGGCCTGCCGGTCGGGCTGCAGCTGATGGGAAATTTCTTCGAGGAATCGCGGCTGCTGAACGTGGCGCATCAGTATCAGCAGGTGACGGAGTGGCATCGGCGGGTGCCGGAGGCTTTCAAGTGAGCGCCGCAACGCAGGGCTGGGAACCCGTCATCGGCCTGGAAATCCACTGCCAGCTGCTGACGAAGTCGAAGATCTTCTCCGGCGCCTCGACCACCTACGGCGCCGCGCCCAACACGCAGGCCGACGCGGTGACGCTCGGGCTGCCCGGCGTGCTGCCCGTGCTGAACGCGCAGGCGGTGACCATGGCGGTGAAGTTCGGCCTGGCCATCGGCGCGCAGATCGCGCCGCGCTGCGTGTTCGCGCGCAAACATTATTTCTACCCGGACCTGCCGAAGGGCTACCAGATCTCGCAGTACGAGCTGCCGATCGTGGCGAAGGGCCACGTCGACATCGAAGTCGACGGCAAGGCCAAGCGCATCGGCGTGACGCGGGCGCACCTGGAAGAGGACGCCGGCAAGTCGCTGCACGATGCGTTCGCCGGCGCGACCGGCATCGACCTCAACCGCGCCGGCACGCCGCTGATCGAGATCGTGTCGGAGCCGGAGCTGCGCAGCGCCGCCGAAGCCGTGGCGTACATGAAGCAGCTGCACCAGCTGGTTGTCTACCTGGGCATCTGCGACGGCAACCTGCAGGAAGGCTCGTTCCGGTGCGACGCCAACGTGTCGGTGCGCAAGGCGGGAACGGAGAAATTCGGCACGCGCACCGAGACCAAGAACATCAACTCGTTCCGGTTCGTCGAGAAGGCGATCGAGTTCGAGATCGCGCGGCAGATCGAGGTGCTGGAGTCGGGCGGCAGGATCGTGCAGGAGACGCGCCTCTTCAACCCGGACACCG
>DATLCG010000011.1:0-19174 GCA_035526525.1 Binatia bacterium
CATCGCAGCCCGGGGCGGGGGCGGGCCGCCGGTGGCGGCACGAGCGCATACGCGCTCGGCGGGGAAAGAGGTATGGCCTTGTTACCGCCAACCTCACAGCGGGGAAGAAGCGCGCGCATGCGCGGTACCCCGTTCCGGGCGAGAAGCGCAGGGCACCGGCGAAGCCGGCGCCGTTTAGGGCGCACGACGCGCAGCCTCCACCGCGCTTCGGCCCAGCCACCGCAGCCCCGTAGCGGAAGCACCGGATGCGGCCGTCCGCCACCGAAGCTGACGCGAGAGACCCAGCCGTCAAAAAACCCCTGCGCGCCCAGTCCGCCACGCCCATACAATCGATCGCAGAGTCGTTTCGGGGGGCTCACCGTGCCGCGCTTCGCTTTCCTGCTGCTGATCGCAGCACCTGCCGTTTTCGCCGCGTCGCCGGATGCGGGGACGCTTTCGGGCGCCAGTCCGTCGATCACCTACAGCGCCGGGCCGTTTGCGGTGCCGAATTCTTCGCTCAACGACGATGCCAACCATCCGGACTGCACCGCGCCGGCGAATCCGTGCGACGACTTCGCGCTCACGGTGGACGTGCCGCCGGATTATGCGATCACCCACCCGCGCGACCTGATCCGCGTCGTGGCGCAGTGGGCGGTGAACAACGATGCGTTCTTCCTCTACCTGCTCGACGCCCAGGGCAACGTGCTGCTGTCCTCGCAGTCGGGCAACGATCCGAATTCGCTCTCGTACCCGGCGGCGCCGGGCACGTACACCGTGCGGCTGGTGCCCTCGAATGCCGGGGGCGACCTCGTCACGGCCTCGGTGACGCTCGTGTCCGACGAGACGGCGCCCGCAACGGACGCCCCGCCCGCCTTCGCGGCGCTGCAGCCGCTACCGGGCGTGGGCGACAACACCAATGGCGAGATGAGCATCGGCCACAACCCGAAGACCCGCCGCACCCTGACGCTGGGTTTCTCGCAGACGCTGCGCACCACCTATGCCGGCGACGGCACGCCGTCGTGGGAGGACGTGTCGGAGCCGAACACGCAGCTCAACAGCAATGACCCGATCCTGTTCACCGATCCCCGGACGGGCCGCAGCTTCGTGTCGCAGCTGCAGGCCGGCACGCCCGGCGAGAGCATCTTCTATTTCACCGACGACGACGGCGACAGCTGGACGCTGTCACCGAGCACCGCCGATGGCGGCATCGATCACCAGACCGTCGGCGGCGGGCCGTACCCGGCGGGCGGCACGGCCGGGCCGGCGGGCGACTATGCCGACGCGGTCTATTACTGCTCGCAGTCGGTACTGCTCGCGTTCTGCATCCGCAGCGACGACGGCGGCATGACCTTCGGCGCGCCGGCCGTGCTCAAGACCGATGCGGACTGCGACGGCTACCTCGGCGCGATCCACGGACACCTGAAGGTCGCGGCCGACGGCACGGTCTACGTGCCCGATCGCAGCTGCGGCGGCCGCCAGGCGCTGGCGGTGTCCACCGACGCCGGCGAGACCTTCACCCTGAAGCGACTGCCGGAAGGCGCCACCGCGGGCGAAGGCGATCCTTCGGTCGGGGTCGGCAGCGACGGCACGCTGTACTTCTGCTACCTGCGCGCGGACAGCCACGTGCACGTCGCGGTGTCGCACGACCGCGGCGACACCTGGATCAACGACCACGACGTCGGCTACGCCGCCGGCGTGGTGCATGCGGTGTTTCCCGCCGCGGTGGCCGGCGACGCCGACCGCGCGGCCTGCGCGTTCCTCGGCACCGGCACGCGTGGCGCCTACCAGTCCACGTCGTTCGAAGGCATCTGGTTCCCTTACGTCGCCATGACCTACGACGGCGGGCAGACCTGGCACACCGTCAACGGCACGCCGGGCGACCCGGTGCAGGGCACCGGCGGCATCGCACTCGGCGGCACCACCGCGATCGAGAACCGCAACCTGCTCGACTTCAACGACATCACGCTCGACGAGCATGGCCGCGTGCTGTTCGCCTACGACGATGGCTGCCTCGGCGACTGCGTGCTGCCGCCGTACCAGCCCGCGCAGGTGTGCATCCCGACCGGCGGCATCAACGACGTCTGCATCAACAGCACCGCGAAGAGCACGATCCTGCGCCAGCGCGGCGGACGCACGCTGTATGCGGCCTTCGATGGCTCCGGCGCGTCCGGTGGCGGCGGCGGCGATGGTCCGCTGCCCGAGGGACATCGCCTGTTCGGCGCGCTGGCGCCGGGGCTGCTGGTGACGCTGGCGCTGGCCGGAGTGCTGCGCCGGCGCCGCCGCTAGCGCGGCGGGTCCGCGAACAGCCGCTGCAGCAGGCGGTTCAGCGTGGCGGCCTGCACGGGCTTGGCCACGTGCTCCCTGAAGCCGGCGGCGAGGCAGGCCTCGCGGTCCTTGTCCTGGCCGTAGCCGGTGATGGCCACCATCGGCGGCGGATCGCGCATCTCTTCGCACACGCGGCGCGCGACCTCGAGCCCGCTGAGGCCCGGCAGCCCGATGTCCATCAGCACGCCGTCCGGCCGGTCGCGCAGGATCGCCTCCAGCGCGGCGGGGCCATCGTGCGCTTCGTCGGCGGCGTAGCCCATCGCCCGCAGCAACAGCGCCATAGTGGCGGCTGCATCGCGGTTGTCGTCCACCACCAGCAGGCGGTGCGCGGCCGGCGCGGTGCGGACCGGTGCCGCGGGCGGAATGTGCGGCGCCGTGGCCAGGCACGGCAGCATGACCGTGAACTCGCTGCCCTCGCCGGGCACTCCCGTGCTGCGGGCCTGCACTTCGCCACCGTGCAGCAGCACCAGCTGGCGCACCAGCGCCAGGCCCAGGCCGAGCCCGCCTTCGCTGCGCGCGGTGTCCTGCTCGCCCTGCACGAACAGGTCGAAGATCTGCGGCAGCAGCCGCGGCGGGATGCCGCGGCCGTTGTCCTTCACCGCGATCCGGGCCTGGCCCTGCTCGCGGCGCACCGTGACGGCGATGCGACCGCCCTGCGGCGTGAACTTGGCCGCGTTGGTCAGCAGGTTCACCACGATCTGGATCAGGCGCGCCGGATCGCCGGGCACCCAGAGGTCACTGTCCGCCTGTTCGACCGTCACGGTGTGATTGCGCATGCGCATCTGCGGCGCGACGCTCTCCATCGCCTCGGCGACGACGTCGTCGAGCCGCACCGGCCGCTTGTCGACGTGGATCTTGCCGCTGGTGATGCGGCTGACATCCAGCAGGTCGTCCACCAGCCGCGACATGTGCCGCACCTGGCGCTCGATCACCTCGCGTGCCTGCGCCTGTGCCTCGGGGCCCACGTCGGGCATGGCCAGCAGCGTCGCCGCGCTTTCCATGGGGGCCAGCGGGTTGCGCAGCTCGTGGCCGAGCATGGCGAGGAAGGTGGTGACACGCCGGCCCTCGTCCTCGAGCGCGGCGAGCTTGCGCTTCTCGGTGAGGTCGCGCGTCACCTTGGCGAAGCCGCGGTGCTGGCCGTGCGCGTCGAACAGGGCGGTGATCACCACGCTGGCCCAGAAGCGCGAGCCGTCCTTGCGCACGCGCCAGCCCTCGTCCTCGAACCGGCCTTCCTTGATGGCCATCTGCAGCTCGGTCTCGAGCCAGCCGCTGGCGACCACCTCGGGCGGATAGAACAGCGAGAAATGCTTGCCGAGGATCTCCTCGGGCGTATAGCCCTTGATGCGCTGGGCGCCCTGGTTCCAGCTGGCGACGTGGCCGCGCGGATCGAGCATGAAGATGGCGTAGTCCTTGACGCCTTCCACCAGCAGGCGGAAGCGCTCCTCCGACAGGCGCAGCAGCTCCTCCTGGCGGCGGCGGCCGGTGAGGTCGCGCGCGATCTTGACGTAGCCGCGGAAGCGGCCGTCGGCGTCGTTGAGCCGCGTCAGCACCACGTTCGCCCAGAAGCGGCTGCCGTCCTTGCGCTGCCGCCAGCCCTCGTCCTCGAAGCGGCCGGTGCGCTGCGCGACACCCAGCGCGTGCTCGGGGGCGCCGCGGGCGCGCAGCTCCTCGGGGTAGAACAGCGACATGTGCCGGCCGATGGCCTCGGCCGCGTCGTAGCCCTTCATGCGGCGCGCGCCCTCGTTCCAGCTCTGCACGTAGCCGTCCACGTCGATCAGGTAGATGGCGTAGTCGGTGACGCTGTCGACCAGGCGCCGGTAATCCGCATCCGACACGGCCCCCGGAACCGTGCGCCGCAGGAGCGGCGACGGGAAGGGATCCGGCGGGGAATGATCTGGCACGAGGCACCGTGAGCGGCCTGCGCCGCCCCGGAAAATTGCTGGATCACGACTTTAGGCCCCACACCCCGCCGGCGTGGTGATGGGGGTCACGTTTGGGAGCTATTCCGCCGGCGCGACGTAGATCGGCGACGACCAGGCCCGCTGTTCGGCCGGTTCCCGGCAGTCGTCTCCTGCGGGAACGCGCTCGTCGCCGTAGCACGGCCGCACCGCCACGCAGGCGCCGCGCGCATCGGTCTCGCAGCGCAGGTTGCCGGCGTTGATCGCCGGCGCGGCCTTTTCGACCGCCCGCACGTAGTAGATGGCCTCGCGATGCGCGCGCTTCGGTTCGGGATCGCTGAACTCCACCGTGCACCCGGCCGGGTCGCCGCTGCAGCGGAAGGTGCGCCACGGGTCCTCGATCAAATCCGCGACGTCCTCGCCCGCATGCTGCTGCGGCAGGATCCGGATCACCTCGATGCGGTCGAGCGGCTTGCGCCGGTCGGACGGGTGGTAGCACTCGCCACGGCAGACGCGCTCGACGTTCTCCGCGGAGAGCGCGGTGACCGAGTGCGCGGGACAGCCGGGCAGCTGCTCGAAATCGCCGACCGCGCGCACGCGAAAGCGCGGCGCCGCCGACACCGTGACGGCGGAACCCATCGGCGCCGTGCTGCCGCCGGCCCCGAGCAGGTCGAACCACAGCAGCATGCGCTCGCCGGACGTGGCGTAGACCTCGCGCCGTTGCAGCGCGCCCCAGATGGCGTCACGCGTGCGCCCCGCGGCGTGCACCGCGACCAGCCCGCCGGTGTAGAAGAACGACTGCACCCGCTCGCTCTCGGCGATCTGCATGAAGTTGAACCGGTTGTCGTCGAGCGAGTACGGCACCGCGCGCGGCTCGCCACCGCCGCGCTTGGCCTCGTCGATGTAGAGCTTCCGGATCAGGCCGTCCTGGCCGTAGGACTCGGTGTTGGCGTGCCGCCCGACCTGCTTGAAGCCCGTGCCCGGCTGCGCCGCGTGGTTGTCGCTCGAGGCGATGAAGCCGAAGCGGAACCGCAGCGGTCCCTGCCCGCTCTCGTCCTTCTCGCCGAAGTTCGAGATCGCCAGCGCGTACTGCGCGGAATCGCGCGGCCGGTAATTGAATGCCGGCAGGAAGCAGTCGCGGCACTGTCCGGCGTCGAGCCAGTCCTCGGGCCGGGCCCCGGGCACCACCAGGTGCCCGGCGCGGCCGGCGGCGAGATAGTCGGCGCGCGCTTCCCGCACGCGCTGCTCGCATTCGCCGGCGGGCAGCGCGCCACATCGCGCGCGGATCAGCTCGCCCGCCTGCCAGCAGGACGGCAGGTAGTCCGGCGTCGGCTCGGGGCACACCAGCTGCCCGTTGGCGTCGAACGCGGCCTCGCGCCACTTGCGGAAGTTCTCGGAGTTGCCGTGGCCGGAGAACACCTCGATCAGGACCTGGCGCTTCGGGTCGTGCTGCGCGCGCGTCAGCGAGTGATCCCAGCTGGCGCCCGGCGGCGTGTAGAAGCCCCAGGTATTGCCGTGCGGAATCACCAGCGCGTCGAAGCCCCAGTCGTCGAGCTTGGCGAACAGCTCGTGCGGCGTCGCCGCGTACTCCAGGCAGTCGGCAGGCAGCTCGCGCTCCGGCACGCCGTCGGGACAGACCGGCTGCGCCGCCAGCGTGCGCGTCTTCAGCTGCTGGTCGAACTGCGTCTGGCGGCTGCCAAAGTCGAGATACGGCCCGATGAAATCCTTGTACCAGGCGCGATCCCGGTTCTTCATGCCGCGCGCGGCGATGCCGCCGGCGCCGATCGGCCGCGCCGGCACGCGATCGTCGGCGGTGTCGTACAGGATCACGTTCTTGTGGCCGTAGTGCTCGGCGGCCGTGTCGCCCATCTGCGTCCACTCCCAGCCCAGGAAGGTGACGAGGTCCGGGTTCGCGGGATCGCCCGCCACCGCGTTGCACTGGCGCACGGTGTCCTTCAGGTCGCGCCAGTGGCGCGGGGTCAGCGACTCCGCGTGCTCGGTGGTCGCCCAGAAATCGAGGTTGGAGCAGAAGCGCGCGTAGTCGCAGGCCTCGGCCGGCGGATGCACGCCCTCGCCATGGAACACCGGCATGCTCCAGGCGAACGCGTCGACCGAATAGGTCGTGTGCACGTGCAGGTCGCCGAACAGGATCTGCCGGTCGGCCGGCTCGCCCGCCGCGTGCTGCGCATCCGCGCGCGCTGCGCGCCAGGCCACCGGGACGGCCTGCGCCGTGATGCTGCCGGGCGTCTCGGGCCGGCCGCGCCGGTCCACGGCCAGGAACACGGCGCCGGCTGCGATCGCCGCCAGCAGCAGCCATCTGAAGTTCTTCATGCGTGCTCCTTCACGAGAATGCCCGGCTGACGAACCAGAACGTGCCGAGTGCGCAGAGACTGGCGGAGACGCCATCGAGCGTCCATGCCGGCGCGCGCATCCGGCGCAGCAGCACCCGCAGCGGCCAGGCCAGCAATATGACGGCGAGCTGCCCCGCCTCCACGCCCAGGTTGAAGCCGAGCAGCGCAGGCAGCAGCCGCCCGGGCGGCAGGTCGAGCGGAGCGAGCGCGCCGGCAAAGCCGAAGCCATGCACCAGCCCGAACACGAACGCGACCGCGGCGCGCAGCCGCAAGGGCGCTGCCGTCTGCCGCGCGAGTGCGAAGTAGCTGGCCGTGAACAGGGCGCCGCCGCCGAGCAGCCAGGGCGACAGCCGGGTCGCGCCGGCGGCGGCCAGCGCCAGCAGCGCGGCCACCAGCAGGCGCGGTGGCCACGCCGGGCGGCCGTCGCGCAGCCACAGGTTCTCGATCGCGACCAGGGCGATCGAAAACCCGATCACGGCCTCGACCGCGGCGGCATCGACGCGCACCACGCCCAGCGCGGCCGCGCCCAGCGTCAGGCTGTGCGCGATCGTGAATCCGGTGGCGACCAGCGCCAGCTCGCCCAGCCCCGAGGCGAGCAGGATCAGCGCCAACACGAAGGCCAGGTGGTCGGCGCCGCCCAGGATGTGTTCGAGGCCCAGCACCGCGAAGCGCGCGAGCGAGGGCGCAACCGGCGCGTCGAGCGTGGCGGCCGGCTCGCCCGCGCTGAGCACGTACTCCTGCGGCGGGCCGCCGGCGAGCGCCATGCGGGTGAAGTGCAGATGGGAAGGCGCGACGTCGGCGAACAGCGTGCTGCGCACGGTCCAGCGCCGGTGGCCGGCGCCGCAGCGCAGCGTCCAGCGCGCGGAGACCCAGCCCGCGGTGGCGCTCGCCGCGACCGGCCCCGGCTCGCACGGTCCGGCTTCCGACCCCAGCTGCAGGCGCGCGGCGAGCAGCGCGCCCACCTGCGCGGCGTAATCGGGAGTCGTTGCGGGGTGCAGCTGCAGACGGGTCAGCTCGAGCTCCGGCACGCGCGCCTGAACCTCGGCCTGCGCGCCGTCGATGCGCCAGTCCGAATACGACACGCCGCGGCTGTGCGCACTGGCGGCGCTCGCCCCGAGCAGGGCGAGCAGCGCCAGCGGCGCGAGCGAGCGGCGTGCGCCGGTCATGGCAGGCCGGGCGCGAGCCGCAGCGCCGCACCGCGGCGCAGCTCGGCGAGCAGTGCGCGCACGGCGTCCTCGTCGGCGCGGCGCCGCGCCTCGGCCAGCACCTCGGCGCGCACGGCCTCGTACGGCGGCGCGGCCGAAGGCACGCGCTCGAGCACTTCCACCACCGCCGTCCCATCGGGCGACGTCACCGCGGTCCCCGGCTCGGCGGCCTGCGCGCGCGCCGTCAGCTGCGGACCGAGGTAGTTGCGCAGCGTGGCCGCCGGCAGGGATCCGCGGGGCACCGCGGGCTGGAACGGACTGCGCGCACCGTCGCTGGCGACGCGCCACGCACGCACGCGCAGCGAGGGTGCAGGAGCGAACTGCGCGCGATGCTCGTCGTAGAAGCGCCGCAGCGCGGCGTCGTCCAGGGGCGCCGCGACGGCGCCGCCCGCGGCGATCATCGCCTCCTGCACCAGCACGCTGCGGACCCGGCCGTTGCGCTCGGCCAGCCCGAGTGCGAGCGCGCGCTGCACCAGCAGTTCCTCGTCCACCAGCCGGTCCAGGATGTGTCGCTGATCCGCCGCGGTCAGCGGCTCGCGCCGCTCCGATGCGACTGCGGCGACGGCGCGCAGCCAGGCGTCGCGCAGGATGGGCTGGCCATTGACCACTGCGACGGCGCCGTCCGGCAGTTCGGGCGGCGGCCGCAGGCCCAGCGCCGCGGCGCCGATGCCGGAGAGCAGCCCGGTGACCAGCAGCAGGCGCGGCAGCCGCGCGGCAACGGCGGCGCGCCGAACTGCGAAATGCGTCACGGGCGCGACGCGGGACTCCCCTTCGTGCGGCATCGGCTGCGACATTTCCCCCGTACCGCCGGGATGCTATCGGAAAGTGCCTGAACGAACGGTAAGCCACTGCCTCCAATGGGCATGACCGTCCGCCCTGCCGCGATCCTGCTGTGTGCCGCCTTGTGCGCCGCCGGCACCGCGCGTGCGGACGACGAGCAGCGCCCGGCCGAGGAGCAGAAGGTCGCGCCTTCGGCATTCGAGAAGGCCGAACCGGAGCCGGTGATGCACTGGGGCGAAGGCGATGGCCGGAGCTACTGGATCCCGCTCGTGGACATCGTGTTCTACGAGGCGCTGCAGAACCTGTTCAACCGCACCGTCGTCGGCGGCACCGACTACGACACGAACTGGGGCACGTTCCGCGACAACGTGCGCGGCCGGTGGGTGTTCGACAACGATCCGTTCGTGATCAACCAGGCCGGGCACCCGTACCAGGGGTCGCTGTACCACACGTTCGCGCGCTCGGCGGGCATCGGCTACTGGGGCTCGCTGGGCTACGCACTGTTCGGCAGCCTGCTGTGGGAGACCGCCGGCGAGACCACGCCGCCCTCCATCAACGACCAGTTCACGACCGCCTTTGGCGGCAGCTTCTTCGGCGAGACGCTGTTCCGGCTGTCCAGCCTGACGCTCGAGCGCGGGCACGCGGCGCCCGGCTTCTGGCGCGAGCTGGCGGCGGCCTTCATCTCGCCCGCCACCGGCTTCAACCGCCTGGCGTACGGCAGCCGCTTCGACGGCGTGTTCCGTTCGCGCGATCCGGCGGTGTACACGCGCTGGCAGCTCGGCGCCAATCTCAACGCGAGCGTGCAGTCGAACGTGGATCTGTCGACCACCACGGGCGGCTCGCCCGTGCCGCAGGGCTACGATCGCGGCGAGGTGATCTCCGACTTCACGGTCGCCTATGGGCTGCCGGGCAAGCCGGAGTACCGCTACGACCGGCCGTTCGACTATTTCGATTTCCAGTTCACCGCCGCCAGCAGCAACGCCCTGGAGAACGTGGTTGCTCGCGGCCTGCTGGCCGGGTCGGGCTATGGCGCCGGCTCCTCGTATCGCGGCGTCTGGGGCCTGTTCGGCACCTACGACTACATCGCGCCGCAGATCTTCCGCATCTCGAGCACCGGCCTGGCGGCGGGCAACGTCGGCCAGTGGTGGCTGTCGCGCACCACCGCGCTGCAGAGCGAGGTGCTGCTCGGCGCCGGCTATGCGTCGGCCGGCATCGTCCAGGGCCGCGACGAGCGCGACTATCACCATGGCATCGCGCCGCAGGGCATGGTCGCGCTGCGCCTGATCCTGAACGATCGCGCCGCGCTGGACCTCACCGGCAGCGACTGGTACGTCACCGACCGCGCGTCGGAGGAAAGCGGCGGCAGCGAAAACATCGCGCGCGGCCACGCCGGCCTGACCGTCCGCGTGCACGGCCTGCACGGCGTGACGCTGCGCTACACCTTCTCGCAGCGCGAAGCGGATTACGTCGGCGAACGCGGCACGCGCCAGAGCGTGGGCGCGGTCAGCCTCGCCTACACCTACCTGGGGCACCGCTGGTTCGGCGCGGTGGACTGGCGCCCCGAGGCACAGGACAAGTGACGCGGCGGGTGCCGCGCGCAGCTCAGGCGCGGTCCCAGCCGAACGGCACGACCGAAGCCAGTTCGCCCTGGCGCAGCATCAGCATCAGCAGGCGATCCACCCCGAGCGCCACGCCCGCGCCCGGCGGCATGCCGGCTTCCAGCGCCGCGACGAGGTGCGCGTCGTAGGGCGGCACCGCATCGCCGGCGCCCCGGCGCCACGCCTGATCGGCTTCGAAGCGCCGCCGCTGCTCGGCCGCGTCGGTCAGCTCGTGGAAGCCGTTGGCGAGCTCGACGCCGTGCCAGAACAGCTCGAAGCGTTCCGCCACCGGCGGCTCGCCCGGCCGCACGCGTGCCAGCGCCGCCTGCGATGCCGGGAAGTCATGGATGAAGCACGCCCGCTGGCGGCCAAGTGTTGGGCCGACGACCGCGCCCATCCAGAGATCGAGCCACGCATCGCGGTCCGCGGCCACGCCATCGCAGCCGATGCCGCGCGCGACCAGCTGCGCGCGCAGCACCGTCGCATCGGCAGTGAACGGATCGGGCGCACCGGCCTCCACGAAGGCCTCGCGGTAGGTGAGGCGCCGGAACGGTCCGGGCGCGCCGGCAGCCTCGCGCACCAGCGCCTCGACCTCGTCCATGAGCGCGTGATGCGCCCAGCCCGGGCGGTACCACTCCAGCAGCATGAATTCCGGGTTGTGGTGGCGGCCCGCCTCTTCGGCGCGGAACACGTGCGACAGCTGGTAGATCGGACCGCTGCCCGCGGCGAGCAGGCGCTTCATGGCGAATTCCGGCGAGGTCGCGAGAAAGCGCGGCGGCTCGCCGGGCACGGCGAAGCTGTGGATGTGCCGGTCCACCGTGGCGTGCCGTGACAGCAGCGGCGTGTCCACTTCGGTGACGCCGCGGGCGTGGAAGAACTCGCGCAGCGCGCGCAGCAGCGCGGCACGCGCGCGCAGGGTCTCGAGGCTTGCGCCGGGGCGCCAGGTGTCAGCGGTCATGGCACCTCCCCTGCAGGATTTGTCGCCGGGCGGCCGCGGCCGCTGCGCTTCAGGCTGGCGCGCGCGGTGCGCGCGTCACTTGCCGGCGCGGTTCAGGTACTCGCCGGTGCGGGTGTCCACCATGATCATCTCGCCCTCGACGATGAACAGCGGCACCTTGACCGTCGCACCGGTCTCGACCTTGGCCGGCTTGGTGCCGCCCTGCACGGTGTTGCCGCGCAGGCCGGGGTCGGTCTCCACCACCTTCACGGTGATCGTGTTCGGCGGCGTCACCTGCAGCGGCACGCCGTTCCACAGCAGGACCTTGACGCTGTCCTGCTCCTTGAGCCACTGCGCCGCGTCGCCGACCTTGGTCTTGTCGGCGGTCAGCTGCTCGTAGTTGTTCGGGTCCATGAAGTGCCAGAACTCGCCATCGTTGTAGAGGTACTGCATGTCCATCTCGGCGATGTCGGCCTCGTCCACGGTCTCGGCCGAGCGCAGCGTCTTCTCGATCACGCGACCGGTCTTGAGGTTGCGGATGCGCAGCCGGTTGAAGGCCTGGCCCTTGCCCGGCTTGACGTACTCGTTCTCCAGGATGGAGTACGGATCGCCGTCGAACAGGACCTTGGTGCCGGGTTTCAGGTCGTTGGTGCTGAGAGCCATCTGGACTTTTCCGTTCAATGAGTTGCCGCGCAGGACCGCGGCGGCGAAAATGCGGCGCGCATGATACAGACAAACCCCGCGCCCCGGAATGTTCCGGAATGGCAGCGCGAGCTTTCCCACGCCCTGCGAAGCCCGGCGGAGCTGCTGGCCGCGCTCGGACTTCCGGCCGGGCTCGCCGCCGCAACGGTCGCGGACTTTCCGCTGCGCGTGCCGCGGCCGTTCGTGGCGCGCATGCGGCGCGGCGATCCGCACGACCCTCTGTTCCTGCAGGTGTGGCCGCGGCCGCAGGAGCAGACCACGGCGCCGGACGAGCGCGATGACGCGGTCGGCGACCTCGGGCGACTGCGCGCGGGCGGGCTGATCCACAAGTACCGCGGCCGCGCGCTGGTGGTGGCGACGGGCGCCTGCGCGGTGCATTGCCGCTACTGCTTCCGCCGCCATTTCCCGTACGCCGACCATTTCGCCGGCAACGACCGCTGGCAGGCGACGCTGCGCGAGATCGCGGCCGACCGCTCGATCGAGGAAGTGATCCTGTCGGGCGGCGACCCGCTGTCCCTGCCCGACGACAAGCTCGCGCCGCTGGCCGAAGCGCTGGAATTCATCCCGCACGTGCGCCGCCTGCGCATCCACACGCGCCAGCCGGTGGTGCTGCCGCAGCGCGTGGACGAAGCGCTGCTGGCCTGGCTGCGGCGCGGCCGCCTGCAGAAAGTGATCGTGGTGCACGTCAACCATGCGCAGGAGCTCGACGGGCCGCTGCGCGCCGCGCTGGCGCTGCTGCGCGGCACCGGCGCCACCCTGCTCAACCAGTCGGTGCTGCTGCGCGGCGTCAACGACGACGCCGGCGTGCTGGCGGACCTGTCGGAATCCCTGTTTGCCGCGGGAGTCCTGCCGTACTATCTCCACATGACCGACCGCGTGCGCGGCACCGCCCACTTCCGCGTGCCCGAGCCTGAGGCGCTGGGGCTGGTCCGCGAGGTCTCCGCCCGCCTGCCCGGATACCTCGTGCCGCGCCTGGTGCGAGAGGACGCCGGCGCCCCGTCGAAGACACCGCTGCTCTGATGGCCTCCCCGCTCACGCTGTCGTCCACGGCGACGCTGCTGGTATTGAATCCCAGCGAGGAAGTCGCCAAGCGCATCGAGAGCCACATGCGCAACGCCGGCCACCCGGTGCGCGTGGTCTGGGTCACCGACCTCGAGGACCTGGAGGACGTGCTGCGCCGCAGCCCGCCGGACCTGGTGCTCGCCACCGACGCCATGGCGCAGGCGCCGCCACAGGACGCCATCGCGCTGTGCACCCGGCTGGCCCCCGACCTGCCGATACTGCTGATGGGCGCCAACCGCCTGGCCCCGGCCGACACGGTGTCGGCGCTGGCGGCCGGCGCGCGCGACCTCGTCGCCCACTCGGACCTCAAGCACCTGCATCACCTGGAGCTCGCCTGCCTGCGCGAGCTGACCGCACACCAGCACCTGCGCGAGCTGCGCAGCGTGCGCGCCAAGCTGGCCGACTTCGAGTCGCGCCACAAGAAGCTGCTGGCGGGGACCGCCGATGCGGTCGCGCACGTGCAGGAAGGCATCATCACCCACGCCAACGCGGCGTTCGCGCAGCTGCTCGGCCACGACGAGCCGGCGGCGATCGAGGGCAACCCGCTGATGGACCTGGTCGCCGCCGAGCACCAGTCGCGCATCAAGCAGTTCCTGAAGGGGTTCGCGCAGGGCAAGGCCAAGCCCGACGAGCTGCTGGAGCTGGCGCTGGTGACGAAGGACGGCAGGACGCTGGCGCTGTCGGCGCACGTCACCGTCAGCCAGCTCAACGAGGACCGCCTGCTGGAGCTGCTGATCCGCTCGGAGGCCGCCGCGCAGCAGGCGCCTGCGGCCGTGGGCGCGAAGGCCCCGGCCGCGCAGCCGGTCATGGTCGAGCAGCAGGCCGTCGCCGGCCAGCGCGGGCGGCTCGAGCTGTTCCAGACCCTCACGCGCATCGCGCAGGTGCAGGTGCCGGGTCACGCGGCGCTGCTGTTCGTGGTGGTGGACGACTTCCGCACGATCGAGGAGCGCATCGGCTTCCACGACGCCGAGCAGGCGGTGACGCAGCTCGCCGAGCTGCTGCGCCAGCGCCTCGGCGCCAAGGAGCTGCTGTTCCGCTTCGGCACCGCCGAGCTGGCCCTGGTCGTGGTGCGCGGCAAGGCCACCGAGGCCGAGGCGCTGGCCGAGGTGCTGCGCAAGGACGTCGCCGCGCAGGTGTTCAAGACCGCGGCGCACGAGGCGCACCTGGCGGTGACCGTCGCGAGCTACCCGCTGTCGGCGCAGGAGAAGCCGACGCAGGTGATGGACACGGTGGTGCGCGAGGCGCGCAAGCTGTCCGCGCAGGGCGGCAACCGCATCTCGGTCCTCGGCCCGACCGCGAAGGCGGCACAGGTCGAGATCGAGGAGCAGCGCAAGGCCGAGCAGGTCAAGAAGGCGCTGCAGGAGAACCGCCTGAAGCTCGCCTACCAGTCCATCGCCAGCCTCGAGGGCAGCTCGCGGCAGCACTTCGACGTGCTGGCGCGCCTGCTGGACGAGACCGGCAAGGAAGTGCCGGCGCGCGACTTCATCCCCGCTGCCGAGAAATTCGGCCTGATCGTGGCGGTGGATCGCTGGGTCATCGGCCGCGCGCTCAAGGTGCTGCAGAAGCGCCAGGGCGCGCGCGAGGTGTCATCGCTGTTCGTGCGCCTGTCCGAGCAGACGCTCAAGGAAAGCGACGCCTTCTACAAGTGGCTGGTGGAGCAGCTCAAGCCGCGGCCGCTGCAGAAGGAGGAGATGGTCTTCCAGGTGCAGGAGTCGGTGCTGCAGACCCACATCGGCAAGTCCCGCGCATTGTTCAGGGCGCTGCGGGAGCTGGGCGCCGAGGTCGCCATCGACCACTTCGGCGTGAGCGGGAACGCGGTGCAGCTGCTCGACCACCTGACCCCGCACTTCGTGCGCTTCCACTTCTCGTTCACCAAGGACTTCAACAAGCCCGAGGTGCAGAAGAAGATGGCCGAGCTGATGGAGGTCGCCAAGCAGCGCGACATCCGCACCATCGTCGCCCACGTCGAGGACGCCAACGTCATGGCGCGCCTGTGGCAGATGGGCGTGAACTACATCCAGGGCTACCACATCCAGGAGCCGGAAGTGGTGCTGCTGGCGACGGACTTGCCGCGCTAGAAGCGCGTCAGACCGTCCCCGCCTGCAGCCGCGAGATGCGCTCCGGCAGCGGCGGATGCGTGGCAAACAGCTTGCCGAAATTGCCGTTGATGCCGAACGCGGTCATCTGCTTCGGCAGCGAAGTCTGGCCGTACGATTCCTGCAGGCGCTGCAGTGCGGAGATCATCTTGCCGCGGCCGGCCAGGTGCGCCCCGCCGGCGTCGGCGCGGAATTCCCGGTAGCGCGAGAACCAGGCGACGATCATGCTCGCCAGGATGCCGAAGAAGATCTCCAGCACGAACACGGTCAGCATGTAGCCGGCGCCGATGCCGCGCTCGTTCTTGAGCACGGCGCGGTCGATGACGTAGCCGATCGCACGCGCGGCGAAGATGACGAACGTGTTGAGCACGCCCTGGATCAGCGTCAGCGTGACCATGTCGCCGTTGGCGACGTGGCTGATCTCGTGGCCCAGCACGGCTTCCACTTCCTCTCGGCGCATGCGCTGCAGCAGGCCGGTGGACACGGCCACCAGCGCGCGGTCGCGGCTCGCGCCGGTGGCGAAGGCGTTCGGCTCGGGCGAGTCGAACACCGCGACTTCGGGCATGCCGATGCCGGCGGTCTGCGCCAGGCGCTGCACCGTGCCGAGCAGCCAGGCCTCTGCCTCGCCGCGCGGCTGGGTGATCACCTGGGCGCGGGTGGTCCACTTCGCCAGGGTCTTCGAGAGCAGCAGCGAGATGAACGAACCGCCCATGCCGAACACCGCGGCGAAGGCCAGCAGCGAGGTGTAGTCGAGGCCGTTGCGCGTCAGGTACTGGTTCACGCCCAGCAGCGAGGCGACGAAGCTCAGCACCACCAGGATCGCGATGTTGGTGAGCAGGAACAGGACCACTCGTTTCATGGGGCTATCGGCTCCGGGTGAACGACTTCATCAATAGGGCCATTGGACCGCAATTCAAGCGGGTCCGCTTCCTGCCTTTTCCTGCACCGCGGCGATGCGCTCCACCGTGCGGTAGCCGCGCGCCAAAAACTGTCCGCGGCTGGCGCGGCTGCCGGCGTACTGCTCCAGGTCCTTGCCCTTCAGCGTGAGCGTGCGCTTGCCGCTGGTCACCTCGAGAGATGCGCCGGCGGGCAGCACGGTCGCGGCCACGATGCGGTCGTCGCCACGTACGGTGACGAGCTTGTTGCCCTTGCCCTTGGCCATCTCCGGCAGCTCGCTCAGCGCGAACACCAGCAGGCGGCCCTCGTGGGTGATGACGGCCAGGCGGTCATGCTTCGGGTCCGCGACCCGGCCGCCGTTGAAGGCGCGCGACGGGTCCGGGACGCTGATGAAGGTCTTGCCGGCCTTGCGGTCGGTGGTGAGGTCACCGAGCTTCGCGACGAAGCCGTAGCCGCTCTCGCTGCCGACGACGTAGCGCTCCTCGGCATCGCCGAGCATCAGCGAGGCGACCTTGGCGCCGTCGCCGAGGTCCAGCCGCGACGTCACCGGCTCGCCATGGCCGCGCGCCGACGGCAACTCGTTGGCGGCGAGCTGGTAGGCGCGCCCCTGGCTGTCCAGCAGCACCAGGATCTGGTTGTTCTTGCCGCGCGCCGCGACGAGGAATTCGTCGCCGGCCTTGTACTCCAGCGCCAGCGGATCCACGTCGTGGCCCTTCGCGGCACGGATCCAGCCGGCTTTCGACAGCACCACCGTGACCGGCTCGGCCGGCACGATCTCGGTGACCTCCAGCGCCTGCGCTGCCGGCCGCGCGACGATGGCGCAGCGGCGCTCGTCGCCGTACATCTCGGCGTCCTTTTTGAGCTCGTCGGCGATGAGTTTCTGCAGGCGGGCCTTCGACTTCAGCACTTCCTCGATCTCGGCGCGCTCCGCCGCCAGCGCCTTCTGCTCGTTCTTGATCTTCATCTCCTCGAGCTTCTGGAGATGACGCAGCTTGGTGTCGAGGATGTAGTCGGCCTGGATCTCCGACAGCTTGAAGCGCTTCATCAGCACCGGCTTCGGCTCGTCCTCGGTGCGGATGATGCGGATCACCTCGTCGAGGTTGAGGTACGCCACCAGCAGGCCCAGCAGCAGTTGCATGCGGTCGGCGACCTGCTTGAGGCGATGCTCCAGCCTGCGCTTGACGGTCGCCTGACGGTACTCCAGCCACTCGAGCAGGATCGCCTTCAGGTTCATCACCTTCGGGCGATTCTCGAGGTTGATGACGTTGAGGTTCACGCGGTAGCTCTTCTCGAGCTCGGTGGTCGCGAACAGGTGCGCCATCAGCTGCTCGAGGTCCACGCGGTTGCTGCGCGGCACGATGACGAGGCGCGTCGGGTTCTCGTGGTCCGACTCGTCGCGCAGGTCCGCCACCAGCGGCAGCTTCTTGTCGCGCATCTGCTGCGCGATCTGCTCCAGGATCTTCGCCGGCGAGGCCTGGTGCGGCAGCGCTGTCACCACGATCACCTTGGCGTCCTGGCCGTCCTCCTTTTCCCAGCGCGCGCGCGCGCGGATCTGGCCGTTGCCGGTCTCGTAGACCTGGCGCAGCTCCTCGGGGCTGCTGACGATCTCGCAGCCGGACGGATAGTCCGGCCCCGGCATCAGGTCGAGCAGCGTGCCGAGCCGCGCATCCGGCGTCTTCAGCAGGTGGATGCAGGCCTTCGCCAGCTCGCGCAGGTTGTGCGGCGGGATGTCGGTGGCCATGCCAACGGCGATGCCGGTGGTGCCGTTGACCAGCACGTTCGGCAGCCGTGCCGGCAGCAGCCTGGGCTCCTGCAGCGTGCCGTCGAAGTTCGGCGTCCAGTCGGCGGTGCCCTGGTCGAGCTCGTCGAGCAGCGTCTCGGCGTACGGCGTCAGCTTGGCCTCGGTGTAGCGCATCGCCGCGAACGACTTGGGATCGTCGGCCGCGCCCCAGTTGCCCTGCCCCGCCACCAGCGGGTACCGGTAGGAGAACGGCTGCGCCATGGTGACCATGGCCTCGTAGCACGCACTGTCGCCGTGCGGATGGAACTTGCCGATGACGTCGCCGACCGTGCGCGCGGACTTCTTCGGCTTGGATTGCGCGCCGAGCCCCAGCTCCGACATCGCGTAGACGATGCGCCGCTGCACCGGCTTGAGCCCGTCGGCCAGCGCCGGCAGCGCGCGGTCGAGCACCACGTACATCGAGTAGTCGAGGTAGGCCTTCTCGGCGAACGTCTTGAGCGGGACGTGCTCGCCTTCCGTCAGTGATTTACCCATTCGGCGCCTTGCCTCGTCTGTGTGCGTCAGCCCGTAACCGGCATCAGCCGGCCCGCGGCAGGAAACTCGTGTCCATCCAGTAGCGTTGCGGACGGTCCGGATCGACCTTGACGGTCAGCTGCTCGCGGCCCCGCAGGTATTCGGTCGGGTCGATCCAGATCGCATCGCTCTGGAACCGGTAGACCCTGGCGTCGCGCGGGTTCTGCCACTGCGCAACGATGCGGTACGGCGAGCGGCCGTTGACGCGGACCCGCGTGTCGCGCGCGATCTCGGTGAAGCGCGCCTGCACGGTGACGCCGGACTGCCGGGCCCAGGCGGACCCTCGCCCCCGCGCGACCGTGGCGTACAGCATCGGCAAGCCGATGCCGCCGAAGACCAGCGTGAAGAACGCGCCGAACAGGATGCCGAAGCCGCTCTGGCCCCAGTGGTCGATGCGGGCCTGGTCCGGATGGCCCGGCGGATACAGCACGTCCACGCCCTCGCCTTCGTCGACGCCCGAATTGCCGACCTTGCCGGTGACGGCGAGGCGGCGTCCGTCGACCTCGAAATTGACGACCGGATAATCGGCGCAGCCCTTGTTGCAGCGCCGGTGAAAGCCGACGACCGTTCCCGGCGCGTGCACCCAGGTCTGGCGCACCCCGTGGAGATCCCAGGCGAGGTACGCCGCGACCGCGAAGCTGGCCGCGCCGATGAGCGAGAACACCACGCCCACCACGCCGTTGGCACCGTGACGAACAAGCGCGCTCATAGCTCCGCCTTGTCGCCCTTCTCCTCCAGCCAGTCGCGCCGGTCGCTCGCGCGCTTCTTGGCCAGCAGCATGTCCATCAGCTTGTCGGTGCCCTTCACGTCTTCCAGCGTCAATCGCACCAGCCGCCGCGTATCGGGCGCCATCGTCGTCTCGCGCAGCTGCATCGGGTTCATCTCGCCCAGGCCCTTGAAGCGCGTCACCGTCACCTGGCCCTTGAGCTTCTCGGCCTTGATGCGGTCGAGCACGCCGTTGCGCTCCTTTTCGTCGAGCGCGTAGAACACCTGCTTGCCGCAGTCCACGCGAAACAGCGGCGGCATCGCC
>DATLCG010000018.1:0-40994 GCA_035526525.1 Binatia bacterium
CAGCGGCGCGTCGGCATCGCGGCGCCCGATCACCGACCAGGAGCCCGGACAGTCGATGGCCGCCCACAGGAACTCCGGCGCGACTTCGCCGCGGCCGTCGTCGAGTGTCGCGTCCGGCGTCCAGGTGCCGGCGACGCGGCCGTCGCGCCATGGGCCGCAGAAGATGCGCAGGCCGTCGCCGGGCGCGCGCTGCGGCCCGCAGACGAAGCAGGTGCCGTAGGCGTGATCCGTCAGTCCGTTGTAGCGGCGGCCCGCGGCCGCCGCCTCGTCCCAGGACGGCGGCGCCGGCAGCTCGAGCGTGAAGTCCGGCGCGGGTCGGCCCTCGCCCACCACCTGGCCACCGTGCGAGACGCGAACCGTGCCGCCATCGCGCTCGACCTGGAGCGGCACGTCCAGCGGCGGCGGCGCGCGCAGGGTGATCTCGGCCGGATTGCCGACCAGCGCGGCGATGCGGCCCGCGCTGTAGCCGCCATTGCCGGAGGCGGGAGGGCCGCAGAAGCGACGGGCGATGGTGATGGACATGGGCCGGCTATGTTAGCCGCCGCACCAAAAAACAAGGCCCCGTTTCCGGGGCCTTGTGTACTGCCGAGACTCCTTGCGGAGCGTCGTCGAGGCTAGAAGTCCTCTCCGCCCATGCCGCCACCCGGCATGGCCGGAGGCGCTTCCTTCTTGGGCAGCTCGGCGACCATGGCTTCGGTCGTGAGCAGCAGGCCGGCCACGGAGGCCGCGTTCTGGAGGGCCAGACGCGTCACCTTGGTCGGATCCAGGATGCCCATCTCGATCATGTCGCCGAACTCGCCGTTCTGGGCGTTGTAGCCGAACGCGGCCTTGCCTTCCTTGACGCGGTTCAGCACGACCGACGGCTCTTCACCGGCGTTGCGCACGATCTGGCGCAGCGGCTCCTCGATGGCGCGCCGCAGGATGTTGATGCCCACCTGCTGCTCGTCGCTCGCCGCCTTCAGGCCGTCCAGCGCCTTCTGCGACCGTACCAGCGCGACGCCGCCGCCGGGCACGATGCCTTCCTCGACGGCCGCACGGGTCGCGTGCAGCGCGTCTTCCACGCGCGCCTTCTTCTCCTTCATCGCGACCTCGGTGGCCGCGCCGACCTTGATGACCGCAACGCCGCCGGCCAGCTTGGCCAGGCGCTCCTGCAGCTTCTCCTTGTCGTAGTCGGAGGTGGCGTCCTCGATCTGCTTGCGGATCTCCTTGATCCGCGCCTCGATCTTGTCCTTCTTGCCGGCGCCGTCGATGATCGTGGTGTTCTCCTTGTCGATCTGGATCTTCTTCGCGGTACCCAGGTCGTTCAGAGTCACCTTCTCCAGCTGCAGGCCCAGCTCCTCGGCGATCACCTGGCCGCCGGTGAGGATGGAGATGTCCTTCAGCATTTCCTTGCGGCGGTCGCCGAAGCCCGGGGCCTTTACGGCCGCGACCTTCAGGATGCCGCGCAGGTTGTTGACCACCAGCGTCGCCAGGGCCTCGCCCTCGACGTCCTCGGCGATCACCATCAGCGGCTTGCCGGCGCGCGCCACCTGCTCGAGCAGCGGCAGGAGGTCGCGGATGTTGCTGATCTTCTTCTCGGTGATGAGGATCAGCGGGTTTTCCAGCTCGACCTGCTGGCTCTGCGCCTGGTTGATGAAGTACGGCGACAGGTACCCGCGGTCGAACTGCATGCCCTCGACCACGTCCAGCTCGTCCTGCAGGCCCGAGCCGTCCTCGACCGTGATCACGCCTTCCTTGCCGACCTTGTCCATCGCCTGCGCGATGTTCTCGCCGATCGACGAATCGTTGTTGGCCGACACGGTGCCGACCTGCGCGATCGCCTTGCGGTCCTTGCACGGCTTCGAGATCTTCTTCAGCTCGTCGACGATGGCCTCGGTGGCCTTGTCGATGCCGCGCTTGATCTCCATCGGGTCGATGCCGGCCGCGACCGACTTCAGGCCCTCGTTGACGATCGACTGCGCCAGCACGGTGGCGGTGGTGGTGCCGTCACCGGCCTCGTCGGAAGTCTTGGAAGCGACTTCCTTCACCAGCTGGGCGCCCATGTTCTCGAACTTGTCCTTCAGCTCGATTTCCTTGGCGACGCTGACGCCGTCCTTGGTGACGGTCGGCGCACCGAACGACTTTTCGAGCACGACGTTGCGGCCCTTGGGGCCGAGCGTCGCCTTGACCGCGTTGGCCAGGACGTTGACGCCGATCTGCATGCGGCCGCGCGCGTCCTCGGCGAAGCGAATTTCCTTTGCTGCCATGTTGAATCTCCTTAGTTCTTGGTGCCGCTGAACACGGCCATGATGTCGTCTTCACGCATGACGACGTACTCCGAGCCGTTGAGCTTCACTTCCGTGCCCGAGTACTTGCCGAACAGGATCTGGTCGCCCTTCTTGACGTCGCAGGGGCGCAGCTTGCCGTCGTCCAGCACCTTGCCCGGACCGACCGCCACGACCTCGCCCTTGACCGGCTTTTCCTGGGCCGTGTCCGGGATGAGGATGCCGCCGGCCGACTTCTTCTCTTCTTCCAGCCGCTTGACGATCACGCGATCGTGCAACGGACGCAGATTCATGTGCTTCTCCTGTGATTTCAGACATTTGTTATAGCGATAGGGAGAGGGCTACCGGGTCCGTCCGGACCTTGTTAGCACTCTCCCTTCGCGGCTGCTAATGATAGGGGCGGCGCTCCCGGTTTCAAGGGCCCGTGCCCCTTTTCACGAAAAATAGGCAGCCGACGTTGCGGGCCGGCGTCTTCCCCGGCACGCTCGCCGGACCGTCCGATCCTGCACGCCCCATGCGCCCACTCCTCGTGCTGTTCCTGGTTCTTGCCGCCGCTCCGGCGTGGGCGCGCCACCGCGATCCCGGGCCGCCTCCCGGACCGATCGGATTCCGCGCCTGGCTCGGCGCCGGGACCGGCGTGGTCGTCGGGCACGTGGACGTGCCCTGTGCGCCGCCCAGCACCGCGGACGACTGCGGCGAGGACGGAATTTTCCGCACCTACGCCGCGAACCTGACGGTGGCCCTCGGCAACGGCGCCACGTTCCGCGCGCGTGGGCTGCGGGCCGAGGACCACGATTCGCGGCACCGGCCGTGGGAGGAAGCCGCGCTCATCGGCACGCGCCTGGGCCGCGGCAACTGGTACGGGCTCATCGGTGTCGGCCGGGCCCTGCACCCGGACGACGATTTCGTCGGCGAGGCGCACGGCTTCGCGTGGGAATTCCTGTTTGCGCCGGCGACGGACGGGCCGATCGGCTTCGAGCTGTCGTTCGACGGCCACAACGGCGAGGACCTGGACTTCTTCGCGTTCAATCTCGGACTGCGCTTCGGCCTGCTGCGCTGAGACGCTTGCGGCGGTGCGCCTCGCCGCGTAGCGTTGCGCCACTCGCGCGGCGGCCGCCGCGCACCTGGAGAAGCTGATGAACAGCGTCCGCAAAGTCGCCATCCTGGGCGGCGCGCGCATCCCTTTCTGCCGCTCCAACACGCTGTACGCGCACCGCTCCAACCAGGACATGCTGACGGCCGCGTTCAAGGCGCTGGTGGACAAGCACCAGCTGCACGGCGAGCGCCTCGGCGAGGCGCAGGCGGGCGCCGTGCTGAAGCATTCGCGCGACTTCAACCTGTGCCGCGAGTCGGTGATCTCCTCCGGCCTCGCGCTCGAGACGCCGGCCAGCGACGTGCAGATGGCGTGCGGCACGGGCCTGCAGGCCACCATCAACGTCGCCAACAAGATCGCGCTGGGCCAGATCGACAGCGCCATCGCCGGCGGCGTGGACACCGCCTCCGATGCGCCCATCGGCGTCAACGAAAAGCTGCGCCGCGGGCTGCTCGAGGTGAACCGCGCCCGCAGCGGCGGCCAGCGCCTCGGCGCGGTGCTGAAGCTGCGTCCGCAATGGTTCTTCATCCCGGCGACGCCGTCGGTGAAGGAGGCGCGCACCGGGCTGTCGATGGGCGACCATTGCGAGCAGATGGTCAAGGAATGGAAGGTGCCGCGCGAGGACCAGGACGCGCTGGCATACGAAAGCCACAAGAAGGCGGCCAAGGCATACGAGGAAGGCTTCTACCAGGACCTCGTGTTCCCCTACTCCGGCGCCACGCGTGACAACAACCTGCGGCCGGACACCACGCTCGAGAAGCTGGCGTCGCTCGGCCCCGCCTTCGACCGCAAGAGCGGCCAGGGCACGCTCACCGCCGGCAACTCGACCCCGCTCACCGACGGCGCCTCGGCGGTGCTGCTCGGCTCCGAGGAATGGGCCCGCGCGAAGGGATTCAAGGTGCAGGCCTTCCTCACGCACTGCGAGACCGCGGCGGTGGATTTCATCAACAAGAAGGAAGGCCTGCTGATGGCGCCGGCCTACGCGGTGCCGCGCATGCTCAAGCGCGCCGGCATCCGGCTGCAGGACTTCGATTTCTACGAGATCCACGAGGCCTTTGCCGGCCAGGTGCTGTGCACGCTGAAGGCGTGGAAGGACGCGAAGTTCTGCAGGGAGCGTCTCGGCCTCGACACGCCGCTCGGCGAAATCGACCGCAGCAAGCTCAACGTCAAGGGTGGCAGCGTCGCCATGGGGCATCCATTCGCGGCGACCGGGGGACGCATCCTCGGCACGCTGGCCAAGACGCTGGAGCAGAAGGGCTCGGGCCGCGGACTGATCTCGATCTGCGCGGCCGGCGGCCTCGGCGTGACCGCGATTCTCGAGCGATAGAAAACGCCACTCGTTTCCGCAGGGGGACCCGATGGACCTGTTCCGCACCAAGCCGATCCAGCAGGACGTGGCCGCCGACACCGGCATGCGCCGCGACCTCAACGCATTCGACCTGACCATGCTGGGCATCGGCGCCATCATCGGCGCCGGCATCTTCGTGCTCACCGGCATCTCGGCCGCGACGCAGAGCGGCCCGGCCATCGTGCTGTCGTTCGTGGTCGCGGGCGTGGGCTGCGCCTGCGCGGCGCTGGCCTATGCCGAGCTCGCCGCATCCATCGGCGGCTGCGGCAGCGCGTACGGCTACGGCTATGCCGGCTTCGGCGAATTCCCGGGCTGGGTGATCGGCTGGATGCTGATCGCCGAATACGCCATCGCGGTGTCGGCGGTGTCGGTCGGCTGGTCGGGCTACTTCAATACGGCGCTGGAGTCGGTCGGCATGGGCCTGCCGCACTCGCTGCTGCACGGCCCGTTCGACGCCACACCCGGCATCGTCAATCTTCCAGCGGTCGGCATCGTGCTCGCGCTGGTGGTGCTGCTGGCGAGCGGCGCCAAGATCAGCGCGCGTGCCAACGAGGTGATGGTGTTCATCAAGCTCGCCGCCGTGGCGCTGTTCATCGGCGTCGCGCTGTTTCACGTGAACGCGGCGAACTGGCACCCGTTCATCCCGCCGGTGGAGGCCACGCCCGCGGTCGCCGGCGGCGGCTTCGACTGGAACATGAAGCTGATCGAGCTGCTCACCGCCGGCGCCGGGGGCGGCACGCACTTCGGCGTGGCCGGGATCTTCGGCGGCGCCGCGATCATCTTCTTCGCCTACCTCGGCTTCGACGCGGTCTCCACGTCCGCCGAGGAGACCGCCAACCCCCAGCGTGACCTGCCGATCGGCATCATCGGCTCGCTGGTGATCTGCACCGTCCTCTACATCGTCGTCTCGGGCCTGCTCACCGGCATCGTCAGCTACCACGAGCTCAACGTGCCGTCGCCGGTGGCCTACGCGCTGCTGAAGATCGGCCAGAACTGGGCCGCCGGCATGATCTCCCTGGGCGCGATCGCCGGCCTGACCACCGTGTGCCTGGTCATGTACTACGGCCTGACGCGCCTGCTGTACGCCATTGCCCGTGACGGCCTGCTGCCGCGCTCGCTGGCGACGCTGAGCCCCAAGAGCCGCAGCCCGGTGCGCATCATCCTGTTCTCGGGCGCCGTCATGGTGTTCATGTCGGGCTTCGTATCGCTCGGCAACCTCGCCTCGCTCACCAACTTCGCCACGCTCGCCGCCTTCATCGTGGTGTGCGTGGGCACCATCCTGCTGCGGCGCAAGCGGCCCGACCTGCCGCGGCCTTTCAAGACGCCCGGTTATCCGTTCGTGCCGATCCTCGGCACGGTGGTGTGCGGCTACCTGATGCTCAACCTGTCGGTCACCACCTGGCTGGCCTTCGTCGCCTGGATGTCGATCGGCCTCGTCATCTATTTCGGCTACTCCTACTCGCACAGCGTGCTGGCGGTGCGGGAGAAGTAAGCGGTGGCCGGCGGCGCTTCGCCCATCCGCAGCGTCCTCGCCTGGGGTCTGGTGGCGCTGCTCGGCGCCGGCGCTTTCGGTGCGATCGCGCTGCACCGCGGCGAGACCGTCAACGGCGTCTGGTTCGTCCTGGCCGCGGTGTGCTGGTACGCGCTGGCGTACCGCTTCTACAGCGCCTTCGTCACCGCCCGCGTGCTGGCGGTGGACCCGACGCGCGCGACGCCCGCGGAGCGGCTGGAGGACGGCCGCGACTTCGTGCCGACGCACCGCTGGATCGTGTTCGGCCACCACTTCGCCGCCATCGCCGGCCCCGGGCCGCTGGTGGGCCCGACGCTCGCTGCGCAGTTCGGCTACCTGCCCGGCACGATCTGGATCCTGGTCGGCGCGGTGCTCGGCGGCTGCGTGCAGGACTGCGTGATCCTGTTCTGCTCGACGCGCCGCGACGGGCGCTCGCTCGGCCAGATGGCGCGCGACGAGCTGGGCGCGATCGGTGGCGCCGCCGCCCTGGTCGGCGTGATGACCATCATGATCATCCTGATCGCGGTGCTCGGCCTGGTCGTGGTCAACGCCATGAAGCACAGCCCCTGGGCCACCTCGACCGTGGCCGCAACGATCCCGATCGCCGTCGTGGTCGGCGTCTACCTGCGTGCACTGCGCCCGGGCCGCGTGCTGGAGGCCACCGTGCTCGGCGTGGCATTGCTGCTGCTGGCGGTTGCCGCCGGCGGCTGGGTGGATCATCACCCGCTGCTGCGCGGATGGTTCGACCACGACGCGACGCCGCTGGCGCTGGCGGTGATCGCCTACGGCTTCGCCGCGGCGGTGCTGCCGGTGTGGCTGCTGCTGGCGCCACGCGACTACCTGTCCACCTTCGTCAAGATCGGCGCGATCGCGGCGCTGGCCGTCGCGATCCTGGTGCTGATGCCGGAAGTGAAGATGCCGGCGCTGACGCCCTTCATCGACGGCACCGGGCCGATCTTCGGCGGAAAGCTTTTTCCCTTCGTCTTCATCACCGTCGCCTGCGGCGCCATCTCCGGCTTCCACTCGCTGATCGCCTCGGGCACCACGCCCAAGCTGCTGTCGAGCGAGCGGGACATCCGACTGATCGGCTACGGCGGCATGATGATGGAGTCGTTCGTCGCGGTGATGGCCATGGTCGCGGCCTGCGTGCTCGACCCCGGCGTGTACTTCGCCATCAACGCTCCGGCCGGCGTGGTCGGCGCCGACGCTGCGGCCGCGGTGGCGAAGATTTCCTCCTGGGGCTACGCGGTGAGCGCCGAGCAGATGGCGGGCCTGGCGCGCGACATGGGCGAGCAGACGCTGTTCGCGCGCACCGGCGGCGCGCCCTCGCTGGCCGTCGGCATGGCGACGCTGTTCGCCAGCGCCTTCGGCGGCTCGCTGCTGGCCGCGTGGTACCACTTCGCCATCATGTTCGAGGCGCTGTTCATCCTGACCACGCTGGACGCCGGCACGCGTGTCGCGCGCTTCATGCTGCAGGACCTGCTCGGCAACGTGTACGCACCGCTCGGGCGTACCGGCTGGACGCCGGGCGTGCTGCTCTGCTCGGCGCTGGTGGTCGGCGCGTGGGGATACTTCCTCTACATCGGCACCATCGATCCGCTCGGCGGCATCAACTCGCTGTGGCCGCTGTTCGGCATCAGCAACCAGATGCTGGCCGCGATCGCGCTGTGCGTGGCGACCACGATCCTGGTGAAGTCGGACCGCGCGCGTCATGCCTGGATCACCGCCGGCCCGCTGGCCTGGCTGGTGCTGGTCACCAGCACCGCCGCCTGGGAGAAGCTGTTCAGCCCGGAGCTGCGCGTCGGCCTCGTCGCGCACGCCCGCGACCTGTCGGCGAAGCTCGCGTCCGGGAGCATCCCTGCGGACAAGCTGCACCAGACCTCGCAGCTGCTCGTCAACGACCGCATCAACATGGCGCTCACGGCACTGTTCCTGGTGATCACCTGGCTGCTGGTGCTGGAAACCGCGCGGGTCTGCTGGCGCTGGCGCCAGGGCCGCCTCGACCCGCCACTGGCCGAGGCGCCCTACGTCCGCAGCCGCCTCCCCGCATGAAAGTCCTGCGCCGGCTGTGGCAAGCGCTGCGCCACCTCAGCGGCGACGATGCCTATGAGCGGTACCTCGCGCATCACCGCGCCCACCACCGCGAAGCCGCGGCGATGACGCGCGCGCAATTTTTCCGCTCCGAGCAGACACGAAAGTGGAACAGCGGTCCCCAGCGCTGCTGCTGAGCCCCTAGCCCCCAGCCCCAAGCCCGAGCCCCGTCATGAACTCCTTCTTCACCATCATCGACGCCATCAACGGCGTCATGCTGTCCGTGCCGATGCTGGTCGGCCTGCTGTGCATCGGCGTGCTGTTCACCCTGTGGAGCGGCTTCTGCCAGTGGCGCTCGTGGACCCACGGCGTGGCGCTGGTCGCCGGCAAGGGCATCGACACCACGCACGGCCCGGGCGCGCTGACGCACTTCCAGGCGCTGACCGCGGCGCTGTCCGGCACCGTCGGCCTCGGCGCCATCGCGGGCATGGCGATCGCGGTGGAGTTCGGCGGCCCCGGTGCGGTGTTCTGGATGTGGGCGGTCGGCATCATCGGCATGGCGCTGAAGAGCACCGAGGTGACGCTGTCGCTGCTCTACCGCGACACCTCCGATCCGGCGAATCCGCACGGCGGCTCGATGTACGTGCTGCGCAAGGGCCTGGCCGAGCTGAGCCCGAAGCTGGCGCCGCTGGGCGCGTTCCTCGGCGTCGTCTTCTGCTGCGCGCTGCTGCTGTTCGCCGTCACCGGCGGCAACATGTTCCAGACCTGGACGGTGGCCGACACCACGCGCGAATACCTGGGCGTGCCGACCTGGATCAGCGGCCTGGTCATCGCCACCCTCGCCGGCATCGTGCTGATCGGCGGCATCCGCCGCATCGGCAACGTCACCAAGGTGCTGGTGCCGTTCAAGTGCGGCATCTACGTGCTGATCGGGCTGTACGTGATCCTGCACAACGCCGAGAAGCTGCCGGACGTGATCCGCCTGATCTTCCGCAGCGCGTTCTCGCCGGCGGAAGGCGGCGGCGCGTTCATCGGCGGCACGCTGGTCGGCGCGTTCATGCTCGGCATGCGCCGCGCGCTGTTCTCCAGCGAGTCCGGGCTCGGCACGGCGCCGATCGCGCACTCCGCGGTGAAGACGCCGGAGCCCGTGACCGAGGGCGTGGTCGCCGGCCTCGAGCCCTTCATCGACACCATCTTCGTCTGCACCGTCACGGGCCTCGTCATCCTGTCCACCGGCGTGTGGAACCGCGGACCGACCGCGTCGTGGTATGCCGAGCCGGCCTTCGTCGAAGCCACGCCGCAGCACTGGCAGCCGGCGACGGACCTGCTGCCGGAGAGCGACGGCCGCTTCCACAAGAACGACCCGGTGTTCGTCATGGCGGAAACCGCGCCCGGCAAGCGCACGCGCATCTACGGCACCGTGATCGAGAACGCGCAGGGCCAGCAGAACGTCGCGTGGCGCCCGCTCGAGCTCGATCACGCCCCGGCGCTGGCGGAGCGCGGCATCTTCACCGATTACCGCGGCGCGACGCTGGTGGCGAAGTCCTTCGACACCGTGCATCCCGGCCTCGGCGGCTGGCTGATCACCGCGGCCGTCTGGATCTTCGCGCTGTCCACGCTCATCACCTACGGCTACTACGGCGAGACTGCGATCACTTACCTCGGCGCCGAGCGCTGGGTGCAGGCGTTCCGCTGGGTGTGGTGCTTCGCGGCCGCGGCCGCCTGCTTCGGCTTCATCAAGGGCTCCGAGGATCTGGACTCGATCAGCACCGTCGGCATGGGCTTCATGTACGCCATCAACCTGCCGCTGATGCTGGTGCTGGGCCACAAGGCGATGCGCGCCTACCACGACTATTTCCGGCGCCTGAAGGCGGGCCAGATCGCCAGGCCTCGCTGAGAACGTTCGCGCCGCTCGAAGCGCACGCCGGAACGGCGTCGTTCGACCCGCTCGAAACGAACGGATGGAGCACGCCCTGAACGGCATCCTGCTGGTCAACCTCGGCACGCCGGCGGCGCCCACGCCGGCGGCGGTGCGCGCCTTCCTGCGCGAATTCCTGTCCGACCCGCGCGTGGTGGACCTGCCGCGCGTGCTGTGGCTGCCGGTGCTGTACGGAGTGGTGCTGCCGCTGCGTCCGCGTCGCGTGGCACGGCAATACGCGCACATCTGGCGGCCCGAGGGCTCGCCACTGCTGCACTTCTCGCGCGGCCTCGCCGCAGGCCTGGCGGGCCGCGCCGCCGGTGCGCCGCTGGCGCTCGCCATGCGCTACGGCGAGCCCTCCATCGCCGGCGCACTGGCGCAGCTGCGGACGGCCGGCGCATCGCGGCTGACGGTGCTGCCGCTGTATCCGCAGTATTCGCGCACGACGACGGCCTCCGCGCTCGATGCGGTGCGTGCTGCGCTGGCCCTGCAGGACTGGCGTCCGGAAGTGCGCGTGGTCGAGCAGTACGCGGACGATGCGCGCTACATCGCCCTGCTGGCGCAGTCGGTGCGCGCTCACTGGGCCCGCCACGGGCGCGGCGACCGCCTGCTGATCTCGTTCCACGGCCTGCCTTCGCGCCTCACGGAGGCGGGCGACCCCTACGAAGGCCAGTGCCGCGCCACCGCCGGTGCGCTGGCGCGGGCACTGGAGCTCGCCCCGGAACACTGGACGATCTCGTTCCAGAGCCGCGTCGGCCGCGCGCGCTGGACCGGGCCGTACACCGAGGAAGTGCTGCGCGCCCTGCCCGTCGAAGGCGTGCGCCGGCTCGACGTGATCTGTCCCGGGTTCCCCGTGGACTGCCTGGAAACGCTGGAAGAGATCGCCGTCCGCGGCCACGCGACCTTCCGCACGGCGGGCGGCGAGGCGCTGCGCTACATTCCCGCGCTCAACGACGACCCGGAGCACGCGGCGCTGCTGGCGCAGCTGGCCGCGGCATGAGCGAGACATGGAATTCCTCTACGAGTACGGCCTCTTCCTCGCCAAGGCGGTCACCTGGGTCGCCGCGATCCTGGTGGTCGTCACCGGCGTCGTCGGCCTGGTTCGCCAGGTGCGGCAGCACGCGACCGATCACCTCGAGGTCAAGAGCCTCAACGACCGCTTCCGCGACCTCGGCGATGCCCTGAAGCATTCGCTGCTGAGCGGCGACGAACTCAAGAGGGAGCGGAAGGCGCGCAAGGCCGCCGACAAGGCGCGCGCGAAGGCGCTGAAGAAGGGCACGGCGCCGGTCCGGCAGCGCGTCTACGTGCTCGACTTCCACGGCGACATCGGCGCGACCGCGGTCAGCTCCTTGCGGGAAGAAATCAGCGCGATCCTGCAGGTGGCGCGCGACGGCGACGAGGTGCTCGTGCGCCTCGAGAGCGAGGGCGGCGTGGTGCACGGCTACGGGCTGGCGGCGTCGCAGCTGCGACGGCTGCGCGAGCACAAGGTGAGGCTGACCGTGGCCGTGGACAAGGTCGCCGCCAGCGGCGGCTACCTGATGGCCTGCGTCGCCGACCGCATCGTGGCGGCGCCCTTCGCGATCCTCGGCTCGATCGGCGTCGTCGCGCAACTGCCGAACTTCAACCGCCTGCTGAAGAAGCACGACGTCGACTTCGAGCTGCACACCGCCGGCGAGTACAAGCGCACGCTGACGGTGTTCGGCGAGAACACCGCCGAAGCCCGCCAGAAATTCCAGGAAATGCTGGACGACGCCCACGCGCTGTTCAAGTCGTTCCTGGTCGAGAACCGTCCGCAGGTGTCGCTCGCGGAAGTGGCCACCGGCGAGCACTGGTTCGGCACGCGCGCGATCTCGCTGAAGCTGGTGGACGAGCTGAAGACCAGCGACGACTGGCTGCTGGAGCGGTCGAAGGACGCGGACCTCCACGAGCTGCGCTTCAAGCGGCACCGGGGACTGGCCGAGCGGCTCGCCGGTGGCATCGCACGCCTCAAGGCCGCGACCTTTTTTCCCTGACCCGCATCCTGAGGAGTCAGACCCGATGAAACTGACCAGCCAGAGCTTCCGTGACGGCGGGGCGATCCCCGGACGCTGCGCGTTCGCGGTCGCCGACCCGAAGACGCACGTGCGCCTTGCCGACAACCTCAATCCCGGGCTCTCGTGGAGCGGCGCGCCCGCCGGCAGCCGCAGCTTCGTGCTGCTCTGCATCGACGGCGATGCGCCGACCCGGCCCGACGACGTCAACCGCGAAGGCCGCAGCGTGCCGGCCTCGCTGCCGCGCGCCGACTTCGTGCACTGGGTCCTGGTGGACGTCCCGGCCGCGGTGCAGCAGCTGGAAGAAGGTGCGTGCTCGCGCGGTGTTGTGCCGCGCGGCAAGCAGGAGCTGAAGGGCCCGGCGGGCAGCCGCCAGGGCCTCAACGATTACACCGGATGGTTCAAGGGCGACAAGGACATGGAGGGCACCTACCGCGGCTACGACGGGCCGTGTCCGCCGTGGAACGACGAGCGCCCACACCGCTACCGCTTCGAGGTCCACGCGCTGGACCTCGACCGCTGCCCGGTTTCCGGGGACTTCACCGCGGCCGACGTGAAGCGCGCGATCCAGGGACACGTGCTGGCCAGCGCTGCGCTGACCGGTGTCTATGCCTTGAATCCCTCGGTGCAGTTCCCATAGAGCCCGACATTCCGCCGATTTCCGCGACAGGACCCGCACCATGAAACGCATCGCCTTCACGCTCGCCCCGCTGCTCGTGGCCGCCGCCTTCGCGCAGAGCGCACCCGTCGCCGCCGACGTCCCGCCGGCGCTGCTCGGCAGCACGCCGACGCTGGCGCCGATGCTGAAGACGGTCCTGCCCGGGGTGGTGAACATCTCCATCAGCGGCCACATGCAGGTGGAAAACCCGCTGATGCAGGACCCGTTCTTCCGCCACTTCTTCGGCGTGCCCGACCAGGACGACGAGCCGCAGCAGCAGGAATTCGCCGCGGCCGGCTCCGGCGTGATCGTGGACGCCGGCAAGGGCTACATCCTGACCAACCACCATGTGGTCGAGCAGGCCGAGAAGATCCAGGTGACGCTCAACGACGGCCGCACCTTCGACGGCAAGCTGGTCGGGTCCGATCCGCCGAGCGATCTGGCGGTGGTGCAGATCAAGGCGGACAAGCTCACCGCGCTCAACTTCTTCGACTCCGACAGGCTGCAGGTCGGCGACTTCGTCGTCGCCGTCGGCAATCCTTTCGGCATCGGCCAGACCGTGACCTCCGGGATCGTCAGCGCACTCGGCCGCTCCGGCCTGGGCTCGCTGACCGGCCGCGGGTACGAGAACTTCATCCAGACCGACGCGGCGATCAATCCGGGCAATTCCGGCGGCGCGCTGCTGACGCTGCGCGGCGAGCTGGTCGGCATCAACAGCCAGATCGTGTCGCGCACCGGCACCAGCGCCGGCATCGGCTTCGCCATTCCGGCCAACCAGGCCCAGTTCGTGCTGAAGCAGATCGTCGAGCACGGCTCGGTCGAGCGCGGCCGCATCGGCGTGGGCGGCCAGGACCTCACGCCCGAGCTGGCCAAGGCGTTCGGCCTGCCGGTGGCGCGCGGCGTGCTGGTGACGCAGGTCGTGTCCGGCTCGCCCGCCGCCAAGGCCGGCATCAAGCGCGAGGACATCCTGGTCGAGGCCAACGGCAGGGAGCTGCGCGATTTCCAGACCCTGCGCAACCTGGTCGGCGTGATGAAGGTCGGCGACAGCGTGGACCTGAAGGTCCTGCGCGACGGCAAGCCGCTGAACGTGAGGGTCACGATCGGCAAGGACACCGAGCAGGCCTCTTCGGGCGGCAAGCTGCATCCCGGCCTGGCGGGCGCGCAGTTCGCCCCGGCCGACGAGAGCAATGCGGCCGACGAAGCCGAGCGCGGCGGCATCGCGGTGCGTCGCGTGGCGCCGCGCAGCCCGGCGGCACGCAACGGCCTGCGTACCGGCGACGTCATCATCGCGGTCAACCGCAAGCGCGTCGCGACGATGGAGCAGTTCGAGAAGCTCGCCGGTGACGGCGAGAAGGCGTTGCTGTTGCTGGTGCGCCGCGGCAACAACGCGTTCTTCGTCACCATCGACTAGTCCGCGCACACCGCCCCGCTGCCGCCGCCGGCAGCGGGGCTTTTTTGCGGCTCGATCCGGACATCGGGCCTGTATACTTGCAGCATGGCCGGGCCGCCGATCCTCGAGAACGAAATCATTGCGCTGGAAGAGCGCATCCAGAGGCTGCTGGCGGCATTCCAGCAGGCCCGCCTGGAGCGCCGCCGCGCTCTGCAGGAACGCGATCGCCTGCTGGCGCTCAACGCCGAGTTGCGCAAGCGCATCGAGGGCGTGATCACGCGCATCCGCTCGCTCGAGACGCAGCAGGACGCGGGCTGACGATGGCCGAGGGCAAGCGCCTGTCCGTGCCTGTGCGCATCATGGGCAAGGACTACCAGGTCGAGTGCCCGCCCGACGAGCACGAGGCGCTGGTGGCTTCGGCGGACCTGGTGAACGAAAAAATGAGCGCGATCCGCAAGCGCGGCAAGGCGCTCGGCTCGGAGCGCATCGCCGTGATGGTGGCGCTGAACCTGGCGCGCGAGCTGCTGGCAATCCGGGGCGTCGACGGCGCCGGCCCCGCAGCCGACCCCGCGATGCTCGAGCGTGTGCGCCAGCTCAAGCTCGACATCGAAAGCACGCTGTCAACGGATTGACAGCCCGCTTCCCCCGTTTCACCGGAACTTTTCCGGACTGGACACGCGCACCAGCCGCGCGGACACTGACCTCGGTGTCTCCTGCGGTGCTCGACGAACGTCGGGAACCCCTTGAGCCTAAATTGTCACCACGGGAGCCAGAACCCGAGCCGGGAGTGCAGGTCCGCCTCGTAGCGGAAAGCCCGAAGGCACGGCGTGGCGCCCACTTGAGACTTTGTCTCAAGGTCGAAGACGCGCGACGGCACAGGCGGGAGGCACCACTTCCGGCGGTTTGCGAAGCGAATCGCCGGAAGTGGTGCGGCTGATGCCGACCAAGATCGATCTCCGCCGCGAGCTGCGCCTCGCGCGCTCCCGCATCCCCCCTGCCCAGCGCCGCCGCGCCGCCCAGCGCGCCGCGACGCACCTGGCGCGCGCATGCCGCCGCTGGGGCGCGCGGCGCGTGGCCGTCTACCTCTCGTTCGGTGCGGAGCTGGACACCGCTCCGCTGGTGGCCGCGCTGCGCCAGGCCGGCTGCGCGCTGTTCGTGCCACGCATCGTCACCGGCGGGGCGATGCGTTTCGTCGCGCTGGGCCGGCTGCTGCGCAGCAACCGCTTCGGCATCGCCGAGCCGCCCGGCGGTGCGCGCGCGGCCAGGCTGGATGCGATCGTGCTGCCGCTGGTGGCGTTCGACGACTCGGGCCGGCGGCTCGGCATGGGCGGCGGCTACTACGATCGGCTGCTGTCCGGCACCCGCCCCGGGCGGCCGCGGCGCGTCGGCTATGCCTATGCGCTGCAGCGCGTGGACGCGGTGCCGTCGGAGCCGCACGATGCGCGCCTCGACGCGGTGGTGACCGAGCAGGGCGTGCGGAGATTCCGGTGAAGCACTGGCTGATGAAGTCTGAGCCCGACACCTTCGGCATCGATCACCTGAAGCAGCGCGGCACCGAGCCCTGGAGCGGCGTGCGCAACTACCAGGCGCGCAACTTCATGCGCGACGGCATGCAGCCCGGAGATCTCGCGTTCTTCTATCACTCGAGCTGCGAGGTCCCGGGCGTCTACGGGATCATGGAGATCGCGACGCCCGCCTATCCCGATCCCACGCAGTTCGACCGCAAGAGTCCGTACTACGACGCGGCGGCGACGCGGCAGCAGCCGCGCTGGCACCTGGTGGACGTGAAGTACCGGCGCCACCTGCGCGCGCCGGTCACGCTGGCGATGCTGAAGGCGCACGCGGCGAAGCTGAAAGGCTTTCGCCTGCTCCAGGCCGGCAGCCGGCTTTCCGTGATGCCCGTCGCACCCGGACATTGGGACGTCGTTCTCAGTCTGGAGCCGCGGCCGGCGAAATAGCGCGGTCCAAGCAGCGAAGCCGGCCCTTCGCGCCGGCGCCTTTGGAGTGCCCATGACTCCCATCCGCATCGTCGCCATCCTGCTCATCGTCGCAGGCGCCCTCGGCCTCATGTACGGAGGCTTCTCCTTCACCAAGGACCGCCACACCGCCAACGTCGGCTCGCTGCACCTGTCGGTGGACGAGAAGGAGCACGTCAACATCCCGCTGTGGGCGGGCGTCGGTGCGCTGGTGCTCGGGGTGGTGCTGCTGGTGGTGCCCCGGAAGTCGTAGTCGCGGCGCGGGCTCCGCGCGGGTCCGCGTCCGGGCTCAGCGTGAGTCCGCCGCGGGCCGCGCAATCCATGTGCTGTGAAAGCCCATGGGAACCCGGGTGGGCAGATGCACGGTCGCGATCGGCCCTGCGGCAACATCGGACGCATCCAGAATGACGACGTCCGAGGTTTGCGTCGTTTCATCATGGATGTAGGTCAGCAACCAGCCATCCTCCTCCGAAGAGCCCGCGCGGCGCTTCACGAACACCGCCTCGCCAGGAATGCGGCCTGGCCCGAAGTCGTGGCGTTCGCGCCTGCCCGTGAGCAGGTCATAGCGGAACAGCGGCTGGCTTTCACGGCCGCCGATCCTGAATCCGACCGTATGGACGTAGCGATGCCGTGTCCCGGTCCGCGACTCGTCGATGCGCGGAAATTCCTGCGGCTCGTCGGCAAGCACCCGCCGCGCCACGGACCCTGATCGCGGGTCGACGATCCATTCCTCGAAGGTGATGCGCCTCTGGGCTGCGCGATGCGTCGGCGGGTCGAACACCTTGTCGTGCACGACCGCATGCAGAACGACACACCCGTGCTCATCCTCGTACGCATTCGCGACGTGGTAGACGAAGCAGGGATCGATGCCACACCAGATGACATCGTCCGCGTCGCCGGCGCGGGGCAACAGGCCGATCCGGGCCGGGTGGGCGTCGTTCCAGCGGTACGGCATTGCGGATCCGCGCAGGAACGCCCGAAACGAGAAGGACACGGGCAGATCGAGGATGAGCACGTAGCGCGCGGTGATGGCGCAGTCGTGGATCATCGGCGCATGTTTCAGCGGGATGCGAACGATGCGCTTCACGTCGCCGTCGGCTCCGATGACGACGTGATCCGCGGCCCGGCGAGGACCGCCGTCGTAGCAGATCGCATGCAATTCGCCGGTCAGCGGGTCGAGGCGCGGATGCGCGGTGAAGGGTCTGGACAAGGTACTGGACAGCAAGCTGCGGCCGACCGTGTCGAGTCCGCCATCGAGCTCGGCGGGTATCGCTCCCCCCTCGTTGACCGCCCAGATGCGGCCGCCGTGGGCCAGCACATTGGTGTTGACCACGTCGAAGACGCCATGGCGCGGCCCGCCGAGCGGCGGGCGACCCAGCGCACGTTGTGTTTCGTCGCCGCCGACCCATCGATTGCGATACCACAGCGCCTCGCCATCACTCAGGCGCAGCCCATGCACCATGCCGTCGGCAGCGAACCAGTGGTAGGACCCTGGATTCGGGGGCCGCACCGGATTGGGGCCGATGCGCGTGAACAATCCCTCCAGGTCCCGCGGAATCCGGCCGGTGACGCGCAATGACGTTTCCGTGCGCTCTTCGTGCACCGGCGCGAAAGCACCCTCGAGATACGGATTGGCCCCTTCCACCGGGGCACCGGCTTGCAGGCGGCTGGAGATCCATGCAACCGCCGAAGGCAGCACACGTGCGAGCTTCGACATCCCTGGCCTCCGGACGGCTTGATGTATACAGTGTCCACATAGGATGATCCCGACGTGTGGACACTGTCAACATGACCCGGAAGACGTACCACCACGGCAACCTGCGGGAAGCCCTGCTGGACATCGCGAACCAGCAGCTCGCACGGAAAGGCCACGCCGACATCAGCTTGCGCGAGCTCGCGCGCATGGCGGGCGTGTCGCCCAACGCGGCTTATCGTCACTTCGCCGACAAGGAAGCCCTGCTCGCCGCGCTTGCTGCCGGCGGTTTCACCCGCATGGCCACGGAACAAGGCAAGGCGGTGGCCGCGCACCAGGACCCGATGCAGCGTCATCGGGCCGCCGGGCGCACCTATGTCCGCTTCGCACGGGACCATCCTGCACTGTTTCGGCTGATGTTCGGCAGGCAGTTCCGCAAGGACGCGGCGCTCGACTCGTCGTCGACCCTGGCGTTCGATGCCCTGCGGGCCGGAGCCGCTGCAGCGCTGGGACTTCCGCTGGACGATGCCCGCGCGCTCACCGCGGCGATCCGCGCCTGGAGCCTGGCGCACGGCCTGAGTCAATTGATCCTGGACGGCCAGCTTGCCGAATTCGAGGGTGAGCTCGATCGCCTCATCGATTCGGTCCTGCAACCGCCGGAAAACGTCCGCGCGGCCGCGCGTCGAGTTGCCGCCGGCGCGCCGAAACGTCGCCGACGATAGGCGCTGTCGGCCCGGTGCGGGGCGATTCTGCCGGCGCGAAACCTACCCGCGCTGCAGCTGGTACAGCGCCACTTCCGCGAACAGGTTCGGCAGCAACCGGATCAGCGGCCCGTCGCGATGCGCGTGGGTCATGAGGCTGCGGCGCTGGATGCGCCAGCGGCGCTGCGCGGCGAGGGCTTCGAAGTCGCGCACCGTGCAGAGGTGGATGTTGGGCGTGTCGTACCACTGCTCGGGCAGCGCCCGCGTCACGGGCATCCGGCCGCTGGCCAGCGCCAGGCGTGCGCGCCATTGGCCGAAGTTGGGGAAGGTGACGATGCCGGCCTTGCCGACCCGCAGGATCTCCTGCACCACGCGGTCCGGGCGCTGCGTGGCCTGCAGCGCCTGGGTCATCACCACGTAGTCGAAGCTGGCGTCGTCGAAGTCCTTCAGGCCCTCGTCCACGTCCGACTCGATCACGTTGACGCCGGCGGCAAGGCAGCGCGCGATGTTGTCGGGATCGATCTCCAGGCCGTAGCCGCGCACGCCGCGTGCGGCGGCGAGGTAGGCCAGCAGCGTGCCGTCGCCGCAGCCCAGGTCGAGCACGCGGCTGCCGGCGGGGATCCATTCCGCGATCGGCTCGAGGTCGGGGCGCAGCACGGGCAGCGACGCGGCGCTCATGAAGTCCGCACCTCCGCGGCAATGCGGTCGAAGTAGGTCCGCAGGATGCGGTGGTACTCCGGCTGCGTCATCAGGAAATCGTCGTGCCCCAGCTGCGAGTCCACCAGCGCGTAGCTGACGTCGCGGCCCGCCTGCACCAGCGCGCGCACGATCTCGCGCGAGCGCTGCGGGGAGAAGCGCCAGTCGCTGGTGAACGCGATCACCAAAAATTTCGCCGCCGCGCGCGCGAAGGCCGCCGCGAGGTCCTGGCCGTGCTCTCGCGCCGGGTCGAAGTAGTCGAGCGCCTTGGTCATCAGCAGGTAGGTATTGGCGTCGAAGCGGTCCACGAAGGACTGGCCCTGGTGACGCAGGTAGCTCTCGACCTCGAACTCGACGTCGTAGTCGAAGCGGAACTGCGCCTCGCGCTGCACGCGGCCGAACTTGGCGCGCATCGCCTCGTCCGACAGGTAGGTGATGTGGCCGAGCATCCGCGCCAGCTTCAGGCCGCGCGACGGCACCACGCCATGCTCGTAGAAATGCCCGCCGTGAAACTCCGGGTCCGACAGGATCGCCTGCCGGGCGATCTCGTTGAAGGCGATGTTCTGCGCGGACAGCCGCGGCGCCGACGCGATGACGATGGCGTGCCCGATCCGATCGGGAAAATCGACCGCCCACTGCATGGCCTGGAAGCCGCCGAGGCTCCCGCCGATGACGGCGGCCCAGCGCCGGATGCCGAGCTCGTCCGCCAGCAGCGCCTGCGAGCGCACCCAGTCGCGCACCGTGACGATCGGGAAGTCGGGTCCCCAGAACTTGCCAGTGTCGGGGTTCGGCGTGTTCGGGCCGGTGGAGCCACGGCAGCCGCCCAGGTTGTTCAGAGCGACCACGTGGAAGCGGTCGGTGTCGAGCGGCTTGCCGGGGCCGATGCAGTTGTCCCACCAGCCGGGCTTGGCGTCGACGGCGTCGTGAACGCCCGCGGCGTGATGGTCGCCCGACAGTGCGTGGCAGACGAGCACCGCGTTGCTGCGCGCGGCGTTGAGGCTGCCGTAGGTCTCCACCATCAGCTCGTGCCGCGGCAGCGAGCGGCCGCCGTCGAGCGTCAGCGGGCGCTCGATGGCGATCTTGCGCGGCGTGACGAGGCCGACCGAGCCGGCGGCGCGCTCGCCCACTAGCGCAGCAGGCCGGGCAGCGGCACCAGGCGGTTCGCCACCTGCAGCAGCAGGATCACGACCAGCGGCGCCAGGTCGAGCCCGGACATCGGCGGGATCACGCGACGCACCGGCCGCAGCAGCGGCTCGTTCATGCTCCACAGGATGCTGCCGGCCGGGTTGCTCACGCCGGGCCCGACCCACGACAGGATCGCCTGCACGAACAGCGACAGCGTGTAGAGGTTCAGCAGCAGCACCAGCAGCTTGAGCAGCGCGTACCAGGCGATGGCGACGAAGCCGACGCTCTGGTGCAGCAGCCAGCACGCGACGTAGACGTACGCCAGCGCCACGGCCCAGGCCAACACCGCGGCCGCGGTGTCGAAGCGGCGCACTTTCGGCAGCACCACCTGCAGAGGCCGCACCGGCATCTGGGTCACCTGCCAGATCAGCTGCGAAATGGGGTTGTAGAAGTCGGCCCGTACCAGCTGCAGCAGGATGCGCAGCAGCAGCACCCACAGGTACAGCTCGAACAGGGTGCTGAACAGGAACAGCAGGGCGTTGTCGGCGTTGGCCATCGGATCTACGGGGCTCGGGACTCGGGACTCGGGGCTCGGGACAGGGCGTCGCCGAGCTCGGCGCTGCGGTGCGCGGCCGCCTGCAGCGCATTCTTGAACAGCTCGCGCACGCCGTTGCGCTCCAGCTCTGCCACCGCGGCTTCGGTCGTGCCGCCCTTCGACGTGACGTTCGCGCGCAGCTCGGCGACGTCCTTGCCGTCGCCGGCCATGCGCGCGGCGCCGGTGAAGGTCTTCTCCGCCAGTGCGCTCGCGGTGGCGCGATCCAGGCCGAGCGCCACGCCGGCGTCGCGCAGCACCTCGGTCAGCAGGAAGTAGTACGCCGGCCCGGAGCCGGACAGGGCGGTGACGGCGTCGAGCTGCGCTTCCTCCGGCACCCAGCAGGTGGCGCCGACCGCGCCGAGCACCCGCTCGGCCAGCGCGCGCGCGGCGGCGTCCAGGCCCGGCGCGGCATGCAACCCGGTGATGCCGGCGCGCAGCAGTGCCGGCGTATTGGGCATGGCGCGCACGATGCGGGCGTGACCGCCGAGCAGCTCGCGCAGCGTCGCGGTGCGCACGCCGGCCGCGATCGAGATGACGACGGCCGACTCCGCGACGCGCAGCCCGGCCAGGGCTTCGCGCATCGACTGCGGCTTGACCGCGAGCACCACCGCAGCGGCGCCGGCGACCACGTCGGCCGCACGCGCGCGCACGTCCACGCCGAGCTGGCGGGCCAGCGCCGCCGCGCGCGCCGCGTCCGGCTCCGCCACCCGCAGCCGGGCGGCGGCGTGTCCGGCCGCAATCAGCCCGCCCGCCAGCGCGGCGCCCATCTGGCCGCCGCCAACGAAGGCGATCAGCTCCGGCGTGGCGCGATCGGAAGGAGTCATGGGAGGCGTCGTGGCGGCGCGTGCGCGCGAGCGTTTTTCGAAAGGCCGTCGGACCGGCGCGCCTATAATAGTGGACAAACTTCGACAGGGACCCGTCGTGAAAGCCGCAGCGCGCAGCCGGACCGTGGCGCAGGGCGCCGCCGGCGCCCGGACGAAAAGCGTGCAGCGGCTGCTCGCCGATTACCGCGCGCGGATCGAGCTCGCGAGTGTCTACGACGTCGCGCAGGTCACGCCGCTCGAGCGCGCCGCCAGGCTCTCCGCCCGGCTCGGCCACCAGGTCTGGATCAAGCGCGAGGACCTGCAGCCGGTCTTCTCGTTCAAGCTGCGTGGCGCCTACAACCGGATGGCGCGGCTCGGCACCGCCGAGCGGGCCGCAGGCGTGGTCACCGCCTCCGCAGGCAACCACGCGCAGGGAGTGGCACTGGCGGCGCGCAAGCTCGGCATCGTCGCGACCATCGTCATGCCGCGCACCACGCCGCCGATCAAGGTGGACGCGGTGCGCGTGCTCGGCGGCCGCATCGTCCTGCACGGCGACACCTACGACGAGGCCGCTGCGCACGCGCGCGGGCTGGCGGCGTCGCGCGGACTGGCGATGGTGCATCCCTACGACGACCCGGACGTGATCGCGGGCCAGGGCACCATCGGGCGCGAGATCCTCCAGCAGCTGCGTGACGACCCGCCCGACGCCGTGTTCGTGCCGGTCGGCGGCGGCGGGCTCATCGCCGGCGTCGCGGCCTACCTGAAGGCGGTGCGGCCGCAGGTGAAGATCGTCGGCGTCGAGCCCGAGGACGCCGCCTGCATGACGGCGGCGCTCAAGGCGAAGCGGCGCGTGACGCTGCCGCAGGTCGGCCTGTTCGCGGACGGGGTCGCGGTGAAGCAGGCGGGAGCGGAGCCGTTTCGCGTCGCGCGTCACCTGGTGGACGAGATGGTGCTGGTCGGCGTCGACGAGATCTGCGCCGCGGTGCGCGACGCGTTCTACGAGAACCGCGCGCTGCCGGAGCCGGCCGGCGCGCTCGCGATCGCGGGCCTGAAGCGCTGGGCGCAAGAAGGCCGGCGGCGTGCGGGCCAGACCGTGGTGGCGATCTGCTCCGGCGCCAACGTCAACTTCGACCGGCTGCGGCACATCGCCGAGCGCGCCGAGATCGGCGATGCGCACGAGACGCTGCTGGCGGTGACCATCCCCGAGAAGCCGGGCAGCTTCAAGCGCTTCCTCGCGCACCTCGGCCGGCGCACGATCACGGAGTTCAACTACCGCTACGCCTCCCCGGCCGAGGCGCACCTGTTCGTCGGCGTGAAGCTCGGTGACGACCCCGCCGAGCGGCCGCGCATCGTGAAGCTGCTGCGCGACGACGGCTACGCGGTGGCCGACCTCACCGACAACGAGATGGCCAAGGTGCACGTCCGCTACATGGTCGGCGGCCGCTGCCCCGGCCTGCCCGACGAGATGCTGCTGCGCTTCGAGTTTCCCGAGCGCCCCGGCGCCTGCCTCGACTTCCTCGACGCCGTCGGCAGCCGCTGGAACATCTCGCTGTTTCACTATCGCAACCACGGCGCCGCCTACGGCCGCGTGCTGGCGGGACTGCAGGTGCCGCGGGCCGAGCGCGCCGCCGCGTTCCGCACGCTCGACGCGCTGGGCTACGAGTATCGCGAGGAGACGGACAACCCGGCGTACCGGCTGTTTCTGGGGACCGGTCACTGAGCGTGCGAGCGCCCCGCCCCGCCGCCGCGGCGCTCGCGCTGCTGCTGGCGGCCTGCGGCGGCGTGAAGGAGGACAGCGCGCCGCGCGTGGTGCCGGCGGATTTCCTGGACGTCCCCGACGCGGTGCCCCGCGCCGAGCCCGTGAGCCGCTACGGCAACCCGGCGCAATACGACATCGAGGGCCGCACCTACTACGTGCTGCGCAGCGCGGCTGGCTACCGCGAGCGCGGCGTCGCTTCGTGGTACGGCACCAAGTTCCACGGCAAGCGCACCTCGAGCGGCGAGACCTACGACATGTTCGGCATGACCGCCGCGCACAAGACGCTGCCGGTGCCCACCTACGTGCGCGTGACCAACCTCGCCAACGGCCGGCAGGTGGTGGTGAAGGTCAACGACCGCGGACCGTTCCGGCGCGACCGCATCCTGGACCTGTCTTATGCGGCGGCCGGCAAGCTCGACCTCCTCGACCATGGCTCCGGCCCCGTCGAGGTGGAGGCCATCACGCCCGGCCAGCCGTCGACGCACCGCTTCCTCGAAGCCGCCATCACCGAGGACCCGATCGATGCCGTGGCCGTCCGCGAGCGCGTGGCGGACCTGGGCGTGAAGCCGGTGCAGATCCGCACACAGGACCTGGAGGATCGGACCGTGCACCGGGTGCTGATCGGGCCCTTCGCCGACGCGGCGACGCTGGCCGCCGCGCAGCAGCGGCTCGCGGCCGCACAGGTGGACGCAAGGCCGGTCGGGGACTGAGCTTCCCGCGTAAAATCCCCCGCCCGCCGCGCCACCCGACTTCCATGCTCCGCCGCCTCGCCGTCACGCTCTGCGCCCTCGCCGCTCCCGCCGTGCTGGCCATGGCCGTGCCCGAGCCGCCGGAGCTGCCCGTCGTCTCGTATGCGCTGCTCGATCCGGCGAGCGGCCAGCTGCTCGCGGGCCACGAGCCCGACACGCGCATCGAGCCGGCGAGCCTGACCAAGCTGATGACGGTGTACGTGGCCTTCGACGAGCTGCGCCACGGCCGCGTGAAGCTGGCGGACGAAGTGCTGGTCAGCGAAAAGGCCTGGCGCCAGGGCATCGATTCGAAGGAATCGCGCATGTTCATCGAGGTCGGCAAGCGCGTGCCGGTGGAGGCGCTGCTGCACGGGATCATCACGCAGTCCGGCAACGACGCCAGCATCGCGCTGGCCGAGCACCTGGGCGGCGACGAGGCGACGTTCGCGGCGCTGATGAACCAGTACGCCAGGGGCATCGGCCTGGCGCACAGCCACTTCGTCAATGCCACCGGCGTGCCGGACCCGGAGCAGTACACGACCGCGCACGACATCGCGCGGCTGGGCCAGGCGCTGCTGCGCGAGTTCCCGGAGGAGTACGGCCTCTTCAAGGAAAAGGACTACGCCTACAACGGCATCCGCCAGCCGAACCGCAACCTGCTGCTCGGCCGCGATCCGACGGTCGATGGCATCAAGACCGGCCATGCCGAGAAGGCCGGCTACCACCTCGCCGCCTCGGCCGTGCGCGAAGGCCGCCGGCTGGTGGCCGTGGTGATGGGCGCGAAGAACGAGGAAAGCCGCGCGCAGGCAGCGCAGGCGCTGCTGAACTACGGCTTCCGCTTCTTCGAGACCGCGCAGGCCGCGGCGCCGAACGCGCCCCTGGCCACCCTGCGCGCGTGGAAGGGCGAACGCACCGACCTGGCGCTCGGCGTGCTGCAGCCGCTGGTGGTGAGCGTGCCGCGAGGCGCCGCCGGCAGGCTGCAGGTGCAGACGCACGTGGACGGCACGATCTTCGCGCCGGTGAAGGCCGGCCAGAAGGTCGGCACGCTGACCGTGACGCTCGACGGCAAGACCCTGCGCACCGAACCGCTGGTGGCGCTGGCGGACCTGCCGCTGGGCGGATGGTGGCGCCGGCTGGTGGATTCGCTGCGTCTCTGGATCCAGTCCCTGCTCGGCTCATGAGCCAGGCGATCGCGCACGTCAACGGCGCCTGGCTGCCGCTGGCGGACGCGCGCGTGTCCGTGCTCGATCGCGGCCTGCTGTTCGCCGACGGCGTGTACGAGGTGCTGGCGGCCTACGGCGGCCGCCCCTTCGCGCTCGACGGGCACGTGCGCCGGCTGGCGCGCAGCCTGCGCGAGATCGCCATCCGCGACCCGCACACCGCGGCCGGCTGGGAGCGCCTGGTGCAGGAACTGGTCGATCGCAACGGAGGGGGCGATCTCAGCGTCTACCTGCAGGTCACGCGCGGCACCGACGTCTCGCGCACTGCCGCCTTCCCCGAAGGCGCACGTCCGACCGTGATCGGCTTCTGCCAGCCGCTGCCGCCGGCATCGCCGGCAGCCCTCGCCGACGGCGTCGCCGTGGTGACGCGACCGGACGTTCGCTGGGGGCGCTGCGACATCAAGTCCGTGGGCCTGCTCCCGAACGTGATGGCGATCCAGCATGCACGCGAGCACGGCTGCAACGAGGCCCTGTTCGTCCGCGGCGACCGTGTCACCGAAGGCGCATCCAGCAACGTCTTCGCCGTGCTGGACGGCGCGGTCGTGACTCCGCCCCTGAGCCACGAGATCCTGCCTGGCGTCACGCGCGAAGTGCTGCTCCGGCTCCTGCGCGCCGACGGCCAGGACGTGCGCGAGCGCGACCTGAACCTCAGCGAGCTGCTGCACGCGCAGGAAATCTGGCTGGCCAGCACGGTGCGCGAAGTGCTGCCGGTGACGCGGCTCGATGGCGAGCCGGCCGGCGGCGGACGCCCGGGGCCAAGATGGAAACGGGCGTGGGAGCTGTTCCAGAAGGAGAAGAAGGGGCTGGGGGCTGGGGGCTAGGGGAGCGAATGGGATGAACCAGGCGATGCAGCACCCGAACCCAGAGGCCCGATCCCCGGGCCCCGTCGTCAAGCACCTCGGCACCCTGCCCTATGAATCCACCTTCGCCGCCATGCGCGAGTTCACGCTGGCGCGCGGCGCCGCGACACCGGACGAGATCTGGTTTCTCGAGCACCCGCCGGTCTTCACGCAGGGACAGGCGGGCAAGGCCGAGCACGTGCTCGCTGCCGGCGACATTCCGGTGGTGCAATCCGATCGCGGCGGCCAGGTGACGTACCACGGGCCCGGGCAGCTGGTCGGGTACGTGCTGCTGGATCTCGCGCGGCTGGGCTACGGCACGCGCTCGCTGGTGACGCGCATCGAGCAGGCCCTCGTCGACACGCTCGCGGGATACGGCATCGAGGCCGCGGCGCGCGCCGGGGCGCCCGGGGTGTACGTCGGCGACCGCAAGATCGGCTCGCTGGGGCTGCGCGTGCGCGAGCAGCGCACCTACCACGGGCTGTCGCTGAACGTGGCCATGGACCTGGCGCCCTTCGCGCGGATCAATCCCTGCGGCTTCCGCGGCCTGCGGATGACGCAGGTCAGCGAGCTCGGTGGCCCGGCGGAGGTGGCGCGCGTGGCCGCGGACCTCGAGCCGCGGCTGCTGCAGCGGCTGGGACTGGGCTGATCTGCTCCCGTCCCGCCGGCCGGGCCTTTCAGCATCCATTCAGTGCGTCGGGACGTAGACTGCTGCAGGCCGAGGCGAGCGGGTGCACGTCGCACTAGAATGTCGCGCGCTGCAGGCCATTGAACCGGAACGGACAAGCAACCACCCATGGCGACGGCAAACGACGATCTGATGGTCCGCATCCGCGGGCTGACGTTCGCGTTCGGCCCGCGGGTGATCTTCGACGGCGTGGACATGGACGTGCGCCGCGGCCGCGTCACCGCCGTGATGGGGCCGTCGGGCATCGGCAAGACGACGCTGTTCCGCCTGATCGGCGGGCAGTACAAGCCGCAGAAAGGCACCATCGAGTTCGACGGCGTGAACGTGCATGCGCTGCCGCGGCGGGAGCTGTTCGCGCTGCGCCAGAAGATGGGGATGATGTTCCAGCACGGCGCGCTGCTGACGGACCTGTCGGTGTTCGACAACGTCGCCTTTCCGCTGCGCGAGCACACGCGCCTGCCCGAGGCGATGATCCGCGACATCGTGATGCTGAAGCTCGAGGCCGTCGGCCTGCGCGGCGCCGCCGCGCTGTCGCCGCACGAGTGCTCCGGCGGCATGCAGCGGCGCATCGCCTTCGCGCGCGCCGTGGCGCTCGATCCGCAGATGGTGATGTACGACGAGCCGTTCACCGGCCAGGATCCGATCAACCTCGGCGTGCTGCAGCGCCTGGTGCGCTCGCTCAACGACTCGCTCGGGCTGACCAGCATGATCGTGTCGCACGACGTGGGCGAGACGCTCGACATCGCCGACGACGTCTACATGATCGCGGCCGGCCGCATCGCCGACCGCGGCACGCCGGAGCAGATTCGCGCGTCGAAATCGCCCTGGGTGCAGCAGTTCCTGAAGGGCGAGCACGATGGCCCGGTGCCCTTTCACGTGCGCGCCGAGCAGCCGTACGCCGCCGACCTGATGGGCGCGGGAGCCGCCGCATGAGGCTCGCCCTCGCGCTGCGCCAGGGCCTGACCCTGATGCTGGACTACCTGGACGCCGCCGGGCGCGCCAACCTGTTTCTGGCCTCGGTGCTGTCGCACGTGCCCGCCGCGCTGCGGCGCCCCGGCCTGGTGTTCCAGCAGGTCTACTCGGTCGGCGTGCTGTCGCTGGTGATCGTGGTGGTGTCCGGCTCCTTCGTCGGCATGGTGCTGGCGCTGCAGGGCTACCACTCGCTGGTGCGCTTCGGCGCCGAGGAGTCGCTCGGCGTGTTCGTGGCGCTGGTCATCGTGCGCGAACTGGGGCCAGTGGTGACCGCGCTGCTGTTCGCGGGCCGCGCGGGCTCGGCGCTGGCGGCCGAGATCGGCCTGATGCGCGCCACCGACCAGCTCTCGGGCATGGAAATGATGGCGGTGGACCCGGTGCAGCGCGTGGTCACGCCGCGCTTCCTGGCCGGACTGCTGTCGCTGCCGGTGCTGACTGCGATCTTCGGGGTCATGGCCATCGGGGTCGCAGGCGGCCACATGATCGGGGTCAACCTGCTGGGCGTGGACGACGGCGCCTACTGGTCGCAGATCCACAGCCAGGTGCACCTGCGAGACATCGTCGACGGGCTGGTGAAGTCCGTGGTGTTCGGTTTCGTCGTAAGCTGGATCGCGGTGTTCCAGGGCTATCACGCGGCGCCGAATTCGGCCGGCGTGTCCGACGCGACCAAGACCACGGTGGTGATGTCCTCGCTCGCGATCCTGAGCCTGGACTTCGTGCTCACGGCGTTCATGTTCGAGGGCTGAGGCGGACGAATCATGCAATCCAGAGCGATGGAAATCCTGGTCGGGCTGTTCTTCGCGCTCGGCGTCGGCGCGATCTTCATCCTGACCTTCCGCGTGGCCAGCGTCAGCGGCCTGCGCGAAGGCCAGGGCTACAAGGTCACCGCCCTGTTCGAGAACATCGGCGGCCTCAAGCCCGGCGCTGCCGTGACCATGGCCGGCGTGCGGCTGGGGCGGGTCCGGTCCATCGAGATCGATCGCGACTCGTTCGACGCGCGCGTGACCCTGGAGATCGAGAAGAGCTTCGACAACATTCCGGCCGACAGCACCGCCAACATCCTCACCGCCGGCCTGCTGGGCGAGCAGTACATCGGCCTGTCGGCGGGCGGCGCCCAGGAGAACCTCAAGGACGGCGACCGCATCCAGTTCACCCAGTCCGCGCTGGTGCTGGAGAACCTCATCGGCCAATTCCTGGTCTCAAAGGCGACCGACAGCGCCACGCCCGCTGGCGGCGCCGACGCGGCCGCACCGGCTGCCACTGGAGCACACCCATGAAGCACCTTCCTCTTTCCCTGATCGCGTTCGTGCTCGCCGCCACCGCGGCCGCGGCGACGCCGCCCGACGAGGTCATCAAGACCGCGACCGCGCAGGTGCAGGACGTCATCAAGCAGCGGCAGGCCGAATTCAAGGCCGAGCCGGCCAAGTTCTACACGGTGGTGGACCAGATGGTCGCGCCGCACTTCGACCTGCCGTACATCACCCAGCTGATCCTGGGCAAGTACAACCGTTCCGCGACGGCCGAGCAGCGCGACCGCTTCCAGGCCGCGTTCAAGAACATGCTGATCCGCAGCTACGCCAACGCGCTGCTGGAGTACGGCGCGCAGGTGAAGACCGAGTGGGCACCGCTGCGCATGGCCGCCGACGCCAGCACCACCACGGTGCAGTCGAAGGTGATCCGCCCGCGCGGCGCGCCGGTGCCGATGGGCTTCGCCATGAAGAAGAACGGCGAGGACTGGAAGATCTACGACATCACCGTGGACAACGTCAGCCTCATCACCGGTTTCCGCGGCCAGGTGACCTCGCAGATCAAGAGCAGCAGCCTCGACCAGGTCATCGCGCAGCTCGAGCAGGGCGGCAAGATCACGCCGGCCGGCGCGCCGAAGGTCCGCTGAGCATGACCGGCGCGGCGGCGTCCGTCGCCGGCGACCTCACCTTCGCCACCGCCGTGGAGCGCCGCGCCGAGCTGCTGCGCACGCTCGAGGCCGCCCCGCCCGGTCCGTGGGTGCTGGACCTCTCGGCGGTCGGCCACGCCGACACCGCCGGCATCTCGCTGCTGCTCGAGCTGACCCGGCTGGCCCGCGCCGGCGGCCGCGAGCTGCGCATCACCGGCCTGCCGCCGGCGATGCGGCGGCTGGTGGATTTCTTCGAGCTCGGAGAGCTCCTGCGCGTCGCAGCCTGAGCGCGCTTGGGCGCGCCGGCACAAAGCTGTCATCCTGATCGCATGCACACCGTCCGGTGGCGGATCTATCTGCGCGCCAGCGCCGCCGCATCGCTGCTGATGGCGTCGGCCTGCGCGCACACGCCTGCCGACGATCCCTCGGATCCGCTGGAAGCGGTCAATCGCAAGGTCTACGTCTTCAACGAGACCGCCGACCGCTACCTGCTGCGCCCGGTGGCGAAGGGCTACGACAAGGCGATGCCCGGCTTCGCGCGCACCGGCGTGTCCAATTTCTTCGACAACCTGTTCTACCCGCGCACCATCGTCAACGACCTGCTCCAGGGCAAGCTGCAGCAGTTCGGCGAGGATCTCGCGCGCTTCGTCGTGAACAGCACCTTCGGTGTCGCCGGGCTGTTCGACGTCGCCGCGGCCGGCGGGCTCGAGGCGCATGCCGAGGACTTCGGGCAGACGCTCGGCTTCTGGGGCCTCGGGCCGGGCTGGTACCTGATGCTGCCGCTGATCGGCCCGACCGACAATCGCGACCTGGTCGGGCGCGGCGGGGACTGGTTCACCAACCCGCTGAACCTCGACTGGGTGCCGACCGACTGGAATCTCGCCGCCAACGCGCTGAACACGGTGGAAGAGCGCGCGCAGTTCTTCGCCGCGGACCGCCTGATGGAGCAGCAGCTCGACCGGTACGCCTTCGTGCGCACGCTCTACCTGCAGCGGCGCATGAACCTGGTCTACGACGGCAATCCGCCGCCGGAGGAGCTGTTCGGGGTGGACCCGGAGGACGAGGCCCCGCCCTGAACATGCCGGGGACGTTCCCCGGCCGCGTGGACTACGCCCCGAAGTTGATCTTGGCCTCGAGGTTGGTGCGCGAGTCGGCGTTCGACAGCGCCTCCTCGAGGTCGATCAGGCCGTCCTTGTAGAGCTTGAACAGGCTGGTGTCGAAGGTCTGCATCGCCTTGTCCGAGCTCTGCGACATCGCCTCCTTCACCTCGTCGATCTTCTTGCTCAGGATCAGCTCGGACACGTACGGCGTGTTGACCATGATCTCGATGGCGGCGCAGCGGCGGCCGTCCTTCCGGCGCACCAGGCGCTGCGACACGATCGCGCGCAGCGTCAGCGACAGGTCCATGTAGAGCTGGTCGCGCAGCTCGTCCGGGTACAGGTTCACGATGCGCTGCAGCGCCTGGTAGGCGTTGTTGGCGTGCAGCGTCGAGATCGCCAGGTGGCCGGTGTTGGCCAGCTGGATGCAGGCTTCCATGGTGTCGCGCTTGCGGATCTCGCCGATCAGGATCAGGTCCGGGGCTTCGCGCAGCGAGCTCTTCAGCGCGTTGTCGTAGGTCAGCGTGTCCTGCCCGACCTCGCGCTGGTTCACGATCGAGCGCTTGTTCGGATGCAGGAACTCGATCGGATCCTCGATGGTGAGGATATGGCCGGTGCGGCTCTCGTTGCGGTGGTTGATCATCGCCGCGAGCGTGGTGGACTTGCCCGAGCCGGTCGCGCCCACCATCAGGATCATGCCGCGCTTCTGCATGATCAGGTCCTTCAGCACTTCGGGGACGCCTAGCTCCTCGATCGTCGGCACCTGGCTCTTGACGTAGCGCAGCACCATGCCGATGGTGCCGCGCTGGTGGAAGATGTTCACGCGGAAGCGGCCGATGCCGCCGGCCTGCGTGGCGAGGTCGATCTCGAGGTTCTGGCGCAGGTAGTCCTGCTGCTCCTTGGTCAGGATGCTGTAGGCCAGGTCGCGGATCATCTCGGTGGTCATCTGCTGCTTGCCGATGGCCATCATCTCGCCCTCGATCTTCAGCATCGCGGGCGAATTGGGGGTGAAGAACAGGTCGGACGCGTTCTTGTCCACCGCCAGCTTCAGGAACGGCAGCAGCTTCTGCAGCGGCATCATGGGAGCGGCGGGGGCGGGCGTGCTCATGGCTTCGGTCCTCGGCCCGGGCTCAGCGCCGCATCATCTTGGCTTTCTCGTCTTCCTTCATCTGCATCTTCTTCACTCCCTCGTCCTCGAGCAGGTTCTGGCGCGCGCGCTTGGACTCGAGCTTCACGCGCAGGCGCAGCTCGTTCTGCGAGTCGGCGTTGCGGATCGCCTCGTCGTAGCTGATGGTGCCGGCCTCGAACAGCAGGAAGAGGTACTGGTCGAAGGTGATCATGCCCTGCTCGTTGCTGCGGGCCATGACCTCCTTGATGCCCGCCACTTCGCCCTTGAAGATCAGGTCGGCGATCAGCGGCGAGTTGATCAGGATCTCCATCGCCGCGGCGCGGCCGCCGCCTTCCTTGCGCACCAGCCGCTGGCTGATGATGGACTTGACGTTCAGCGACAGGTCCATCAGCAGCTGCTCGCGCTTCTCTTCGGGGAAGAAGTTGATGATGCGGTCCAGCGCCTGGTTGGAGCTGTTGGCGTGCAGCGTGGCGAGCACCAGGTGACCGGTCTCCGCGAAGTTCACCGCGTATTCCATGCCTTCGCGCGTGCGCACCTCGCCGATCAGGATCACGTCGGGCGCCTGGCGCAGCGTGTTCTTCAGCGCGTTGTCCCAGGAGAAGGTGTCGGTGCCCACCTCGCGCTGGTTGACGATGCAGCCCCGGTGCGCGTGGACGTACTCGATCGGGTCCTCGATCGTGATGATGTGGCCCTTCGAGTTCTCGTTGCGGTAGCCGATCATCGCGGCCAGCGAGGTGCTCTTGCCCGAGCCGGTGCCGCCGACCATCAGCACCAGGCCGCGCTTCTCCATCACGATCTTCTTCAGCTGCTCCGGCAGGCCGAGCTGGTCGAAGGTGGGGATCGTGGTGTTGATGGTTCGCATGACGCCGCCGACGCGGGTCTGCTGCACGAAGGCGTTGACGCGGAAGCGGCCGATGTTCGGCGGCGCGATGGCGAAGTTGCACTCGTTGCTGGACTCGAATTCCTTGATCTGCCGGTCGTTCATCAGCGACCGCATGATCATCGCCGAGGCCTCGGGCGACAGCGGCTTGTCCATCACCGGCGTCATCTGGCCGTCCACCTTGATCGCCGGCGGGAAGCCGGAAGTGATGAAGAGGTCGGAGCCGTTCTTCTGCTTCATCAGCGTCAGCAGCTGCTGCACCAGCTTGATGGCCTGCTCGCGTTCCATCGTCGTTCTCCGCCCTGCCCTACGCCACGAACTCGTTCGGGTTGGCGGCCTTGCCGCGCGCCTCGTCCACGTTCACCAGGCCCTTCTTGACCATGTCCTTCAGGCACTGGTCCAGGGTCTGCATGCCGTCCTTGGAGCCGGTCTGGATGGCCGAGTACATCTGCGCCACCTTGGCCTCGCGGATCAGGTTCCGGATCGCCGGCGTGCCGATCATGATCTCGTGCGCCGCCGCGCGGCCGCCGCCCTTCTTCTTCAGCAGCGTCTGCGAAATCACCGCGCGCAGCGACTCCGACAGCATGGCGCGGATCATGTCCTTCTCCGCGGCGGGGAACACGTCGATCACGCGGTCGATGGTCTTGGCGGCCGAGGTCGTGTGCAGCGTGCCGAACACGAGATGGCCGGTCTCCGCGGCGGTCATCGCCAGGCGGATGGTTTCGAGGTCGCGCATCTCGCCGACCAGGATCGAGTCCGGGTCCTCGCGCAGCGCGCTGCGCAGCGCCTCGGAGAAGCCGAGCGTGTCGCGGTGCACCTCGCGCTGGTTGATCAGGCACTTCTTCGGCGTGTGCACGAACTCGATCGGGTCCTCGATGGTGAGGATGTGGCCCGCCTCGTTCTCGTTGATGTGGTTGACGATGGCAGCCAGCGTGGTGGACTTGCCGGAGCCGGTCGGCCCCGTCACCAACACCAGGCCGCGCGGCAGGCCCGCGATGTCCTTGAAGATGCCGGGACACTTGAGGTCCTCGAGCGACAGGATTTTCGACGGGATGGTGCGGAATACGCCGCCGGCGCCGCGGTTCTGGGTGAAGGCATTCACGCGGAAGCGCGACAGGCCGGGGATCTCGAACGAAAAGTCGGTCTCGAGGAACTCGTCGTAGGCCTTGCGCTGCTTGTCGTTCATGATGTCGTAGATCATGTCGTGGACCTGCTTGTGGTCCATCGGCGGCAAGTTGATGCGCTTGACGTCGCCATCGACACGGATCATGGGCTCGACGCCCGCCGACAGGTGCAGGTCCGAGGCGCCCTGCTTGTAGGCGAACGTCAATAGCTGCGCGATATCCATTGCTGCGTGAGGCCCCCGCTCGCGGATGCCCGGACACTATAAGCCTTCGTCCGGTCCGGCAATATGAGAGCGGATGACCCACATCAGCGAGCCGATCGCCGACCGTCTTGCGGCAGTTCGCGCGCGGCTGGCCGCCGCGTGCCGTGCCGCCGGGCGCGATGCGGCAGGCGTCAGGCTGGTCGCCGTCGGCAAGACCTTCGGCGCCGATGCGCTGGTGCGCGCGGCGGACGCCGGCCAGCGCGACTTCGGCGAAAACTACCTGCAGGAAGCGCTGCCCAAGATCGCGGCACTGCGGGCCGCGAGAGCGGACCTGGTCTGGCACTTCATCGGCCCGATCCAGGGCAACAAGACCGCGGACATCGCCGCGCACTTCGACTGGGTGCACGGCGTGGAGCGCGAGAGGATCGCCCGGCGCCTGTCGGCGCAGCGCCCTGCCGGGGCGCCGCCGCTGCAGGTCTGCGTGCAGGTCAACATTTCCGGCGAGCAGAGCAAGTCGGGCATCGCCCCGGCGGGGGCGCCCGCACTGTGCCACGCCGTGGCGGCGCTGCCCGGACTGAAGCTGCGCGGACTCATGGCGATCCCGGCGCCCGCGCGCGCCGGTGCGGATCCGCGCGCGGCCTACCGCGTGCTGCGCGAGCTGTTCGAAGCCCTGCGCCGCGACGGCTTCGACCTCGATACACTTTCCGCCGGAATGTCGGACGACCTCGAGGCGGCCATCGCCGAAGGCGCGACCCTGGTGCGCATCGGCACCGCCATCTTCGGGACCAGAACGTGAGCCAGGACGCCGCCAAGAAGGCCGCCGCCGAAGCGGCGCTCAAGTACATCGAGCCCGGCGAGATCCTCGGCGTCGGCACCGGCTCGACGGTGAATTTCTTCATCGACGCGCTGGCGCTGCGGCGCGCCGACGTGCCGGCCGCCGTGTCGAGCTCCGAGGCCAGCACCGCGCGCCTGAAGGCAGCGGGCATTCCGGTCACCGACCTCAACAGCGCCGGAACGCTCTCGATCTACGTGGACGGCGCCGACGAGGCCGATCCGCGCCTGCGCCTCATCAAGGGCGGCGGCGGCGCGCTGACGCGCGAGAAGATCGTGGCCGCGGCCAGCCGCCGCTTCGTGTGCATCGCCGACGAATCCAAGCGCGTGCCGGTGCTGGGCAGGTTTCCGCTGCCGGTGGAAGTGATCCCGATGGCGCGCAGCTACGTGGCGCGCGAGCTGACGAAGCACGGCGGCACGCCGCGGCTGCGCGAGAAGGACGGCCGGCCGTTCACCACCGACAACGGCAACCTCATCCTCGACGTGCACGGGCTGAGCATCACCGAGCCGGTAAAGCTCGAAGCGGAGATCGGCGCGCTCGCCGGCGTCGTCTGCGTGGGACTGTTCGCCCGGCGCCCGGCGGACATCCTGATCGTGGGCAGTCCGGCCGGCACGCAGGAGATCACGGCTTAGCCGTCACTCCACCGGGGCATTCGCCGGCGCCGCGTCAGCGGGTGCGACTCGAAGGCCGACCCGACCAGCGCCGCTTCGGTGCTGCCTGTGCGTGTCCGTGGCCGCCGCCGGGTGACTGCCCCTGGCTTTGACCGTGGCCCTGACCCTGGCGCTGCTGCCCCTGCGCCGAGCCGTGCCCGCCGCCGTGGCCATGAGCTTGCGTCGAAGGCTGCCCGCGGCTCGCGCCGTGGCCGCGACCCTGGCCCTGGCCCCGCCCGCCACGGCCTTGCGCGTGACCGCGCGCGTGTCCATGTCCATGACGCTGGCCATGCCCACCCTGCCGGGCCGGCTCCGGCGACGGCGCGTGCACGTGATGCACGGTTCCGCGCTCGAAGCCCGGCACGATGCTCGACTCGATGGAACGTCCGAGCAGGCGCTCGATCCCGCGCAGCTCGTCGCGCTCGTCCGGCCCGACCAGCGAGATGGCCTCGCCTTCCGCGCCCGCGCGGCCGGTGCGGCCAATGCGGTGCACGTAGTCCTCGGGGACGTTCGGCAGGTCGAAGTTCACCACGTGGGGCAGCATGTCGATGTCGAGGCCGCGCGCGGCGATGTCGGTGGCCACCAGCACGCGGATGCGGTTGGCCTTGAAGTCGGCCAGGGCCCGCGTGCGTGCGTTCTGCGACTTGTTGCCGTGCAGGGCCAGGCACTCGATGCGGTCACGCAGCAGCTGCTGCGCCAGCCGGTTGGCGCCGTGCTTGGTGCGCGTGAACACCAGCACCTGCGTCCAGTCGCCGCTGCGGATCAGGTGCGACAGCAGTGCCGGCTTGTTGAGCCGGTCCACCGGGTGGATGCGCTGCTTCACCAGCTCGGCAGGCGCGTTGCGCGGCGCGACATCCACGCTGGCCGGGTTGCGCAGCAGGCTCGAGGCCAGCTGCCGGATGTCGGCGTTGAAGGTCGCCGAGAACATCAGGTTCTGCCGCTCGCGCGGCAGCGCGCCGATCACGCGGCGGATGTCGCGGATGAAGCCCATGTCGAGCATGCGGTCCGCCTCGTCGAGCACCAGGATGCGGATCTGGTCGAGGCGGACCGTGCGCTGGCCGACGTGGTCGAGCAGCCGCCCCGGTGTCGCCACCAGGATGTCCACGCCGCGGCGCAGCTGGTCGATCTGCGGGTTGATGTTGACGCCGCCGAAGATCGAGATCGCCTTCAGTCCCGAGTGCGCGCCGTAGGCGTGCACCGACTCCAGCACCTGTGCGGCCAGCTCGCGCGTCGGCACCAGCACCAGCGCGCGTGGGGCACGCCCGGGCGCGGCGTGCGGCTGTGCCGCCAGCAGCTGCAGAAGCGGCAGCGTGAAGGCCGCGGTCTTGCCGGTGCCGGTCTGCGCGGAGGCCAGCAGGTCGCCGCCCTGCAGGATGACGGGGATGGCCTTGGCCTGGATCGGCGTCGGGGTGGTGTAACCCTGCGCGGCAACGGCGCGCAGCAGGCCTGCTTCGAGGCCCAGTTGATCGAACGACATGTGTGACAGCTCCTGAACGAGCCCGCGCCCCGACTTCGGGCGAACCGGTTCAGGCTGCTGGTTTGAGCGAGCCGGCTGAAACGCCGGGATCATCGCCTGCGGGTGGGATCGAATCCCGAAGCGCGAACCGGACCGCGCTGGCAGGCGCGCGCACTATACGCAAGAATCCCGGTCCCCGTTCATGGAGATTGCCGATGCGCCCCTTCGCCCTGCTCGTCCTCGGTCTCGCCCTCGCCGCCTCTGCGGCGGCGGAAGAAACCAAGAGCACCGCCGACTACTACAACAAGGCGATGAAGTCCGACACCACCAAGAACCTGAAGTCGCAGGCGCTCGCCAAGGTCGGCGCCGACGTCACCACGTCGCCCGCCGGCGCCAAGGCCTATTTCATCGAGCCGAAGAACGGCGCCGAGGTGAAGGGCGCGTTCAAGGCGGTGTTCGGCCTGTCCGGCATGGGCGTGGCCCCCGCGGGCGCGCAGAACGAGAACACCGGCCACTTCCACCTGCTGGTGGACGAGCCGCAGGTCGACCTGCTGGCGCCGCTGCCCAAGAGCCCGCAGGTGATCCACTACGGTGGCGGCCAGACCGAGGCCACGGTGACGCTCAAGCCCGGCAAGCACACGCTGCAGATCGTGCTCGCCGACTGGAAGCACCAGGCGCACAACCCGGCGGTGCAGTCGGAGAAGATCACCATCACGGTCAAGTGACTCTGCGCGAGCGCGCAAGGCACGCATGAACGTCAAGGACAGCATCTTCATCGTCACCGGCGGCGCCTCCGGCCTCGGCGCAGCCACCGCGCGGCAGTTGGCGAAAGCCGGCGGCAAGCTGGTGATCGCCGACCTCAACGAGGCCGCCGGCAATGCACTGGTGCAGGAGCTGGGCGGCCAGGCGCGCTTCGCGCGCTGCGACGTCAGCTCCGAGGCGGACGCGCAGGGCGCGGTCACCGTGGCAATGCACGCGTTCGGCGCGGTGCATGGCCTGGTGAACTGCGCGGGGGTGGCGACGCCGGGCAAGACGCTCGGCAAGGAAGGTCCGCTGTCGCTCGCGGCGTTCAACAAGGTCATCCAGATCAACCTCGTCGGCACCTTCAACATGATCCGGCTCGCCGCGCAAGAAATGGCGAAGAACCCGGGCAACGACGGCGGCGAGCGCGGCGTCATCGTCAACACGGCGTCGGTCGCCGCGTACGAGGGCCAGATCGGCCAGCCGGCCTACGCCGCCTCCAAGGCCGGAGTGGTCGGCCTGACGCTGCCGATCGCGCGCGAGTTCGCGCGCAGCGGCATCCGCGTCTGCACCATCGCGCCGGGCCTGTTCGAGACGCCGATGATGGCCGGCCTGCCGCAGGAGGCGCAGGACTCGCTCGGCCGCAGCGTGCCGTTTCCGCCCCGTCTCGGGCGCCCTGCCGAGTACGCCGCACTGGTCCAGCACATCGTCGAGAACGCGATGCTCAACGGCGAGACCATCCGCCTCGACGGCGCGCTCCGGATGCAGCCGAAGTGAAGTGCGCGGGGAACCTGCGCCGCCTCGCGACGGGCGGCCCCGGCCAGGGAGCGAAGCACCTTGCAGCGGCCCTCGCTGCCCTGGCGCTGACCGCCTGCACCGAGCCCATCGTGCGCCACAACGTCACGCAGCCTCCCGCCGCCCAGGCGCCGGCCGTGATGTTCATCGCCACGCCCGAGGTGGGCTCGCTCGAGCAGGACGAGCTGGCCCTGCGGCGCAACCGCCAGTGGGCCGTCGAGATGCACCAGCAGCTGCGCGACGCGCTGGAGCGCCACGGCATCGAGCGCGACGAGACCGCGGGCCAGGCGGTAATGCCGCGGCTCTATTTCGTGTACCAGAAGCGCACCATCAAGACCGGCACCGGCATCCAGCGCCAGCCGGGCTTCGTGGAGATCGAGCTGCAGTGGAAGGATCTCGCCACCGGCAGCGTGCGCGCGGCAACCTTCAGCAAGGCGGACCTCGACCCCGCCGTGTTCGGCGATTCGCTCGACTGGGGCGCCAGCACGCAGGACATCGTGCGCCGCGCGCTGCGCGAGGCGGCCGAGCGCTTCGTCGCGACGCTCACCGCGGGGCGAGTGCCGCCGCCGGTTGCCGCTCCGGCGCCGACCGGGGTTGCGGCTCCCGCTCCGGTTTCCGTGCCGGCTGCGGATTCCGCCCCGCCGGCCCCGGCTCCCGCCCGCTAGCGCTTGCGGCTGCGCCTGGCGCCGATGCGCAGGCGCAGCGCGTTCAGCCGGATGAAGCCCTCGGCGTCCTTCTGGTTGTAAGCGCCGCGGTCGTCCTCGAAGGTGGCGATGCGCGGATCGAACAGTGACTGCGGCGAAGAGCGTCCGACCACGGTGACGCTGCCCTTGTAGAGCTTCACGCGCACGCGCCCGCTGACGCGTTCCTGCGAGGCATCGACCATCTCCTGCAGCATGCGGCGCTCCGGGCTCCACCAGTAGCCGGTGTAGACCAGCTTGGCGTAGCGCGGCATCAGCTCGTCCTTCAGGTGCGCAACCTCGCGGTCGAGCGTCAGCGACTCGATGGCGCGGTGCGCCTTCAGCATGATGGTGCCGCCCGGCGTCTCGTAGCAGCCGCGCGACTTCATGCCGACGTAGCGGTTCTCGACCAGGTCGAGCCGGCCGATGCCGTGCTTGCCGCCGAGCTCGTTGAGTTTCGCCAGCACGCCGTAGGGGGTGAGCTTGCGGCCGTTGACCGCGACGGGGTCGCCCTTGCGGTACTCGATGTCGACATATTCGGGCTTCGCCGGCGCCTTCTCGGGCGCGACGGTCCAGCGCCACATCGCTTCTTCCGGCTCCCACGCCGGATCCTCGAGCCCGCCGCCCTCGTAGGAAATGTGCAGCGCATTGGCGTCCATCGAGTACGGCGAGCCGCCACCCTTCTTCTTCTCGACCGGGATGCCGTGCTCCGCGGCGTAGGCCAGCATCTGCTCGCGCGAGGTGAAGTCCCACTCGCGCCATGGCGCGACGATGCGGATGTCGGGATTCAGCGCGTACGCGCCGAGCTCGAAGCGCACCTGGTCGTTGCCCTTGCCGGTCGCGCCGTGGGCCACGGCGTCGGCGCCGGTGAGCCGCGCGATCTCCACCTGGCGCTTGGCGATCAGCGGCCGCGCGATCGAGGTGCCGAGCAGGTACTCGCCTTCGTAGATGGCGTTGGCCCGGAACATCGGGAACACGAAGTCCCGCACGAACTCCTCGCGCAGGTCATCCACGAAAATCTCCTTCACTCCGAGCATCCGTGCCTTCTTGCGCACGAACGACAGGTCCTCGTTCTGCCCGATGTCCGCGGTGAACGTCACCACCTCGCAGCGGTAGGTGTCCTGCAGCCACTTGAGGATGACGGAGGTGTCGAGCCCGCCGGAGTAGGCGAGGACGATTTTCTTGATGGACATTGCGGTGTTCGACGGCATGGCGGGGCGCGGATTATGAAGCCGTTACAAGTCGGCGTCGCCGCCCTTTGGGTGGTGGACGGCCGCATCCGGTGCTTTCGCTACGGGCGGGTGGCTGGGCCGAAGCGCGTGGGAGGCTGCGCGGCGTGCGCCCTAAGCGGCGCCGGCTTCGCCGGTGCCCTGCGCTTCTCGCCCGGAACGGGGTACCGCGCATGCGCGCGCTTCTTCCCACGATGCGGTTGGTGGGAACAAGGACCATGACTCTTTCCCCGCCGAGCGCGTATGC
>DATLCG010000021.1:0-12470 GCA_035526525.1 Binatia bacterium
GCGGGCCAGCATCCGGTAGGTGCCGAAGCCGCCCATGGAGTAACCGGTCACCGCGACCCACTCCGGGTCCAGCGCGTAGTGCCGCGCGACGTCGGCCCACACCTCGAAGGTGTCGGCCTCGGGAATGCCGGCGTAGAAGCCGTCCGGGCCGCGACCGGCGGGCGTGGCCACCAGCGAGCCGGCGCCGCGCTCGCCCAGCTCGGACTGGTTGTTCGACGCGGCGTACTGGTTGTAGTTGGCCGACAGCGAGTGCAGCAGCAGCGTCAGGCCCCAGCCGCGCGAGGGCTGCGGCTTGTCCGGGATGTAGAGCGCGTACGGCTGCAACTGTCCGATGTTGCGACCCTCGCAGGCCGCGCCGACGTCGACGCTGCTGCCGATGTCGAAGCAGATGCGGGTGGGATCGAGGCCCTGCCCGAACTGGTAGTGGCTCGCGAAGATGCGATCGATCGAGCCGTGCGACGGCACGCCGGATTCGTCGTCCGTGCCGGCGAGCAGCCTGGCGAAATCCACCGACTCGTGGAGCGGCACCTCGCCGAGCTGCAGCGAGTCGGCCTGCGCGCGCTCGCGCCACCAGCGCGCCTGCACCGTGCCGCCCGCGGCGGAGTCGCCGATGGTGAACGGCGGCACGGGATCGGTGACGGCGGGCTGCGGCTCGTCCAGGCGCGGGCCGTAGTTGACGATGGCCGCACCCAGCGGCGATGCGCCGCCGGGAACCGTCGCGGTCGCCGCAGGACTGTCCGGCGCCAGGTAGCCGTCGCCGGCCGCGTCCCACAGGCCGACGCCCACCGCCACGTTGACGCGGTGATTCGCGGGATTCCACGCCGCGTGCGGCACCTGCACATGGATCTGCCGGCGGCCGAGGTCCACGTCCACGTCGGCGGCGCCCAGCACCGTGCCGCCGGCATCGGCGATCTCGCCGGTCGTCCCGTGCACGGTGACGAAATGCGTCGCCGCCGAGGACACGCCGGCGCCATGCGGCCAGCTCGCGGCGGCGATGGCGCCCGCGCCACCGCCGGTGCCGAGGTCCGCCAGGGCGATGGTGAAGGCGACCTTCGACGGATCCAGCAGCGTGTTGAGCGTGACCCGGAACGCGGTGGCGTCCGCCAGCGGCTTGATGCGGAACTCCACCAGGTCCGCCGCGTTGTTCGCGTACGCCGCGTCGGTCGGATAGGTGAAGGTGCCCGCCGGCGGCGAGAACAGGTAGCCGCCGACGTCGTACGGCGTTCCCGGGTCCGGCGCGCCCATCGCACCGTGATCGTCGTAGAGGAAGTCCTGGTACAGGAACTCGCCCTTGCGGTAGGCGACCGCGCCGGAGACCAGGATCGGCTGCGCCTGCCAGACGCCGGTGTTCTCCAGCTGCGGCGCGACCGCGGCGGGCGCATACAGGATGTCCGGGCCGGGACGATGACCCGACGTCACCGCGGGCAGCGAGGCATTGGTCGGCGGCGGGGGCGCTTCCTTGCCCTCCGGGGACGGGTGGCAGCCGGCGCAGAGCGCGGACAGTGCGAGCACGGGCAGCGCGAAACGGGTCTTCTGGTTCATGGCCTCTACTCGGCGTATCCGGGGGACTCGCGGTCGAGCTTGCGCAGCAGCCCGGGCCAGGCCAGTGCCCCGCCCAGGCCCCTGGTCACCATCGCGACATTGGCCTTAACGCCCCGGACGATGGCCGGGTTGACCTCGATCACGGCGCCGCCTGCCTGCGCCGCGACCTGGATCTCGCAGGTGCGCTGGAAGGTGAACATGTAGAGAAACGCGTCGGCCACGGTGGCGCCGACGGTCAGCAGGCCGTGGTTGCGCAGCATCAGGAACATGTTGCTGCCGAGGTCGCGCACCAGCCGCGGCTTCTCCTCCTCGTTGAGCGCGATGCCCTCGTAGTCGTGGTAGCCGAGCGAGGCCAGCACGATGGTCGACTGCTGCGAGATCGGCAGCACGCCGCCTTTCTGCGCGGACACGCCGACGCCCGCGACCGTGTGCACGTGCAGGACGCAGGTCACGTCCTCGCGCGCCGCGTGCACCGCGCTGTGGATGGTGAAGCCGGCGGGATTCACCGGGTACGGGCTGTCGCTGAGCTTGCGGCACTGCGAGTCCACCTTCACCAGCGACGAGGCGGTGATCTCGCCGAACATCATCCCGTACGGATTGATCAGGAAGTGATGCTCGGGCCCCGGGATGCGCGCCGAGATGTGGGTGAAGACCAGGTCGTCCCAGCCGTGCAGCGCGACCAGCCGGTAGCACGCGGCAAGGTCGGTGCGGAGCTGCCATTCCTCCTGCGACACCTTCCCCTTCAGGCTGGGCGCCCGTACGTCGTCGGCCATGGCTCTCTCCCGATGCGTCATCCCCGCGGATGACGGACGTGCATTATTCCACCGCCTGCCACACCACCGGCCGCCGCTGCCGATACCACCCCTCCAGCAGCCCGCCGTACGCCTTTTCCACCACGTTCCGCTTCACCTTCATGGTCGGCGTCACGAAGCCGTTCTCGACGGTCCACGCGTCCTTCACCACGGCGAGGAATTCCATCTGCTCGTGCGGGTCGAGCATGGCGTTGATGCGCTCGAGATGCTGCTGCAGCGACTGCGCCAGCGCTTCGCGCCGGGCGGCGTCGCGCATCTCCTGCCGCGCCTCGGCGCTGAGCATGACGAGCGCGCAGGGCTGGGTCTGGTCGGCGCCGGCAACGCAGCACGCCTCGACCTTGGGATGGTTCACCAGCTTGTCCTCGATGGGCGCGGGCGCGACGTACTTGCCCTTGCTGGTCTTGAACAGGTCCTTCACGCGGCCGGTGATCTTCAGCCGGCCCTGCGCGTCGATCTCGCCCTTGTCGCCGGTGCGCAGCCAGCCGTCCGCGGTGAGCGTCTCGCGCGTCTTCTCCGGCTCCTTGTAGTAGCCGAGCATGGTGCTGGCGCTGCGGGTCAGCACCTCGCCCGTGGCCGGGTCGATGCGGTGCTCCATGTCCGGGTACGGCAGTCCTACGGTGCCCGGCTTGCCCTGCCGCGGCAGGTTCGAGTGCGACATGCCGAAGTTCTCGGTCATGCCGTAGACCTCGAGGATCTCGAGGCCCAGCTCGCGGTACCAGTCGAGCAGCGCCGGCGGCATCGGCGCGGCGCCGCCGAGCGCCAGGCGGCACTGGTCCAGGCCGAGCCCGCGCAGGATCCTGCGCTTGAGCAGGCGCCCGACGATGGGCACGCGCCACAGGCGGTCGAGCTTTTCCTTCGGCGCCCTGGCGAACACGCCCTGCTGGAACTTCACCCACAGCCGCGGCACCGAGAAGAACAGCGTCGGCCGGGCGCGCTGCAGGTCCTGCGCGAACGTGTCGAGCGACTCGGCGAAGAAGATGCGGAAGCCGACCGCGAGCGAGAAGTTCTCCAGCGCGTTGCGCTCGGCCACGTGCGACAGCGGCAGGTACGACAGCAGCCGGTCGTCGGTGCGGTTCTCGAAGCGCTTCAGGCCGGCGCGCGCCGCCGCGGCCATCGTGCCGAAGGTGTGCATCACGCCCTTGGGGATGCCGGTGGTGCCGGAGGTGTAGATGATCGTGGCGAGGTCCGCCGCCGGCCGTGCGGGGATGTCCGCCAGCGGAGCAGTCTTCGCGACCAGCGCATCCCATTGCGCGACGGCGGGATCGGACAGCACCGCGGCGGGTGCGAGCGGGAACGCGATGCGCGGCAAGGCCTGCGGCACGCCGGCCTTCATCACTTCCCAGTCGTCGAGCTTGCCGACGAACAGCAGCTTCGATTCGGAGTGCTCGAGGATCTGGCGCACGGAATCCGCCGCCAGCGTCGGGTACAGCGGCACGCTGACGTGCCCCGCCATCCAGATCGCGTAGTCGGCGAGGATCCAGTGCGCGCAATTCTTCGAGACCAGCGCGATGTTCGACCGCGGCGGCAGGTTCAGCGACCGCAGGTGCGCGGCCATGCGCCGCGCCTCGCCGATGGCCTGCTTCCAGGTCCAGTCGCGGACCACGCCGCTGCCCATCGGCTGCGTGAGGTAGATGGCATCGCCGCGGGCGCGCTCCCAGTGCTGCATGCGCGCGAGCGGCAGGGTGTCGGGTTCGGCGGTCGTCATGGTCTCTCCTCCATGCCGGACGCATTAGACGGCATCGGACCTGTCCTGTCGCGGGCCAGCACGAGCGCACTTGGCCCGCCCTTCGACAAGCCCGGGGCGAACGGCACAAGATGATCCCCATGACGCCTTCCCGCCCCGCGCCCTCGCCCTTCTACACCGACGAGCACGAAGCCTTCCGTGCGCAGGTGCGCCGCTTCGTCGAGAAGGAGTGCGCTCCGCACATCGAGCAGTGGGAGGCCGCGGAGACCTTGCCGCGCGAGCTGCACCGCAAGGCCGCGCAGGCCGGGATTCTCGGCCTCGGCTATCCCGAGGACTGCGGCGGACTCGGCATCGAGGATCCTTTCTATTCCATCGTGCTCACCGAGGAACTGGCGCGCGCCGGCTCCGGCGGCCTGATCGCGAGCCTGATGTCGCACGGCATCGCCTCGCCGCCGATCGCCAAGGCCGGCACCGCGGAGCAGAAGCAGCGCTTCGTCGCCCCGGTGCTCGCGGGCGAGAAGATCGCCGCGCTCGCGATCACCGAGCCCACCGGCGGCTCCGACGTCGCCAACCTGCGCACCCGCGCCACGCGCGACGGCGACCACTACGTCGTCAGCGGCAGCAAGACCTACATCACCAGCGGCGTGCGCGCGGACTTCATCACCACCGCGGTGCGCACCGGCGGCGACGGCATGGGCGGCGTGTCGCTGCTGGTGATCGAGGGCGGCACGCCGGGCCTGTCGCGCAGCCCGTTGAAGAAGATGGGCTGGTGGTGCAGCGACACCGCGACGCTGTACTTCGACAACTGCCGGGTGCCGGTCGCCAACCGCATCGGCCCGGAGAACGCCGGCTTCATGGCGATCATGCTCAATTTCAACCACGAGCGGATCATGCTCGCCGCGCAGGCCTGGGGCTTCGCGCAGGTCTGCTACGAGGAAGCGCTGGCCTACGCGCGCGAGCGGCAGACTTTCGGCAAGCCGCTGATCCGCAGCCAGGTCATCCGGCACAAGCTGGCCGAGATGAAGATGCGCATCGACGCCGTGAAAGCGAACCTCGACGCACTCGCATGGCGCGTGTCGAAAGGCGCGACGCCGGTCGCGGAGCTGAGCCTGCTGAAGAATCTCGCCACCGAGACCTTCGAGCGCGTCGCTGCCGAAGCGATGCAGGTGCTCGGCGGCGCCGGCTACATGCGCGGCGCCAGGGTCGAGCGGCTGTACCGCGAGACCAAGGTGCTGACCATCGGCGGCGGCTCGCGCGAGATCATGTACGACCTCGCCGCGCGGCAGATGGGGTACTGAGCCGCTGGAGCGCCTGCGCGCAGGCATGGGCCGAGGCCCACGCCCACTGGAAGTTGTAGCCCCCGAGCCAGCCCGTCACGTCGAGCACTTCGCCGACGAAATGCAGCCCGGGCACGCGCTGCGACTCGAAGGTGCTCGAGGAAATCTCCCGCGTGTCCACGCCGCCGAGCGTCACCTCGGCCGTGCGCCAGCCCTCGGTGCCGCTGGGCACCACCGGCCAGTCGTGCAGCTTCTGCGCGATCGTGCGCAGCTCCGCGTGCGCGACCTGCCCGAGCGGCCGGCTCGGCGCCAGCACCTCGCAGAAACGCTGGGCGAAGCGCCGCGGCAGCACTTCGCCCAGCGCGGTCTTCAACTCCTGCGCCGGGGCCGAGCGCTGGCGCGCGACGAGCCATGCGAATGCATCGGCGTGCGGCACCAGGTCGAGCTGCAGGCGCTCGCCGGGCTGCCAGTAGCTGGAGATCTGCAGCACCGCGGGGCCCGACAGGCCGCGATGCGTGACCAGCAATGCGTCGGAGAATTCCGCGCTGCCGCAGCGCGCCGTCACCGGCAGGCTCACGCCGGCGAGCTCGCACCACTCTTCCTGCGGGCGGCCCGAGAGGGTCAGCGGCACCAGCGCGGCCCGGGTCGGCACGATCGCGTGGCCGAACTGCGTCGCGAGCTCGTAGCCGAAGCCGCTGCCGCCGAGCGTCGGTACCGACAGGCCGCCGGTGGCGACGACCAGCTTGCGCGAGCGCAGCGTGCCGCCGTCCGTGCGCACGACGAAGCCGTCGCCCGCACGCTCGACCTGCTGCACCTCGCAGTCCAGGTCCACGCGCACGCGCGCCGCGGCGCACTCGTCCAGCAGCAGTTTCACGACCTGGCGCGAGGACTCGTCGCAGAACAGCTGCCCCGGCGTCTTCTCGTGCCACGCGATCCCGTGGCGATCCACCAGCGCCACGAACTGCTCCGGCCGGTAGCGCGCCAGCGCGGAGCGGCAGAAATCCGGATTGGCCGAGAGGAAATTCCCGGGGCCGGTACCCGTATGGGTGAAATTGCAGCGCCCGCCGCCCGACATCAGGATCTTCTTGCCGGCGCGCTCGGCCCGCTCCAGCACGCGCACGTCCAGGCCGCGCTGCCCGGCCGTGAAGGCGCAGAACAGCCCCGCGGCGCCGCCGCCGAGCACCAGCACGTCGCAGGCATCGCCGCTCATCGGCAGAGCCTAGCCGAGCCCCCCGGAGGGTTCAGCCCCCATTCACTCCCGGCCCGCACAATGGGATCGAACCTGGGAGAAGCGCCCGATGAAAACACTCGCGAAAACCTTCGTGCTGGCGTTGACGCTGCTGTCGGCGGCAGCGTTCGCCGTTCCCGTCCCGGTGATCGACGACGAAGAGGTCGAGGAGGGAGCCGAGCCATTCGGCAACGCCGAGCTCGACCGCCTGCTCGCGCCGGTCGCGCTGTATCCGGACACGGTGCTGACGCACGTGCTCATCGCGTCCACCTACCCGCTCGAGGTCGTCATGGCAGCGCGCTGGTCGCGCGAGCATCCCGACCTGCGCGGCGCCGACGCCGTGGACGCGGTCGACGACCGCGACTGGGATGCCAGCGTGAAGGCGCTGGTCGCGTTCCCCGAGCTGCTCGAGCGGATGGACTCCGATCTCGACTGGACGGAGCAGCTCGGCGACGCCTTCCTCGCGCAGAAGGACGACGTCATGGACCGCGTGCAGGTTCTGCGCCGGCACGCGGACTCGGCAGGCCGGCTGCGGTCGCTCGAGCACGTCCGCGTGGTGCGCGAGCGCGAAGTGATCTACCTGGAGCCCGCGGTCCAGGAAGTCGTGTACGTGCCGTACTACGACACCCGCGTGGTCTACGGCACCTGGTGGTGGCCCGCGCCGCCGTTCTTCTGGGCGTACTGGGGCGGTCATCCGTACGGCTGGTACACCTCGTCGTTCTGGTGGGGCCCCGCGTACACCGTGTGGCCGGGTTTCTACCACTGCGGGACGCGCTGGAGCACGCACGAGGTCATCGTGGTCGACCATCACAGCGGCGACCATCACTGGTATCACTCCGGCCGCGACCTGCCCCGCCAGCACGCCCAGCCGTGGCGCCACGATTCCGGCCACCGGCGCGGAGTGACCTACCGCGAGCCGGGCGTGGCGCACCGGTACGGTGGCGCGCGGCCGCCGCGGCACTCCTCCCCCGGTTCCTCGCACGGCGGCCACGGCCACTCGCAGCACGGCCCCTCCGCCCCGCCGCAGCATCACGGACCCGGTTCGCCCTCGTCCGGACACGGCGGCAGCTCAGGACACGGAGGCGGCCCCGGGAGCGGAGGCAGCGGCAACGGACACGGCGGCGGCAGCCCCGGACACGGCGGCAGCGGTCACGGGCACGGAGACGGCGCCTCCGGACACGGAGGACACGGAGACGGGAACGGCGGCCCCGGACACGCAGATGGCGACGCCGCCGGCCCGCACGAGGGCGGCAACGGGCAGCCGAATCACGGCGGCCACGGAGGCGGCCATGGTGGCCAGGCGCCAGGCCGTGGCCACAACGACGAGCGCTGGAACGAAAACCGTGGCGGCGAGCGCCATGGTCCGCGCAGCATGGAGCGCCCGCCGCGCCGCGAGGCCAGCCCCGCCGGGCACGATGCATCCGCGCACGGCAACGGCTGGGCGCATGCACCGATGGAATCGGATCTGCGCCCGCAACGCCAGGATCGCGTCGAAGGCTCGGAGCTGCGCCGCGAACGTTCCGAGCGGCCGAGCGGCCGCTCCGGGCAGGCACGCGAAGCGCGGGGACGCGGGCGGGAGAAGGTGCGGGAGTAGAGCCGGTCCCGTCAGTCGCTGCCGGCGACCACGAGCGCCAGCCCGATCAGCCCGCCGCGGTGCGGAATGGCTCGGCGCCAGCCATGCGCAGGATCTCGAAGAGCTCCTCGAGCGGTGCGGGTGATGCGCAGGAGGATTTTAGAGGCCACGGAATCGAATGGTTGTGTTTCTGCAGCGACTCTTCGCTCGTCAGAGGCGGTCGTACTTGGTCGCCACGCCGCGAGCCTTCGCGACGGGGTATTTCTTGGCATTTTTTTCGAGCTTTGCCTTCACGACTTGCGCGAGATCGATGCCCAAGTCATTGACCAGGTAGGCCAGGACGATTGCAATATCCGCAATCTCGTCTTGTATACGCGCTCGCTCACGAACAGCCGCTACCTTCACCTCCTCGTCCGAGGCCCATTGGGTTACCTCCACGAGCTCCGCGCATTCGAGCGCGAGGGTCACCGACAACGTCCGAAGATTGTGAAACTGCTCCCAGTCGCGCTCGCGTCGGAAAGACAAAAGGGTTTTCTGCAACCCTTCCGCAAACAGCGTGCCCCTCTTCATGCCGCGAACCTCTCGGTCGAGTGCCACCGCAGCAGTGCCGGATCCGGGTGGTCACCGGGATCGTCTGGCATGACCGCCAACGGCTGGCCGTCGAGGCGATAGTAGGCTTTGCCATTGAACCATTGATCCCTGATACGGGGACTCACCTTCACCTTCATCTCCGGACTGACCGAGACAAGGCCGAGATCGAACAGTTTGTGGAAATCGGACCTCAGTAGAAGTCCGTTTCTTGGATGGTTCGCGCCGGCCTGAGAGAACGGCTGGATGTGGGCAGCCTCGAGAACCGGCAAAGTGGATTCACCGGTGATGGCACAGCGCTTCTTGTAGGCCTCCGTGACGAGCACACGAAAGGCGCCCTGCCCCAGACGACTGCGGCTTAGATAGGGCTGCCCGTATTGGGCGGGCGCATAGGCAGCCGGGTCAGGCTCCGCTGCAACTGCGGGAGATGATCTGAGCCGCGCCTGCACCGCCTCCCACAACTCGCGACCACCGGATTCCTGCGTGTCGTAAGTCTTGCCCCGCATGATGCTTGCACCCCAGCTTTGAGGGCACGGAATCCATTCATTTCGCGCGAAGAAAAATGGCGAATTGAGCACCGTGCATCCGATTTCGAGGGTGGGGGACCGTGAATCGGGAGCCAACGGGCGGATCAGCTGCTCCAGTTCTTGGAGAGACGCCGCCCCGTTCTTTTCTCGAAACGCCTCCCAAGCCACAGGCAGGGGCAAGCGTGAATATTTCACGAAGAACCCGCCGCCCGCGATATGGTTGTTCGGACGCCTCAGCTTGAAGAGGAATGGCGTACCTGCGGGCAGGGTTTTGAAGAGGGGTTTCGGGCTCGGTTGCCAGAAATTGACTTCGTCGACGCCCCGCGTCGACAGGAATTCCCACCACCGATTGTCCGTGACGCCGGCCCAGAACTTCATCTTGGCACTCACCCCCGATCCAGTATGTGGAACTTTTGCCCCGTCTGCGACAGCTTCACGCCGGGCAGCCGCTCGTGCACTGCTGGCTCTGTACACTCCGCGCCCCATGCTCACCTTCGCCGACGTCACGCTGCGCCGCGGTCCGCGCACGCTGCTGGAAAAGCTCGGCTTCACCATCTATCCCGGCTGGCGCGCGGGCGTGGTCGGGCGCAACGGCACGGGCAAGTCCACGCTGTTCGCGGCGCTGCTGGGCGAGGTGCAGGCGGATGCGGGCGAGATCTCGCGGCCTCGCAACCTGTCGGTCGCCACCGTGGCGCAGGAGACTCCGGCGCTGCCGGACCTGGCGATCGAGTACACGCTCGACGGTGACGTCGAGCTGCGTGCGCTGGAGGTGCGGCTGGTCGAGGCGGAGGAAAAGCACGACCTGCACGCCATCTCCGACATCCACGAGCGGCTGAACACCATCGGCGGCTACGCGGCGCGCTCGCGCGCGGCGCGGCTGCTGCACGGTCTGGGTTTTTCGTCCGAGGCGCAGCTTCAGCCCGTGGCGAGCTTCTCCGGCGGCTGGCGCATGCGCCTGAACCTGGCACGCACGCTGATGCGGCGCTCGGACCTGATGCTGCTCGACGAGCCGACCAACCATCTCGACCTCGACGCGGTGCTCTGGCTGCAGGGCTGGCTGGTGACGTACCCGGGCACGCTGCTGGTGATCTCGCACGACCGCGAGTTTCTCGACGCGGTGACCACGCACACGCTGCACCTGCACGGCGGCGGCGCCCAGCTCTACACCGGCAACTATTCGCAGTTCGAGCGCCAGCGCGCCGAGCGGCTCACGCTGCAGTCCGCGGCCCACGCCAAGCAGCAGCGCCAGATCGCGCACCTGCAGAGCTTCATCAACCGCTTCAAGGCGCAGGCCACCAAGGCGACGCAGGCGCAGAGCCGCATCAAGCAGCTCGAGCGCATGACCCTGGTCGAGGCGGTGCACGCGGATTCGGAGTTTTCGTTCGAGTTTCCGGAGCCGCACCGGCTGCCTTCGCCGCTGGTGCGCTTCGACGACCTCGCGGCCGGGTATCCGGAGACCCGTCATCCCGGCGAAAGCCGGGATCCAGTGTCCTTTGCGGGCCACGCCGACGACAAGACGCTGGGCCCCGGCTTTCGCCGGGGCGACAGTGCGGTGCTGCGCGGTATCAAGCTCCTCGTCGCCCCCGGCGAGCGCTACGGCCTGCTCGGTCCCAACGGCGCCGGCAAGTCGACGCTGGTGCGCACGCTGGCCGGCGAGCTGGCGCCGCTGTCGGGCACCGCGACGCGCTCGCCGCACCTGCGCGTGGGCTACTTCGCGCAGCACCAGGTCGAGCAGCTCGATCCGAAGGCTTCGCCGATCCTCCACTTCAAGCGGCTCGATGCGCGTGCGACCGAGCTGGAGCTGCGCACCTTCCTCGGCGGCTTCAATTTCCGCGGCGACCGCGTGTTCGAGGCGATCGAGCCCTTCTCCGGCGGCGAGAAGGCACGGCTGGCGCTGGCGCTCGTCGTCTACCAGCGCCCCAACCTGCTGCTGCTGGACGAGCCGACCAACCATCTCGACCTCGACATGCGCCACGCGCTCGAGACCGCGCTGCTCGGATACGCCGGCGCCGTGGTGCTGGTGTCGCACGACCGGCACCTGGTCTCGGCCACCTGCGACCGGCTGCTGCTGGTCGCGCAGGGGGCGTGCACGGACTTCGAGGGAGACCTGGACGACTACGCGCGCTGGCTCAACGAGCGGGACCGCAGTCCGGCCGACCCCTCACCTGGCCCCGTTCGGGGAGAGGCGAAAACGTCCAGCCGCGAGCGGCGCAAGGCCGCTGCAGACGACCGGGCGCTGCGCGACAAGGTGAAGAAGCTCGATGCGCAGCTCAACACCCTGCACGTGAAGCTCACCGCGGTGGAAGGCAAGCTGGCCGACCCGGCGACCTATGCCAACGGCCGCTCCGCCGACGTGGCCGGGATGGAACGCGAGCTGCGCGAGCTGCGCCGCCAGGTCGCGGCCATCGAGCAGCAATGGCTGGCAGCGGCCGACGCGCTGGAAGGGTCCGCGAGCCCGCCGTAAAACCCGCGGCACCCTTCCGCGGTCTCACCCGCATGGCCGCGGCGACCGGGTCCCGAACCCCTTTCTGGAAAACCTTCCTCGCGGACGTCGGGGACGACGACCTGCTGCAGCTGGCGGCGGCGATCGCCTATTCGACCACCCTGTGCCTGGCGCCGCTGATCCTGCTGTCGCTGGCCGTCATCAGCGCGCTCTACCCTTCGGCGCAGGAGCATTTCATCGACGACGTCAGCGGCATGGTGGGCGCCAACGGCGCCGACGCCATCCGCGCCATCGTCGACAGCGCCGCCGAACGCCGCGACCTCACCGGGATCGCGGGCCTGATCGGCGGCGTGGTGCTGCTGTTCGGGGCCTCGGCGGTCTTCGCCCAGCTGCAGCTGGCACTGAACCGCATCTGGTCCATGGAGAACACGCAGGTGAAGGGCGCCACCGGCTGGATCCGCCGGCGCCTGCTGTCCGCCGGCGTCCTGCTTGCGGTCCTGTTCCTCACCATCGTGTCGTTCGTCGCACAGGCTGCGTTGAACCTGATCGGCTTTCCCGAGACCGGCGTCATCGCAGTGCTCGGCTGGGCGGTGACCTTCCTGCTCTACTCGGCCCTGTTCACCACGCTGTACCGCTGGCTGCCCGACGGCCACGTGCCGTGGATCACGGCGTTTCGCGGCGGCATGATCACGACCGTCATGTTCATGCTCGGGCGCACCCTGATCGGCTTGTACCTGGAGAAGAGCGACGCGGCGGGAGCTTTCGGCACTGCCGGCGCGCTGATCGTGTGGCTGAT
>DATLCG010000022.1:0-11411 GCA_035526525.1 Binatia bacterium
TAAAGCTGACTATCGCCACCGCCATTGCCGGGTCCCCGGGGAACGCTATCCGCGCGCCGTTCCTCCCCCTCGTCGACTCCCTCTGCGACGCCCTCGAAACCCGACTCCGTCTATAGGGCGGCATTTCGATAAGCCGCGCACCAGCGTATACGGAGTTGCGGGCTATGCGTCGCGGATCGCGGTCGTCGACGCGTTACAGCCAAAACAGTGCAAACCGCACAGAGGAAGGCGGGTCTTGATCTTCTGTTTCGCTATTTACAAACATTAGGCACATAGCCCGCGGCCCTGGATGCCGGTCTCGGGCATGGAGCCGGGGCCGCAGACCGCGCGCGGGGTGGCAGCGGCCGGCTCGGGGAGCGCGACCGGATTGCCCGGGTCGGATTGGCCGCAGGCGGCGAGCAGCAGTGCGGCGGTGGTTGTGGCGACGAGATTCTTTTTCATGCGGTGATTCTCCCGAGGTGCATCGTACGCTTGCCCCCTCTCCCCGCGGGCCTTCGGCCCGTCGGCCCTCTCCCACGAGGGGAGAGGGGCGATGGGGTCGGATGAGGGCCCGGGCTCGTCGCTAGAATCGGGTCAGGTCACGGGGGCCGTCCATGCGCATACATCACCTGCTGCCGATCCTGGCGACGCTGGCCATTTCGGCCTGCGGGCCCCGGAGCGAGTTGATCCGCCTGACTCCGCCTCTGCCCGACTCCGCCCATCCCGCGGACGGAACCGTGGTGGCGGTGGGTCCCTTCGAGGACTCCCGCGCCGCCGACTGGCACGGCGCGAAGGTCGGCGAATGGATTCCCGGCGGCGGCGAGAAGTACAAGGTCAGCTACGTCATTTCCGGTCCCGCTGCGGACCTGGTGCGGGACCTCGTCACCGCGCTGCTGGAAAAGGACGGCTTCGCGGTCCTGCGGACGTCCGACCCCCAGGCCGCGAAAGGCGCGGTGCTCACTGGCCGGATCGAGACGCTGGAGACGCGGCTCGGCAAGGGCGCGTGGGTCGGCAGCCTCGAGTGCCGGATTCGTCTCGCGCTCACGGTCGCGCGGCGCGGCAAGACGGTGGCGCAGAAGGATCTGGAGGTGAAGCACATGCGCCATTCCGCCACCACGCAGCCGGAGGCCTACCAGCGCGTGACGGAGGAAGCACTCGGCAAGTTGCTGGCGGAGGTCGAGGCTTACGTCGACTCGGCGGCGTTCCGCAAGGCCGTGCGGCAGTAGCCGGGGTCGCCGTGATCCACACCCTCACCCTCCAGCTCGCCGACGCCGACCGCAACGTCTACCAGTCGCTGCCGCTGCGCGTGGCGCGGCATCCGTCGGAGTCGGCGCCGTTCCTGCTGGCGCGCGTGCTGGCGTACTGCCTGGAGTACGGCGAAGGCATCGAGCTGACCGCGGGCATCGCGGCGGTGGACGAGCCCGCGGTACTGGTGCGCGACCTGACCGGACGCATCACGGCCTGGATCGAGGTCGGCGCGCCGAGCGCGGAGCGGCTGCATCGCGGCAGCAAGCTGGCGGGGCGCTGCGCGGTGTACACGCATCGCGATGCCGAGCCGCTGGTGCGCGAGCTGGCCGGCCAGAGGATCCACCGCGCGGCGGACATCCCGGTGTACGCGTTCGAGCGCGACTTCATGGAGACGGCGTCCGCGGCGCTGCCGCGGCGCGCAGACCTGTCGCTGTCGGTCACCGGCCGCCACCTGTACCTGGACATGGAAGGCAGGACCTTCAGCTCCGCGGTGCTGGAGCACCGGCTCGGCTGACGGCGCTTCGGGGATGACGCGATGAGCAAGGACGAGCGCTGGTCGCCGCTGCTGCCCGCGGAGGATCCCGCCAGGGCGCCGCGCGACTACACCGTGCGCACGAAGGTCTGGCGCTACAAGGGCACGAGCGCGTGGCACTTCGCCAGCGTGCCGGTGAAGGCGTCCGGGCTGATCCGGCAGCGCTTCGGCGCGACGGCGCGCGGCTGGGGCTCGATCCGCGTGCGCATCCGCATCGGCGGCACCGAATGGGACACGTCGCTGTTCCCGGAGAAGAAGTCGCGGACCTACCTGTTCGCGATCAAGGCCTCGGTGCGCAAGGCCGAGCGCCTGGGGCACGGCACGCGCATCACCGCGCACATCCGCATCGCCTGACCCGCCGCGCTATTTCTTCCGCGCCGCGTAGTACGCGGCGATCTTGGGATGCGCCGCCAGCCGCTCCGCGTGCTTCGCCAGCAGCGGCGCGGTGCGGTCGGTCAGGTCCTTCGGGATGTGGTCGAGCACGCCGGAACGCAGCCAGCGCACCCACATCCACACCTTGAGGTCGGCGACGGTGAGGCGGCCGTCGGCGAACCATTCGCCGCCCGCTGCCTGCAGCTTCTTCTCCAGCGCCTGCAGGAAGCGCGGGATCGGGCCGGCGGCCAGCTCCTCGCGCGCCTTCTTCTTCGCCTCGCCGCTCAGGCCGGCGTCGATGGTGGCGCCGATCTTCTCGCCGATGTCCTCGGCGGCGTCCATCGCCTCGTCGCACAGCAGCGCCTGCCAGTCGTCCTTCGGGTACAGGCCGGCGAGCTTGCCGGCGTAGCGCAGGATGGCGGTGGATTGCGTGACGACCTTGCCGTCGACCTCCAGCGTGGGCAGCGCGCGGAACGGCGCCTGCTCGCGCAGCGCCGGCCAGTCCTTGCCGGCGATGCGGCGGTCCTCGAACGGCACGCCGCCGATGTGCAGCGCCAGGCGCGCGGTCTCGCCGCGGCCGCCGTCGAAGTCGAAATAGGTGAGGACGAGTTTCGGCATGGGTGCTCCCGGATTCGTGGCGCACTCTAGCGCGCCGTTCCGCGTTCCGTATGCTGCGGCCCTGCCCGCCCGACGCCGCCGACATGAAGCTCTACGGTCATCCGTTTTCCTCGTACACGCAGAAGGTCCTGATCGCGCTTTACGAGAACGCCACGCCCTTCGACTACGTGCATCTTGGCGAGGCCGCCGCGGACGGCGAGCATCGGCGACTGTGGCCGGTGAAGAAGATGCCGACGCTGGAGGACCGCGGGCGCGTCGTGCTCGAAGCCACCGTCATCGTCGAATACCTGGACCTCCGCTACCCCGGGCCGGCGCGCATGATCCCGGCCGATGCCGACGCGGCGCTCGAAGTGCGGATGCTCGACCGCATCTTCGACCATTACGTGATGGCGCCGATGCAGAAGATCGTCGGCGATCACCTGCGCCCCGCCGGCGCGCGCGACCCGCACGGCGTGCAGGAAGCGCACGCGCTGCTCGACACGGCGTATCGCTGGCTCGACGGACGACTCGCGGGCCGCGAGTGGGCCGCGGGCCGGGAATTCACCCTCGCCGACTGCGCCGCCGCACCGTCGCTGTTCTATGCCGACTGGGTGCATCCGGTCCCGGAGACATTGCCGGCACTGCGCGCCTGTCGCGCACGGCTGCTGCAGCGGCCGTCGTTCGCGCGTTGCGTGGACGAGGCGCGGCCGTACCGGGATTTCTTTCCGCCGGGGGCGCCGGCGCGGGACTGAGGGACGGCGTAACTTGGGCGTGCGCCGATGGCGCGAATCGACTGGGGGGATTCCAATGCACCTGTCCCGCGCGGATCTCACCGCCGCCATTGCCGACGGCATCCTCGACCGCAGCCAGGCCGAGCGTCTCTGGAATTTTCTTTCCGGGCGCGGCACCACCGCGGCCCGTTTCGGCATCACCCACGTCCTCTATTACCTCGGCGGGCTGATCGCCATCGGCGCGATGAGCCTCTTCATGACGCTCGGCTGGGAGCGCTACGGCGGCTGGGGCATCGTCGGCATCTGCGCCTCTTACGCCGTGATCGGGCTCGGCGCGACGCATTTCCTGCTGCGGCGCCAGCTGCTGGTGCCGGCCGGCATCACCGCGACTTTCGTGCTGGTGCTGGTGCCACTGGCGATTTACGGCTTGCAGAGCGCGCTCGGCTGGCGCTCGGTGGAGTACGCCTACCGCGACTACCACCGCTACATCGACTGGAACTGGCTGATGATGGAATACGCCACGCTCGCCGCCGGCGCGGTGATGCTGTGGCGCTACCGCCTGCCGTTCCTGGTCATGCCGGTGGCGATCACGCTCTGGTACATGAGCATGGACCTGGTGCCGTTCCTGGCCGACGGCGACTACGACTGGGCGCTGCGCAAGCTGATCTCGGTTTGGATGGGCCTGGCGATGATCCTGCTCGCCTTCTGGATCGACATCCGCAACCGGACCGAGCGCGACTTCGCCTTCTGGATGTACCTGTTCGGCCTGCTGATGTTCTCGGGCGGGCTGTCCGCGATGAATTCGGACAGCGAGATCGGAAAATTCACGTACGCCTGCATCCACCTGCTGCTGATCGCGGCCGGCGCGATCCTGAACCGCCGTACCTTCGCGGTGTTCGGAGGGTTGGGCGTCGCCGGCTACCTGGGCTACCTGTCCTGGCACCTGTTCCGCGACAGCTTCCTGTTCCCCTTCGCGCTGTCGGCGCTGGGCTTCGCGGTGGTCTACGCGGGCATCCTGTGGCAGCGCCACGAGCGGCGGCTCAGCGCGGCGCTGCGCGGCGCGCTGCCAGGGCCGGTGCGTGAATTGGTGGAGCGCCGGGCTTAGCGCTTCGCGCAGGCCGGTCGATACGCCCGCAGCGCGGGCGACCCCGGACGAACGGAATATTTCCCGGTTGCCGGACGACGACTCCTAGTCCGGCAATGCCTCGAACGCCAGCCCGGCGTGCTTCACCAGCCGCGGCCGCAGCTTCTGGCCCATGGCCGTGGCCGGCGTCCAGAAGCCGCCCGCCTTGTCGGATTTCGGCACGTCCAGCGCCAGGCACGCGGCCGCCTCGCCGAGCATCTTGCCGGTCGAGCCGTAGCCCGGATCGCGGTCGCCGGTGACCTTGGTCCGCACGGTCTTGCCGTCCGCGGTGCGGCCGAAGAACCGCACGTCCCAGCGTCCGCGCTCCTGCTCGTCGGGGCTCGGGCCTTCGCCCGGCTGCGGCACGACGAATTTTTCGATGAGCTTGCGCGTGGGGCCGATCGCCGCCATGGCGATGAATCCGCCGAGTCCCGTGGCGAGGCTCGCCGCGCGCGCCCAGCCGCCGGCGCCCGCGCCGGTGAGCATCGCCTCGTCGTAGACGAAGTCCTTGCCGTAGGCGTCGCCCGACAGGCCGTTGCTGCGGTGGACGATGCGCGTGTTGATCGCGGCCATCACGAACGGCCCGACCCAGCTCTGCGCATCGGCGTCGTATTCGGCGAAGCCGACGTTCGGCTGCTTCGGCTTGCCGGCGCCCTGCCCCGGCGCCACCGCAAACGGATTGCCCATGATGCGGCGCGTGGCCGGGTCGGAGGTCGCTTCGCGCACGGCATTGATCAGGCTCGCCGCGGTGCCGCCCGAAAATCCGCCGCGCAGCGTGCGCACGCGCAGCTTCACCCGCGTCGCGGGCGCGCCGTGCCGGCGGCGCGACTCGTCCTGCGTGAACTGCACGCCGAGGTCGGACGGGATGGAGTCGAAGCCGCAGCAGTGCACGATGCGTGCGCCGCTCTGCTTCGCCGCGGATTCGTGCGCCGCGATCATGCGCGCGATCCACTGCACCTCGCCGGTCAGGTCGCAGTAATCCGTGCCGGACTCGGCGCAGGCCTTCACCAGCGGCGAGCCGTACAGCGCGTAAGGCCCGACGGTGGAGCAGACGACGCGGGTGCGCGCGCACAGCTGGCGCAGCGCGGCTTCGTCGGCGGCGTCGGCGACGATCAGCGGCAGCGTCGCCGCCTGCGGCCCGAGCGAGGCGCGCAGCTGTTCCAGCTTGGCCTGCGAGCGGCCGGCCATGGCCCACTTCAGGTCGCCGCCGGTGCCGTGCCGCGTCAGCAGGTATCGGCTCAGGATCTGGCCGACGAAACTGGTGGCGCCGAAGACGACGACGTGGAATTCGCTCTGGGCCATCGCGGGCCTCCCTTCTGTTGTTGTGGTCGGGGCCAAGACTACCGGCAAGACGCCTCGCTGCGCTCGGCCCGGCACCACAGGACCGCATCGCGCGGCCCCTACAATGGCGCCCCTTTTTCCCGCGACGCCTCCCGTGCTGCTCAGCCTGCGCAACGTCAGCCTGCACCTCGGCCGCACGGCGCTGCTCGACGACGCCAGCCTTTCGATCGACGCCGGCGAGCGGCTGTGCCTGATGGGCCGCAATGGCGCCGGCAAGTCGACGCTGCTGAAGGTCATCGCGGGCGAGCTGCCGGTGGACGCCGGCGAGATCAGCCGCGTGCAGGGCCTGAAGGTCGCGCAGATGCCGCAGGACGTGCCGCCGCAGCTGGCGGGCAGCGTCTACGACGTGGTGGCGGAAGGTCTCGGCGACGTCGGCCGGCTGATCGCGGAATACCACCGGCTGCTGGACGGCGGCGCCGAGGACCTGCAGGCGCTCAGCCGCGTGCAGACCGCGCTCGAGGCGCAGGACGGATGGGCGCTGGAAAGCCGCGTGGATGCGACGCTGTCTCGCCTGCAGCTCGACGGCGCGGTGCCCTTTGCCTCGCTGTCCGGCGGCGTCAAGCGCCGCGCGCTGCTGGGCCGCGCGCTGGTGGCCGACCCCGACCTGCTGCTGCTCGACGAGCCGACCAACCACCTCGACATCGAGAGCATCCGCTGGCTGGAGGATTTCCTGCTCGGCTGGCAGGGCACGCTGCTGTTCATCACGCACGACCGCGCCTTCGTGCGGCGGCTGGCGACGCGCATCGTCGAGCTGGATCGCGGCGCACTGCAGAGCTGGTCGGGCGCCTACGACACCTACCTGCAGCAGAAGGCCGCCGCCCTGCACGCCGAGGAGAAGCAGAACGCGCTGTTCGACAAGCGGCTCGCCGCGGAAGAGGTCTGGATCCGCCGGGGCATCGAGGCGCGGCGCACGCGCGACCAGGGCCGCGTGCAGAGGCTCATGGCGATGCGCGCGCAGTACGGCGAGCGGCGCAGCCTGCCGGGCGAGGCACGGCTGGTGCTCCAGGAAGCGGATCGCTCCGGCAAGCTCGTCGCCGACCTGGAGCGCGCGTCGTTCGCGCGCGGCCCCCGCCCGATCGTGCGGAACCTGTCGACCACGATCCTGCGCGGAGACAAGGTCGGCATCATCGGCCCCAACGGCGCCGGCAAGACCACGCTGCTGAACCTGCTGCTCGGGCGCCTGGCGCCGGACTCCGGCACGGTGAAGCTCGGCACTAAGCAGGAGATCGCCTACTTCGACCAGCTGCGCGCACAGCTCAACGACGACCAGCCGGTGTTCGAGGCCATCGGCAACGGCCGCGAGTTCGTCGAGATCGACGGCGCGCGCAAGCACGTCATGACCTACCTGCAGGAATTCCTGTTCACGCCCGACCGCGCGCGCAGCCCGGTGCGCGCGCTGTCCGGCGGCGAGCGCAGCCGCCTGCTGCTGGCGCGGCTGTTCTCGGTGCCGTCGAACATCGTCGTGCTCGACGAGCCCACCAACGACCTCGACGTCGAGACGCTGGACCTGCTGGAAGAGCTGCTCATCGACTACAGCGGCACCGTGCTGCTGGTGAGCCACGACCGCGAGTTTCTCGACAACGTGGTGACGCGCTGCCTGGTGTTCGAGGGCCACGGCCACGTCGGCGACTACGTCGGCGGCTACCGCGACTGGCTGCGTCAGACCGGCCAGGGGCTGGCGGCCCAGGCCCAGTCGGCGCGCGAGGCGGCCGCCCGGCCCAGTCCCGGGCCCGGACCCGCGCCGGCACCGGCAGGCGCGGCAGGTGCTGGCGCCGCGAAAGCGGCGAAGCCTGCGCGGCTGGCCTACAAGGACCAGCGCGAACTCGCCACGCTGCCGCAGCGCATCGAGGAGCTGGAGAGCGAGCAGGCCCGGCTGACCACGCAGCTCAGCGACCCGGAGCTGTACACGCGCGAGCGCGACAAGGCCCGCGCCCTGCAGGACCGCGCCGTCGCCGTGGAGCGCGAGCTGGGCGAGGCTTACCGGCGCTGGGAGGCCCTGGAGTCCGCCAGCCGCGAGGCGCCGGGCTGAATCCCTAGGCCGCGGGGACGGCGTCGCCGGGGAGCGCGTCCTGCCACTGCAGGATCACGCCGCGGCAGCCGGCGGCGCCGCAGCGGCAGGTCCACAGCCGCTCCAGCTCCGGCGTGCGGGGCTCGTCGGTGGAGATGCCGTAGTCGTAGGTCAGCTCCTCGCCGGGCGAGATCTCGCGCAGCGCGACGATCATCACGCGGTCCTTCGAGCGGTCCGGGCCGGGGTCCTCGAGCACCTGCGCCTCGCAGTTGGGCTCGCAGGAGTGGTTGATCCAGCGCGCGTCGTTGCCGCCGATGCCGGCATCCACGACGAAGTCGTCGTTGATCGTGAACAGGAAAGTGTGGCCGTCGTCCAGGTCCGCGCCTTCCATGGCGTCGGCCTCGGCATGGGTCATGACGCGGCCGGTGTACTCGATGACCTCCTCGCCGGGGCCGATGGTCTCGGCGGCAAACACGCCGGTGCCGTGGATCGGCGAGCGGCGGACTTCGAGGAGTGCGGGCATTTCAGGGCGTCCGGGGGTGCGCATTCTCACATTTCGGCCTGGCGGCGATTCGACACGGGGCCCGGAACCCCGTAGGGTGCGTCCCGCTGCATCACAAAGAATGCTTTCTCTGTACCGGCCGGCGCGAGCCTGCCTGCACACCAGTCACTTTCCTTTGACGTTGCAGATGCGACCGCCATGTCGGCGGCGTACTTACGCAGAACTTCGTGAAGGAAAATTTGACCATGTCAGAGAAACAGACCGGCACCGTGAAGTGGTTCAACGACGCCAAGGGCTTCGGCTTCATCACGCCGGCCAATGGCGGCAAGGACCTCTTTGCCCATTTCAAGGAAATCCAGGGTGGCAGCGGCTTCAAGTCGCTCGCCGAAGGCCAGAAAGTGGAATTCATTCCGCGCGAAGGCCCCAAGGGCATGCAGGCGACGCAGATCGTCCCGCTCTGAAGCGGTTTTCGGCAGAAAAAAAAGCCGCGGCATGCCGCGGCTTTTTTATTGGTCGGGCGGATCAGCTGCTGCCGGTCGGGCCCCGTCCATAGGTCTGGCGCGAGCCGGCCTCCTTCTCGCGCTTGGCCGCGCGCTTCTCGAGCAGCGACTTCGCCGGTTTCTTGCGCGATTCCTTCTTGCGGTCCATGCCCTTGCTCATGACAGGTCCTTCCCCGGCTCGGCCGACGGGGACGCCGACGGATCGCCGGCCGTCCCGGGCTGGTCCTCGGCAGCCTGGCGCGCCTTCTTCAGGCGCTTCTCTTCCTTCTTCTGCGCCTTCGCCAGCTCGCGCTGGCGCTTCTCGAACTTGTAGTTGGGCTTGGGCATCGCGATCTCCAGTAGGCCGTGGAGTGTATGCGGGTTCGACCGCGCGCAGCCAATTCCTACGCCCGCGCCTGCCGCGGATTGCCGTTGGCCCACACCCAGGCCTGCCGCCACCACGGCTGCAGGGCCCGGGGCTCGAACGGCACCTGCAGCTCGGCGTCGAGGCCGGAATCGATCTCGCCATCCGCGAGCAGCGCGTCGATGCCGCCGTGCGGGGCGAGGAAATCACGCACCGCGGCGCGCGATGCATCGTCGAGCGCGGCGAGCTGCCGCTGCAGGTCCTGGCGGCACCACACGCGGTAATCGGTGGTCTTGGTGCGCGGCAGGCGCAGCCCGGCGGCCTCGAAGTCGAAGCGTTTGCGCCGGTCGCGGAAAGCCAACGCGTTCTGGTGGAGATAAGGCAGGTAAAGCGTGCACACGCGGCCCCAGATGCCGGACCAGCCGGGACCCTGCGGCAGGGTGAAACCGCCGGGATCCGGTGCCTGCAACGCAGCCCCGTTCCATAGCCGCGCGAGCCACTCGTGCACGGCCGGTGCGGTCTGGCGCATCAGCCGGGCCGGGTCGGGATCGTTGCCGAAATGGCGGAACATGCTCGCGAAGTAACCGAAGTCGGCGATGCTCGGGCGGTCGCCCAGCAGGAACGGCTGGCGCTCGAGGATGGCCTGCAGCGACGCGAGCTCCTGCGGGTACATGTCGCGGATCCGTGCCTGGTTGTCGCGCGTCATGCCGTCGTCCCAGAGCCACTCGCGCCGCTGCCGCCACGCGAAGAAGGCAGCCTTGAGCCACACCGGCCCGGGCGGCCCGCCGGCGATCACCTCGCGGGCGATGCGGTGACCCAGGACGTAACGCGAGTCGCGCGGCATCCAGCGCCACCACATCGCCGGGCGCCAGAGCCACTCGTCCGCGTAGTCCTCGACCAGGTTGGCGAGGAAGCGCAGCACCGGGTCGCGCGGCATCACCGATGGCTCGGGATGCCGGCCCTCGAGCCAGCGGATCATCACCGTGCTGTCCTTCAGCCAGCGCCCGTCGTCGAGCCTGAGCGCCGGCACCTTCATGGTGCCGGTGTGGCGGTACACCTCGAACAGGCGTGGATGGTCCACGTCGATGCGCTCGTACGGGATGCCCTTGCAGCGCAGGTACGCCTCGAACTTCCCGCTGAAGTACGAGATGTCCATGACGTAGGCGGTGTAGTGCGGCATGGCTCCCGCTGCCTATCGCGCGCCTCGCCGGTCGCCCGCGAGCATTTCGGTGAAATCCACCTTGCGCGGCTTGCCCGCGCGAAGATCGATGATCACCCCTTCGATGGCGGCGCGCTCCTCGTCCAGCCACCTGGCATTGCGGCTCACCCACTCCGGCGACAGCGCCACGGGATCCTCGTTGCGTTGCCAATGCTCCAGTTTCGCGCGCAGCTCGACGTCTCCCGCTCGCACCGGCCCGAAATGAAAATCGGTGGCGAAGCCGAAGCCGGTGGTGGTGAGCACGACGTCGTAGACGCCGCCGGCGGCGACGTTCGCGTGGATGACGTACGTGTGCATCCAGCCGGTCGCCGCGATCCGGAGCACGTAGAAGTGCTCGCCTGGCACCGTGGCGACCTGCAGCAGCGAGTCATTGGCGAGGAACCCGAGGTACCGAGGGCCATCCCACAGAAAGCCGCCGCCATTGGCCGGCCGATGAAAATTGACCAGGGCCTGGCCTGCCGGCGGCGCCTCGACCAGCGAGGCCGGCTGGAACGGCCGCGTCACGCACCCTCCTGCGACTCCCGCCACCAGCACTGCGGCGCCGTAAAAAACCACACGCTTCTTCATGGTGATGGTGCCCCCCGCTCCTTCCCCGAACCAGCATACGCGGCGAAAGCGGCGCATCGGCGCCTGGCGCCGGCACCCACGGCGGGGTAGCTTTCGGGTTGCGGGCCCACGGGGAGGCACGCGCCAGGGGGTTTCCGATGACGTTGCGCTTCACGCCGTTCGCGGCTGCATTGCTGTTCGCTGCCTGCGCTGCACAGCCGCGCATGCAGCCCGCTGCCGCGCGGGAGATGCTGGCGGAGGCACAGACCCTGCTGGAGCTGACCCAGCTCGTCGGCGTGGCGCCGGCCAAGTGCCTTCCGCTCGCCCGCGGCAACCAGATGTGCACCTGGGAGGCGCCCAGCACCGTGCC
>DATLCG010000030.1:0-2984 GCA_035526525.1 Binatia bacterium
CGCGCGCTGGACGAGGCCGCCGAGCGCGCCGGCCGTGCGCCCGGTCGCCCGTCGCCGCAGGGGCCGGCCGCTCGGACCTGAGTTGCAGGGAAGGGGGCTAGGTTGCATTAGTTACCGATAGGTGCATAGTTAGCGTGCTAACTTCTCCTATATCGGTGAGTGCCATGACCCTGCCTTCAGACACTGCCGCCGCCGTGGCCGCCGGTCCGGAAGGGCTGTCATCGGCCAAGGCGCTCGGCACCATGCTGCGGCAAGCGCGTACCTCCAAGGGCCTTTCGCGCGAGGACTTGGCGGGGCGCCTGTTCGTCAGTTCGTCCACCTTGCAGCGCATGGAGGACGGAGACCCCCGGGTGGCTTTCGGGTACTACCTGGGTGCTGCGCGGGTGCTAGGCCTGCCGATACTCGCGCTCGAGCTGAAGCCCGAGCTACTGCTGGCGGCGACCGGGCCGGGCCGAAAGACGCGCGCGCGCCGGCAGAAGCCGGACTGGTTCTAGCGCGTGCCGCTCTACGTCTGGTCACAGGTCTACGGCGAGTCCGTGCTCGTCGGCGCCACCGATGTCCGGGACGGCGGCGGCGAATTCCGGTACGCGCCTTCCTACGTCGAGGCGCGCCGGCATGCGCTGGATCCGATCAATCTGCCGGTGCAAGAGGCGCCGGCGTTCACGCGCGCCAACGCCGGATTGTTCGGCGTGCTGCACGACGCCGGCCCCGACGGCTGGGGGCGCCGCGTGCTGAAGAACCTCTACCCGGCGCGCATGGCCAACGCGGGCCCGCTGGAGCTGCTGGAGATGGTGCAGGGGCGCGGCATCGGGGCACTGCTCTTCTCGGCGGCGCGCGAGATCGCGCCGCAGCGCCCGCCGCCGATCGGCCTGTCCGCCCTGGGGGCTGCGGCGGAAGGCGCGCACCAGGTGGAGATGGACGAGCCGGTGCGCGCATCGGTGAAGGACATCCTGGCCTTCGGCACCTCGCTGGGCGGCTTGCATCCGAAGATTGCAGTCGTGGACGACGACGGCGTGCACCTGATCGTCAAGTTTCGCAGCCGCGAGGACATCATCGACACGCCGCGCGTGGAATACGCGTGCATGCGCCTGGCGCTGGAGTGCGGCATCGAAGCGGCCCCGGTGCGGCAGGTTTTCGTGGCCGAGCGCGCCGCGCTGCTGGTACAGCGTTTCGATCGCGTTGACGCGCGCCTGCTGCACTACGCCAGTGCGCATGCGCTGTGGAACCGCGCGACGGTACGGGCCGACGGAGCGGACTGGTCGAGCTACGCGGGCATGGCGGCGCTGCGGCGGCAACTCCCCGGCGCGGGCGTCGCCGCCGACGCCGCAGAGCTGTTCCGGCGCATGGTCTTCAACGTCATCGTCGGCAACACCGACGACCACGGGCGCAATCATGGTTTTCTCATGGACGCCGCCGGCCACTGGCGGCTGGCGCCGGCGTTCGACGTACTGCCCACGGTCGGCGCGGCGCCGGGTGCGCAGGCGCTGTGGGTCGGACCGCAGGGACGCACCCGCTCGATCGAGAACTGCCTCGCCGGGGCCAATCACTTCGGCCTGGACGGGCGCCAGGCGCAGCGCATCGTGGAGGACGTGCGCGCTTGCGTGGCAAGGCGCTGGGCGGCGCTGCTCGCGGAGGTGCATTGCACGAACGCGGATATCGAGGCGGTGCTGGCGCGCGTCCTGCACTGAGCTGCAGTTGCGGCGGCGATTTGCCGGCCGCGACGATTCATCAAACGGCGAGGTGTCCCATGTCCCAGGAAGCCAGCCCCCGGGGCGTTACTTACCATAATATACAATGTGCGCACTACGACTCATGAGGCGGCCAGGACCCACGCCGTGCGGCTGCGCGCCACCGTGCGCCATCCCCGCAGGGCCTCGAACGCGGCGCGGTGCTCGTTCACGTTCCGCGGATTCGTGTACACGACGTACGCCGGCCGCGGCCGCGCGGCGACGTCGGCGGCGATGCGGGCGAACACCTGCGCCAGCAGTGGCGTGGCGAACGGGTTGAAGAAGTAGCACACGACCGGGCCCGGCGGCAGCGTGTATTCGAGTGCATCGCCGTGGATCGCCTGCAGCTGGGTGCAGCGCTGGCTGGGATGGCGGTAGCGCCGCAGGTTCTGCTCCGCCGTGTCGTGCAGCGGCTGCGAGTATTCGACGCCGACGATGGCGCGGAACGGGTAGTCGGATGCCAGCAGCAGCGCCTTGCCCTTGCCGGAGCCGAAGTCCACGAAGGTGAACTCCTCCAGCACGGGCGGCAGCGGCTCCATGGCGGCCTCGAACAGGCCGGGCCAGACGCCGCGGTACAGGCCGTTACCCAGGTCGGCCGCATGCCGCTCGATCCCGGTGTCCACCAGCTCGATCTCGGCAGCGGTTTCCACGCCGCGCGCGGCATCCCAGCGCCGCGCCGCCTCGCGCTCGTGCAGCAGTTCGCGCAGGAAGCGCCGCCGCGCGGGATAGAGGCGCCAGGCGATCGCATCGGCCAGCTTGGCCAGCATCGCGCCCAGGCCCTGTTCGCGGGCGATGGTGCCCAGCCGGGACCACCTGTCCGCCGGCGCTCCCGTGGTCATCGTGGTCATGGGGAGTAGACCGCTGCGCCGCGAAAAAGAGCCGGCGAAAAAAACGCGCTACTGCTCGGCGTCGCCAGGGCTGCCCCGATGCACCGCCAGCTGGCTGAAACCCTGGGTTACGGGCATCAGTTGGATCGTGTTGACGTTCACGTGCGCCGGTCGCGTGGCGATCCAGTGAACCGTGTCCGCGATGTCCTCGGGGGTCAGCGGCTGCGTGCCCGCGTACAGCGCTGCGGCCCTGTCCTTGTCGCCATGGAACCGCACCTCGGAGAATTCCGTGCCGCCGACCAGGCCCGGCTCCACGTTGGTGACGCGGATCGGCGTGCCCATCAGGTCCGCGCGCAGGTTGAACGAGAACTGGCGGACGAAGGCCTTGGTGCCGCCGTAGACGTTGCCGCCGGCATACGGCCACATCCCT
>DATLCG010000031.1:0-34962 GCA_035526525.1 Binatia bacterium
CGTTGGCCTTGCCGCCGCCCCAGAACCAGTAGTAGCCGAGGTTCAGCGACAGCGATTCCTTGTAGCGCGTCTCGAAGATGAACTGCAGGTCCTTGCGGCCTTCGGTGAACTGCGAGGCGACGTCGGTCGAGGTGCCGTAGATGTCGTACATGAAGATGGTGATCGGCGCGAAGCTGATGCCGGGGAACACGGACTCGTAGCGCGTCAGGTTGATCAGCACGATGCCGGTGGAGAACGGGTCGGCATACCCCTCGGCCGGTTGCTGGTGCGGGTTGAAGCGCAGGCCATCGCCGCAGCCGGTCGCCGACGTCGCCGGGTGCGGCGTGTTGCAGTCGCCCCACACCCGGTTGGAATACGGATCCCAGCCGCTGTAGTTGCAGTCCGGGGTGTTGGCGCAATCCTGACGGTAGTTGCCGGTCATGGTGCCGTCGGCGCCCGCGCTGGCGTGGTAGTACGTGCCGGGCGCCTCGATCTGCAGGCGATCCGTGCCGGGCAGGTTCGGCACCCATTGCGCGCCCAGTTCCACCAGCCAGATCACCTGCGAGGCGCCGATCGGGTTGTCGGTCGCGCCCTGGATGTAGGTGCCGCCCAGGTTGAACTGGTAGACGTCGAACTTCTCCCAGCCGCGGATGTAGCGGTTCGCGGGGTACTCGCCCGCCTGGAAGCCGCGGTACGCGCCGATGAAGCTCGGGAAGGAACGGCCGGAGCCCACGCCCGAGCCGAGCCCCAGATCGAAGGTGTCGGTGTACGCGGTATGACCGGGATACGGCGTGAAATCGCTGCTGCCGTAGGGGACGCCATCGGTGCCGACGCCGCCGCTGCTGCCGGTGCAGCCCGCGTCCGGCCTGCTGCAGCTGCCCAGCGTGGGCGCGACGGCGAGGAAGGCCAGGTCCTCGCGATCGACCTGCAGCGGCATCTGCGGCCGGTAAGCCACCTCGCCCTGCAACGAGATGTCGCCGACGGTGGTGTTGAACGAAAGGCCGTACATCTGGATGTCCTGCGGGTACTCGAGCATGAAGCGCACGGTGTCCAGCGGCACCGCATCGCTGGTCGCGGCCTGTGGATTGTCATCGCCCACGTTCAGGCCGAGCTGCGGCGGGATCGGCAGGCCGGTGCTCGCATGGGTGATCGGCAGGTCGGGACAGGCCAGTCCCAGTGTCACGATGTCGGTGGCATCGATGTCCTGGCCCTCAACGCCGTTCTGGCTGCCGTGGTTGCCGCCCTGCCGGGCGCAGCTCTTGTCCGCGGACACGAAGCTGACGTACGGGAAGGTGGAGTGGTAATTCATGAAGTACAGGCCGATCTCGGTGCCGTTGTTCAGCCAGTCGGCGAAATACTTGAAGGCCAGGCCGAACTGCCCGGCCTCACGCGGCGTGCGGTCGCTCAGGCGGCGGATCGCGGTGGCGGTATTGGTCAGGCCGGCCAGCGGGTTGTCCGGCGGGCTGGCGATGAGGTTCGGATCCTCGGCCGGGGTGCCGAAGTTGAAACCGACAAAGCTGTTGGTGTTGTTCGTGCCGATGTCGGCGAACGAGAAGAAGCTGCCCGGCGCGGGAATCTCGGTCGGCTTCCAGTCGTACTTGTAGAAGAACTCGACCGTGGTGGCCTCGAACGGCTCCATCGACAGGAACAGCATGCCGGTCGGCACGTACAGCTCCGACAGGTCGAATCCGACGCGCGTCAGGTTGTTGGCGTTCACCGGATTCGCCGAGTTGACCGAGTTGATCACCAGTGCCGTGCTCTCGCCCCAGTTCACGGTCTGGTTGCCGATCTTGAAGGTCAGCTCGCGGCTGCCAGCCCACTCCGGCAGCGCCTGCGTGCCGTAGAAGTAATAGTCGAACATCTGCAGGTTGGTGCCGATCTCGCGCAGCACCTCGCCGTTGGTGCGATCGTTGCGCACCACGGCCCCGGGACCGTAGACGCGCGAGAACAGTGCATTCGCGGCCGGATCGCCTGTAATGCCGGTCTGCTCGCGGTTCTCCGGCGTGACGCGATTCGGGTGGTACTCGGTGAAGTCGTTGTTGACGAAGTCGTAGAAATAAAGCCACTTCGAGAAGAAGCCGAAGTTGCCGTAGGTCAGGTTGAGGTCTTGCCGCACCTTGAAAACGGCCTGCGTCAGGTCGTGCCTGTCGTAGTTCCAGTTGCCGTCGTCGGCGTTGTAGGTCGCCTGGCCCGGGGCGCGCGCGCCGGTGCGGCCCGGATGGGTCTGGTCCTTGAACACGCCCTGGCAGGTCTGCTCGCCGGAGCAGACGTTCGGGTTCTGGTTGCCCTTGGCCAGCAGGTCCTGGGAGCGGCCCTCCATGCGCAGGCCGGCACCGGCCGTGATGGTGGTGTTGAGAACGCCCTGCAGGCCATTGCTGCCGATGTCGAGCTCGAACTGCACCGCACCGGCGGAGCCGGCGGCGAGCAGCGCGCCGGCACAGAGCGCGGACTGCAGTCCGCGGACCAGAGCATTCATCGTGTGGATCTCCTCAGCACCGCTGGCGCGTCGAGTACGACGGCAAAAATCCCCCGCCCCGGCTGAACTTACCAGCACGCTCGCGGCGCGCGCAAGGATGCTTCAGCTCAGCGCGGCACGAGCCTCCAGCAGCTCGCGCGTATAGGGGTGCGACGGCGTCGCCAGCACGGCCGCGCTGGCGCCCTCCTCCACGATACGGCCGGCACGCATTACCGCCACGCGCTCGCAGGTCGCGCGCACCACCTCGAGGTCGTGCGTCACCAGCAGCAGCGCAATGCCGAATTCCGCGCGCAGCTCGGCGAGCAGCCGCAGGATCTGCGCCTGCACCGTCGGATCCAGCGCGCTGGTGGGCTCGTCCGCGATCAGCAGCCGCGGCCGCGCGGCCAGCGCCATCGCGATCAGCACGCGCTGGCGCATGCCGCCCGAGCACTGGTGCGGATACTCGAACAGCCGGCGCCGTGCATCGGCGACGCGCACCGCGTCGAGCAGGCGCGCGGCCTCGGCGAGCGCCGCCTCGTGGCCCAGTGCGCGGTGCAGCTCCAGCACCTCGGCGATCTGCACGCCCAGGGTGAGGTAGGGATTGAGCGAGGTCAGCGGGTCCTGGAACACCATGCCGATCTGTGCGCCGCGCACGCGCGTCAGCTCGGCGCGGGGCAGCGACAGCAGGTCGCGGCCGTCGAAGCGGATCGCGCCGGCGACGCGCGCGGCGGGCCCGAGCAGGCGCGGGATCGCCATCGCGACCTGGGTCTTGCCGGCGCCGGACTCGCCTACCAGCGCGAGCGTGCCGCCGGCCTCGAGCACCAGCGACACCCCGTGCACGACGCCGACCTCGCCGTAGGCGATGCGCAGATCGTCGACCTGCAGCAGGCTCACGGAGCCGCCCCGCTGCGCGGATCGAGGGCGCTGCGCAGCGCCTCGGCGAGCGTATTCAGGCAGAGCAGCGTCGCCGCGAGGAAGGCGGCAGGAAACAGCAGCGCCCAGGGCGCCGCTTCCAGGTCGGCCGCGCCGTCGCTGACCAGTCCGCCCCAGCTGACCGAGGGCTCCGGCACGCCCAGGCCGAGGAAGCTGAGAAAGGACTCGGCCAGGATCGCGTGCGGCACCGTGAGCGCGGCGTACACCGCGACCACACCCCACAGGTGCGGCACCACGTGGCGCCGCACGATGCGCGCCGGCGGCAAGCCGGCGAGCCGCGCGGCGTCCACGAACGGGCGTCGCCGCAGCCCGAGCGTCTGGCCGCGGACGATGCGCGCCATGTCGAGCCAGTGGATGGCGCCGATGGCGACGAACAGCATCGCCAGGCTCTGGCCGAACAGCGCCGCCAGCAGCACCACCAGGAACAGGAACGGCAGCGCGTACAGGACGTCCACCGCGCGCATCATCCAGTCGTCGAGGCGTCCGCCGAAATAGCCGGCGACGGCGCCCCACGCGACGCCGATCACCACGGCGACCAGCGTCGCCATCAACCCCACCAGCAGCGACACGCGGCCGCCCGCCAGCGTGCGCACGAAGAGGTCGCGGCCCAGGCTGTCGGTGCCAAACCAGTGGTTGCCGGCCGCGCCGGGAGGGCTGGCCCAGGCGCCGGCGAAATCCACCGTGTCGGGCGCATACGGACTGAGCCAGGGGCCGAGCAGGGCCAGCAGCACGATGGCGCCGAGCAGCGCGGCAGCGGCCGCCGCGCCCGGTTGCCGCAGCGCGCGGCGCAGCACCGGCCAGCGCGCGGTGCTCATGCCTGGCGCAGGCGCGGATCGAGCGCCGCGTGAAGCACGTCCGCCGCGAGGTTGCACAGCACGATCAGCGCGCCGTAGACCAGCACCACGCCGAGCACGAGCGTGTAGTCGCGGTCGAGCGCGCCCTGCACGAAGTAGCGGCCGATGCCGGGCAGAGCGAAAGCCTGCTCGACGACCACCGAACCGGTGAGCACGCCGGCCGCGGCCGGACCCAGCCACGCCACCACCGGCAGCAGCGCGGGGCGCAACGCATGCCGCAGCAGCACCGCCGACGCCGGCAAACCCTTGGCGCGCGCGGTGCGGATGAAGGGCTGCTCCAGCACGTCGGCGGTCGAGGCGCGCATCAGCCGCGCCGCCATCGCGGCGATCGGCAGCGCCAGGGCAAGCACCGGCAGCACGCCGCTGCGCCAGCCGTCCCAGCCGCCGGCGGGCAGCCAGCCGGCGCCGACCGCGAACAGCAGCACCAGCAGCGGCGCCAGCACGAAATTCGGGACGGACAGCGCCAACAGCGTGAGCGCGCCCGCCGCGCGCTCCGCGGGCGCGCCACGGTGCAGCGCGGCGAACAGCCCGAGTCCGACACCGAGCGGCACCGCCAGCAGCAAAGCGGCGGCGCCCAGCCCTGCCGACACCGGCAGGCCGGCCGCGATCAGCTCGCCGACGCGGACCCCGTCGTAGCGGAACGAAGGCCCGAGATCGCCGCGGACCACGCCGCCGAGCCAGTGCAGGTATTGCACCGGCAGCGGCTGGTCGAGGTGATATGCAGCCGCCAGGGCCTGCTCCACCGCGGGCGAGGCCAGGCGCGCGCGGTCGAACGGCCCACCCGGCGCCGCGTGAACGAGAAAGAAGCCGAGCGTGGCAAGCACCAGCAGCGTGGGCACTGCCAGCAGCAGTCGTTTGGCGATCAGGGACAGCACGGATCAGTGCGGACGCACGCGCAAGTCGCGCGCGTAATGGTAATCGAGCGGATCGTCGCGCCAGCCCTCGACCCACGGCTGGACCAGGTGAGCGCTCGCGCCGAAATACAGCGGCGCCAGCGGCGCCGCGTCGAGCAGGCGCGCCTCGGCCTGTCGCAGCAGCGTCGCGCGGTGCGCGGCGTCGGGCTGTGCGCCCGCGGCGTCGAGCAGCGCCTCGTAGGTGGCGTCGGACCAGCCGGTGTAGTTCTGGCGCCGGTCCTGGCGCAGCACGTCGAGGAAGGTGGTGGCGTCGTCGTAGTCGCCGACCCAGTCCCACAGGAAAGCCTCGGTGCGCACGCGCTGCCGCAGTTCGGCGACGTAGCCGCGCAGCTCCTGGTGCGCCAGCCGAACGTCCACGCCGAGGCCCTGGCGCCACATCGCGGCGACGATGGTCGCCATGCGGCGATCGTTGGGATTGCTGCCGTGCCGCAGCTCGAACCGCAACGGATGCTTCGGACCGTAGCCGGCAGCCGCGTACAGCCGGCGGGCCTCCGCGAGACGCTGCCCGGCGCTCCAGGCCGCCCAGGCGGGTGTGGCCGCGTCGTAGCCGTGCACCGCTGGCGGCACGAAGCCGTAGGCGGGCGCACCGACACCCTGCAGCAGGCGCGCCACCAGCAGCTCGCGGTCCAGCGCCAGGCCCAGCGCCTGCCGCAGCGCCGGCGCCTGCGCGAACGGCGCACGCGTGCAGTTGAAGCCGACGTAGTACGTCTGCAGGTACGGCGCGACCCGCAAGGCCTCGCCCAGCCCGGCACGCAGGCGCGGCACGTCCACCGCGGGCGCGCTGAAGGTCGCATCGAGCTCGCCGGTGCGGAAGCGCTTCACCTCCGCGTGGCGGTCCTCGGTAGGCACGTAAGTCACGCGGTCGAGCGCGACGGCGCCGGCATTCCAGTAGTGCGGGTTGCGCACGAGGGCGATGCGCGCGTGACGCGTCCATTCCTGCAGAACGAACGCGCCGTTGCCGACCATCCGGCCGGGACGCGCGAAGCCTTCGCGGAACTCGCGCCAGCCGGGGCCGTGCAGCGGCATGGCGACCGGCAGCGCCAGCAGTGCGGGCAGGTGCGGAGCCGGTTGCGCCAGCTGGACCCGCAGCGTGAGCGGATCGACCGCCGTGACACCCAGCTGCGCCGCCGGCGCGCGCCCCGCGAGGATGGCCGGAGCGCCGGCGATCGGCGCCAGTACCGCGCCGTACACCGCGCCGCTCGCGGGGTCCACGGCCCGGCGCAGGGCCGCGGCGAAATCCTCGGCCGTGACCGGGGTGCCGTCGGACCAGCGGCCGCCGGCGCGGAGGTGAAACACGTACTGCAGGCCATCGGCGGCGACGTCCCAGCGTTCCGCCGCGCCGGGCCCGGGAGTGCCGCCGGGGCCGATCACCGTGAGCCCTTCGTAAAGATCGCGCACGACGTTCATCGCGCTCACCGTCTGCGCCTTCTGCGGGTCGAGCGATTCCGGCTCGCCGCCGTTGCCGATGCGCATCTGCGCGTGCGCCGTGGCGGTGACGGCGACGACCATGGCGCATGCCGCTGCCCCGACGAATCGCAAGCGAGTCACGTCTTTCGTACCCGCGAGGCCCAGGTCACCAGCACCACGCCGGCGAGGATGATGAGCGTGCCGGCCACCTGCGAGCGGTTCAGGTGCTCGTCGAGGAACCACCAGCCCAGCAGCACCGCGACGGCGGGGTTGACGTAGGCATAGGTGCCGAGCCGTGCCGGTGGCACCTGGTGCACCAGCCAGAAGTACGCGCCGTAGGCGACGCACGAGCCGAACACGGAGAGGTACAGCAGCACCCACAGCGCCTGCGTCTCGCCGCGCCAGCGCGCGGCCTCGCCCGTGGCGAGCCCGACGCCGCAGAGGAACGCGCCCGCCATCAGCATCTGCAATGCGGACGTCACCGCGGGCGTACAGCCGACCGGAGCCCGGCGCGCCCAGACCGAGCCGAGCGACCAGCACAGCGGCGCCGCCAGCAGCGCGGCGTAGGCCATCGGCGGACCGAGGCGGTGCACCACGCCGATGTTGACCAGCACCGCGACGCCGCCGAAGCCGAGCAGCAGGCCGGCGACGGTGAGGGCGTTGACCTTCTCGCCGCGGCTGCCGAGAGCGCCCATGCCCGCCAGCCACAGCGCCGACGACGCCACCATCAGCGCGGCCTGGTTCGACTCGATCCACTGCTCCGCCCAGGTCACCAGGCCATTGCCGCCGCCCAGCATCAGCAGCCCGGTGATGGCGATGCTGCGCCAGTCGCGCGCGCTGGCCGGCAAGGTTCCGCCGCGCCAGAACGCATAAGCGAGCATGAGGACGCCGGCCAGCAGGAAGCGCAAGCCGGCGAACAGCGCGGGCGGCTCCGAGCGCACGCCGATGCGGATGGCGAGGTAAGTCGAACCCCAGATGACGTAGACCGCGGCGAACGCAGCGACGATCTGGGCAGTGCGCGAACGTTCCGTGCTAGCCCTGCTTCGGCGGATTCGCGGGCGCCGGTGAAGTCTGCGGCGCGGGCTGCGTCGGCGCCGCAGGCGTGCCCGGCTGGCCGGGCGCGGCCGGCGCAGGAGCGTTCGCGGCAGGGGCCGCAGGAGCGGCGGGAGCGGCATTCTGCTCGCCCTCGCCGTCCTGGCCCTGCGCGGCGCCGCCTTGCGCGGCCGCGACCTGGTTCTGGTACTGGATTTCCTGCCGCATGTGGTTCATCCACTCGGCGGCCATCTTGGTGGTCTTCTCGAAGGTCATCGCCTTCTGCAGCGACGCCTCGGCGAGCTGCCACTGCTTGAGGTTCACCGCGCACACGCCGATCAGGAACACCAGGTCGCCGGGGTCCTTCACCCCGCCTTTCTGCTGCGCCTTCTGCAGCGCCTCGATCGCCTTCTTCCACTCTTCCTTCTGCACGTACAGGGTGCCGAGGCGCTTGTAGAGCTCGCCGTTCTCGGCCACCGCCGCGGCGCGCTTGAGGGCGGCCTCGGCCTTGTCGTACTCGCGCGCCAGCAGCCACGAGTCGGCCATCATCTGCAGGTTCTTCTCGTCGGGCGTGACGGCCTTCGAGTCGATGCCGCGCTGCATCACCTGCCCCGCCTTGTACGGCACGCTCAGGTACAGGTAGAGGCTGGCGAGGTTGCGGAATTCGCGCTCCTCGTTGATGTAGCCCTTGCGGTCGGCCAGCGCCAGGGTGGACAGCGCCTCCGGATCCTTCTTGATGTCGAACAGGATGCTGGAGAGCTGCTTCCAGTAGTCCTCCTTGTTCGGCGCGAGCGCCACCAGCAGCAGCAGGTCCTGCCCGCAGGCCGCCATCTGCTTCAGCTCGTAATGCAGCGCGAGGCGCAGCTGCACCCACGATTCCTTCGGCGTCTTGGCCTTGGCGATCGCGAGGTTCACCTGCTTCAGCGCGTCGTGCCAGCTCTTCTTCTCGGCGTAGACGCTGGCCAGCAGGATGTGGGAGTCGGGCACCGGATTGCAGGACTCGGTCAGGTATTCCCGCAGCTGGACGATGCCGGCGTCGTGCTTGTTGTCGGAGATGAGCAGCTGCGCGATGTTGAACATCATCTGCTCGTGCGGCACCTGCGGCAGCGCGTTGGTGGCGAGCGCCGACTTGAAGGTCTGGATCGCCTGCGTGTTCTTGTTCTCGGACGCGTAGACGAAGCCCAGCGTCTGCAGCACGATCGCCTTCTCGTAGTCGCTGTGCGCGTCCTCGGTCATCTCCTTCAGCTTCTTCTCGGAGTCGGCGTACTCGTTCTTGCTGATGGCGTCGATCACGCGCTCCATGCGGCGATAGAGCGACTCGCTGATCGCGCCCTTGGCCTTGCGCGGCGGCTTGCGCGCCTCGCAGGCCTTCTGCTGCGCGTAGATCTGCTCGGACGTCGGCGCGGCGTCGGGGTCCTGCGCGCGCGCGGCGCCGCTCGCCAGCAGCACGGCGACGACGATCGGTCCGGCCAGGCGCACGCTATTCATCCTTGCCCAGGTTGAACTCGAGCCGCTGCAGGCCCTTGGCGGCGACCGGCTTGCCGTCCACGACCTTCGGCTTGAAGCGCCACTTCATCACGCCCTGCACCGCGGCCGACTCGAACACGCCGCGCGGCTGCGCCGCGACCGGGCGCGCCGAGCGCACCGAGCCGTCGGGATTGATCTCGATCTCCAGCTGCACCCAGCCGCTGATGCCATCGCGCATGGCCTGCCGCGGGTACTGCGGGTTGATGCGCACCAGCGGGATCAGGTCCGAGTAGCCGGACATGTCGCCCTGGGCCAGCGTGCCGAGAAAGGGCCCGCCGGTGATGGTGGTCGGGATGTTCATCTTGGGCATCGCGAACGGCACCGGCGGAGCCTCCGGCGGCGGCGGCGTCACGTTCATCTTCGGCGGCGGCGGCTGCTTCGGCGGCTCGGGCTTCGGCGGCTTCTTGCGCGTGCGCAGCTCGAGGTCGGTGTCCTTCTTCAGGCGCACGAAGTCGATGGTCGGCAGGTTCTCGGTCTTGCCCAGGCCATGACCGCCGCCGTGGATGGCGATGTGCATCAGCCAGAACACGCCCACCGAGATCAGCAGGCCGTAGCCGAAGGCCCGCGTCAGCGAGTATTGCGTGGCCTGCATGTCAGCTCGCCGGCGCCGCGGCAATCGAGACCGTCTCGATGCCACCCATGCGGACCTGGTCCATCACCTGCGTGAGGATGCCGGTCGGCGACTGCTTGTCGGCCAGGATCACGACGGTGTCGTCCGGCCGCTCGACGTGCATGCGCTCGATGAAGCTGCGGATGTCGCGCATCTGCACCTTGCGCTTGTCCATCCAGATGTCGCCGTTGGGGCGGATGGCGATGAGGATGTTGCCGGTGTCCTTGTGCTCGGCGGTGTGCGCCTGCTCGCGCTCGACGTTGACGCCGGCTTCCTTCACGAACGACGTGATGATGATGAAGAAGATGAGCAGGTTGAGGACGAAGTCCAGCATCGGCGCGAGGTCGATGCCGGTGCTGTCCGACTCCGGCACGGTGTGGCGGCGCGTGCGCATCGGCTAGCCGCCCCCCGCCGCGATCGACACGTTCTCGACGCCGCCGAGCCGGACCTGGTCCAGCACCTGCACCAGCGTGCCGGTGGGCGCGTCCTTCTCGGCCACCACGACGAACGCCGCGTCCGGCTTCTCGGCGTGCGCCTTCTCGACGTTGGAGCGGACCATGCGCACGTCGATCTCGCGGCGCTCGAGCCAGATCTTGCCGTCGTTGCGGATGGCGATCACCACGCTCTTGTTCTTCTTGGTCTGCTCCTTCGGCGGCTCCTTGGCGGACGGCCGGCTGACCGTGATGCCGAGCTCCTTCACGAACACCGCGGTGATGATGAAGAAGATGAGCAGGTTGAGGACGAAGTCCAGCATCGGCGCGAGGTCGATGCCGGTGTCGCCGGTCTCCTCGGACTGGGTGTGGCGGCGCAGTCTCATGGGCGGGCCACCGTCAGTACGCGAACTTGTCGGCGAGCAGCTCGGTCTGCAGCCGCGCGCGCGCCTGGAAGTAGTAGACCGGATACAGGCCGGTGATGGACACCGCCAGGCCCGACAGCGTGCACACCATCGCCTGCGACACGCCGCTCGCCATGGTGCGGGCGTCGGCCGAGCCGCGCGCCGACATGGCGTCGAACACCTCGAGCATGCCGGTGACGGTGCCGAGCAGCCCCAGCAGCGGGCACAGCGGCACCAGCACGCGCAGCAGCTGCAGGTTGGCGGTCATGCCCGCCGCCAGCCGCGAGATCATGGCCTGGCGGATCTGGCGCGCGTACCACGAGCGGTGATCCTGCCGCGCCTGCCACTGGCGCAGCATGCCGTCGGCTTGCTGCGGCAGCACGTGCCGGAAGTACCAGTAGCGCTCGATCACGATGGTCCACATGGTGATGGACGCGACCAGGATCCAGAACACGGCCGGGCCGCCGGCGCCCACGAGATCGTGGATCGCCGTGTACGGCGAGATCAGGGCGGCCCAGAGCCACTTCAGCATCGCAGCGTTCCGTCAGCCGCTCAGGCGGCCTTGCGGCCCTTCTCGAGCTGCTCGGCCAGCAGGCCGGTGCTCTGCTCGTCGAGGATCTGCACGATCTGCTTCGACATGCTCTGCAGCGCGGCGTTGACGAACAGGAACGGGATGGCGACGCCCAGGCCGAGCACCGTGGCGATCATGGCCTGGCCGATGCCGGTGGCCATCAGCTTCGGATCGCCCGAGCCGGACTCGGTGATGCTCTGGAAGGTGATGATCATGCCGATGACGGTGCCGATCAGGCCGAACAGCGGGCCGGCGGCGACCACCAGGCGCAGGAACGACTGGTAGCGCTCGAGCGGCGGCACTTCGCGCAGCACGGCCTCGGAGATGCGCAGCTCGACCACCTCCGGGTCCTCGTCGACCTTCTTGGCGTCGCCCTTGAACGCGAGCAGCACGCGGCCCAGCGGGTTGTCCGCGGTCGGACGCCCGACGTTGGCGAGCTGCGCCTGCACCGCCTTGCGGGTGCTCCAGAGAAACAGCATCTGGCGGATCGACGCGATCGTCGCGGCCAGGCCCATGAGGATGATCAGGTAGCCGACCAGGTGGCCGCCCTTGATGCGCTCCAGGAAATTGGGCCGCAGCAGGTACAGCTGCATCAGCACGCCGCGGGTGGGATCCACCACGCCCTGCACGTAGCCCTCGTTCTCGTCCTGCACGTCGTCGGCGTAGCCGGTGTAGTCCTCCGGCTGGCGCGACAGCACGGCGAGCTGGTGCTCGGCGGGCAGGTACTGCAGGTAGTCGCCGTCGGACATCGCCGTGAACGGGCCGATGGTGACGACCTCGGCTTCCTCGGCCTCGCCGTCCGGCTGCACCACCTTGGTCTTGAAGCGCGCGCTGACGCCGCTCTCGGTCATTTCCTGCTGCATCAGGAACCACATCTGCTGCAGCTCGTCGATCGACGGCAGCGCCTTGGTCTGCGCCAGCTTGGTCATGAACTCGTCGCGGCCCGGGGCGCGCGCCGAGATGATCGAGTTGTACAGCACCGACGAGGTGTCGCCCGCGACCACGCGCACGGTGCCGAACAGCTCGCCCAGGTTGCCGCCCTTGGCGTCGAGCACGGACTGCAGCTCGGTGAGCTTCTTTTCGTTGGCGTCGAACTCCGCGGCCAGCTGGCGGCTGCGGGCTTCCTGCGCGGCCTTGTCGGCGCGCGCCTGGCCGAGCAGGCCGGCCTGCTGGTTGCGGTCCTGCAGGAAGCGCTGCTCGCGCTGCGCGTTGATCGCGGCTTCCTGCTGCTTGGCGGCGCGGGTCTGCTCGAGCAGCTGCTCCAGCGTCTGCGCCTGCGGGGCTCCGGCCTTGCCCTGCGCGGGCGCGGGCTTCTGGTCCTGCGCCAGGGCGGTGAGCGCGGTCATGCCGGCGGCGGCGATGGCCACCACGGCGAAGCGGTGCGTGAGGTTGAGGGCGCGCATTACTTGGCCTCCTTCGGAGCCAGCACCGGCACGACGAGCAGGTCCGGCGCCACCTGCTTCTTCGCGATCTTCAGGCCGTTGGTCACGCCGTCGGCGTACTTGTTCTTCTGCACGAATTCCTTCTTCTCGGCGTCGTAGTAGCCGGTCTCGTCGCCGTCGAGCGTCTGGTACAGCAGGGCGACACGGCCCACGCGCAGGAAGTTGACGGTGCGCTGCTCGTCGCCGGCGCCCAGCGTGCCTTCGTAGGCCTCGATGGTGCGGCCGTATTCCATCTCGACCTGGTAGCCCTCGAGGATTCGGCGGTACTTCTCGGCGGTGGTCACGTCGGCGCGCGGCATCATTTCCTTCAGCGCGCCGAGGCGCCTGGCGCGCTCGTCCTGCAGGAACGGCAGGTCCAGCTTCACGAACTGGTCGAGCGTGTCCACCATCTTGTTCATCAGGGGGTAGATCTCGCGGTTGGTCCGGTCGATCTGCTCGATCTGCTTGCCGATCGAGACCATCTCCTCCTGCTGCGACTTGATCTGCAGCATGAGCTGCTCGTTGTAGCGCCGCAGGCTCTCGGCCTCGCGCGAGGTCGCGCGGTAGTCGTCGAGCATGCGCTGCGTCTCGTCGTCGAGCGCATTGATGCGGTTCTGCGACGCGGCGGCGGCCTTCTCGGTGCCGACCTGCTCGCCGATGGTGGTGTTCACGGTGCCGACATCGGCCGCAAACACGGTCGCGGCCAGGACGCCGGCCGCGATCGCGGCGGCAATGGCAAAGGGCTTCTTCATCCGATTCTCCATCTGACAGATGCAGCCGGTGGGCCGGCTCGTTTTCGGGCGCGCTGGAAATCCCGGCCGCATGCAGACCGGGAAAAGCACGCCGGGGGTCGCGAAGGGCGCAAATTCTACACGGAAGTTTTGCGCCGTAGGGGGACCTTTTCCCGCTTTATTGCGGTGCAAAAAAGCGTGCGGCCCGGGATCAGAAGCTCTTCGCCAGCCGCAGGTAGGGGAACACGCCGGGCACCTCGTAAAGCGAGTTGTCGTAGCTGTTGGCAAACGCGCTGTACGAGACGGGCGGGTCCTGGTCCAGCACGTTCTTCACGCCGCCGGTCAGGTGCACGTCCCAGGTCGGCATGTGCCAGGACAGCTGCACGTCGTTGTAGAACGTGTCGTCGAGCTCGTTGCGCGGGCCGTTGGGATTGTTCGGGTCGGAGCACCGGCCGAGCGTCTTCAGCGAGGGCCCGGCGCCGTCGTCGCAGACCTCGGTCTGGTGGCCGACGAAGCGCGTCATCCAGGCCGCCTCCCAGTTGCCGCGGCTCCAGTTGAACGTCAGGTTCGCCTTGAAACGCGGGAAGGCCTGGCCGAGGTCTCCGCGGTTCTGGCCCTGCAGACCCTCGCTGCGGGTGACCGTGCGCGTGTATTCGAGCAGGTAGGTCGTATCCAGCACCAGCTTCAGATCGCCCAGCGCGTGCCAGGGCAGGCGGTAGTCGCCGGACACGTCGACGCCCTTGACGTTGATGGCGCCGATGTTGACGTTCTGATTGACGATCTGGTCGATGTTGCCGGTGCCGGGGTTGCGCGTGATCAGCGAGCAGGTGTCGCCGCGCGGCTGCTTGCGGTAGCACTCGTCGAGGATGGTCTGGCTGCCCAGCGTGGTGATGGCGTTGGTCAGGTCGATCCGGTACCAGTCGACGTAGGCGTTGAAGTCCGGCAGGAACGACGGGTTCCAGACGATGCCGGCGGTGTAGGTCTTGGCGTCCTCGGGCGTGAGCTTCGGGTTGCCGCCACGCCGCTCGAGCAGCTGGCCGTTGGGCTGCTCGTAGGTGTCTGGCACCTCGGCGCCGCCATTGGCCGGGTTGGCCGTGTCGGTGCAGTTGGCCTGCACTTCGGGCGAGGCCGGCGTGCCGCTGGAAGCGCCCGTGTAGTCCGAGCACGGGTCGGCCGCGCCCGGGAAGCTGTCGGACAGGCCCAGGTACAGGTCGGAGATCGACGGCGCGCGGAACGCCGTGGACACGGTACCGCGCACCAGCACGTCGTCCACCGGCTTCCAGCGCAGGCCGATCTTGTAGTTGGTGCTGGAGCCGAACACGTTGTACTGCGAGTAGCGCACCGCGGGGGTGAGGTCGAGCGTGCGCACCAGCGGCAGGTCGCGCAGCACCGGCACCTGCATCTCGACGTAGGCCTCCTTCACGTTGTAGCTGCCGCGCGTCGGCAGCGAGCGGTTGGTGCTCGACGCGCCCGACTGCACCAGCGGGTCCGGCGTGTCGGCGAACGCCTCGATGCGGTATTCGGCGCCGTAGGCGGCCGACACGATGCCCGCCGGCAGCGCGAACAGGTCGTGCGACAGGTAGCCGTAGAAGTGGCGCATGCGCTGCTCGGTCGAGCCCTGACCGGTGTAGCCGATGTAGCGCAGCATCTCCGGGGTCATCGAGCCGCGGCCGTTGACGCCCTGGCCGCCGAAGACGTTGACGGGCACGCAGCCCGGCGTGGCCTCGCAGTCGGCCAGCGGGCCGACGCCGAGGCGCAGGCGGTCGATGTTGACCAGGCCGGTTTCGCGCTGGGCGTTGCGGCTCTCGGCCCAGGTGAACCCAACGTTCCAGGTGAACAGGCGCGACAGCGCATCGAAGTCGCCGTTCAGGCCGCCGCCCACGCGCGAGGTGTCCACGTGCTGCGAGAACACGCGCGGCCCGAGCTCCTTCATGCGGCGGAAGATCACGCCCGAGCCGACCCCGCCAACGAAGTTGGGGCCCACCACCGGCAGCTCGCCGGCAGCGTCGCCCGCGGGAGGCGGCAGTGGCGCGGCCGGGTCCGAGGAACGGCCGATGTCCTGGCCGAACGGGTTGTACGGGTTGTCCGCGGACACGTACATCGTGTTGAACGGCGGCGAGGCCTCGTTGCCGATGTCGATCGGCGTCGGCGCCAGCTGCTGCTCGGACTTGCGCTGGTTGTAGAGCAGCTCGCCCTGGAAGGCGACGCCGCGGCTGAACTGGTGGCTGAGCGCGCTGAAGATCGAGACGCGCTCGTTCGGCGTCAGCAGGTAGTTCACCGGCGCGAAGTTGTAGCGGTCGGTGGCGCTGACGAAGTTGCGGAAGTCCGACTGGTCGGCGCCGTTCTCGCCCTGCTTGAGGGTGAGGTTGCAGCGGCCATCGGCGGCGCACGGCAGCGTGGCGTTGGACGGATCCGGCGTGAAGACGAAGCGGCCCTGCGGCGTGCGCGAGCTGCCGCGGGTGAGGCCGGTGCGGTAGGTCGGCAGGCGCGAGATGTCGCGGTCGCCGGCCATCACCTTTTCCTGGTGCGTGTAGCTGAGATCCGTGAACACCGAGGTGTCGCCCGCCACGCTGCCGATCGACAGGCTGTGCTGCTGCGACAGGCCGTCGCCCTGCAGGAACTGCCCCGCCTGGGAGCGCAGCTCGAAGCCCTGGAAGCTCTTGCGCGTGATGATGTTGACGACGCCGGCGATGGCGTCGGAGCCGTACACGGCCGAGGCGCCGTCCTTCAGCACCTCGACGCGCTCGATGATCGAGATCGGGATCGTGTTCAGGTCCACGGACGACGACGAGCCCGCGTTGAGGCCGTTGACCCAGCGGCGGCCGTTGACCAGCACCAGCACGCGCTGCGAACCGAGGTTGCGCAGGTCCACTTCGACCGAGCCGTTGCCGCCGTTGTTGACCGCGGTGTTGAGCGCGGAGCCGGCCGTCGGCAGCTTCTGCAGCAGGTCGCCGATGGAGGTGAGCCCGGTGCGCTCGATGTCCTGGCGCCCGATGGAGAGCACCGGCTGCGCGGTCTCGTAGTCGGTGCGCTTGATGCGCGAGCCGGTGACTTCCATCGTGTCGAGCTCGGTGCGCTCCTCGCTCGCTGCGGGCGGGTTGGCGGAGGCATCGGCCGGCTGGGTCTCCGTCACCGGCACGGTGCCGGCATCCGCCTTCTTTTTCTTGGCCGGGGCCGCGACGGCGCCGGTGCAGAGAGACAGCAGCAGGAAACCGAAAAGCCCGGTACGGGCCGCGCTGGCGCGAATCGTCACTGGTAACCCCCGAAGCGTGCCCGGCTCCGATGACCGTGCCGGGCTATGTTGTGTGCAGCAGGCTAGATTCTAACGCCCAACCTCCCCCGCGAGTGGACGCATGAGCGCACCGGTCCTGGTCACCACGACGCGCGAGCCGCCGATCGTCACGGTGCGCATCTGCCGGCCGGAGGCGCGCAACGCCGTGAACCGGCCCACGGCGGAAGCGCTGGCCGCGGCATTCCGCGCCTTCGAGGCGGATCACGATGTGCGCGTCGCGGTCCTCACCGGCGAAGGCGGTCACTTCTGTGCCGGCGCCGACCTCAAGTCGGTCGCCGGCGGCGCGGCCACGATGAACCGCCTGGCACCCGGCGGCGACGGCCCGATGGGCCCGACCCGCATGCAGCTGGACAAGCCGGTGATCGCGGCGGTCGAAGGCTACTGCGTTGCGGGCGGCCTGGAGCTGGCGCTGTGGTGCGACCTGCGGGTCGCGGCGCAGGGCGCCACCTTCGGCGTGTTCTGCCGCCGCTTCGGCGTGCCGCTGATCGACGGCGGCACGGTGCGACTGCCACGCGCCATCGGCATGAGCCGCGCGCTCGACCTGATCCTCACCGGCCGGCCGGTGGACGCGGACGAGGCGCTGCGCATCGGCCTGGCCAATCGCCTGGTGCCTGCCGGACAGGCTCTGGCCACGGCGCAGCAGCTGGCGCGCGAGCTCGCCGCCCTGCCCCAGAACTGCCTGCGCAACGACCGGCGCAGTGCCTACGAGCAGTGGGGCATGCCGGACGAGGCCGCGGCGATGGAAAACGAGTTTGCCTGGGGCACGCGGACGCTGGAGTCGGGTGAGGCGGTGGCGGGGGCGGCGGGGTTTGCGCAGGGGACCGGCAGGCACGGGAAGTTCTGAAGTCCAAAAAAAAAACGCCGCAGCCCGGGGGCTGCGGCGTCGTTTGGAGCGTCAGCTAGCGCAGGAAGCTGTAGCCGATCTTGAAGTACACGAACCGGGCGCGCGGGTCGTACATGGTCGGGTCGTAGCCGTACTGGAACGACGCGCCGTTGCCGATGAAGATCGGCGGGTCCTTGTTGAAGATGTTGCGGGCACCGACGGCGAACTCGAACTGGTTCGCCGCGGCCGGGACCTTCAGCGCCACCTGCGCGTCGTAGATCGACTGGCTCGGGACGTCGTGACGGCCGTTGCCCGGCGTCGACTCGTAGTCGGCATCCCGGTAGCTGGAGTAGAAGTTCTGCGCAAACGTCGTCGTCACCGGCCCGACCATCCAGTTCAGCGCCGCCGTGTGCTTCCAGCGCGGGATGACACCCAGGCCGGCGACATCGAGGGGCACGCCCTGCTGGTCCACGATGGTGCCGACGCTGTGCTGGGTGCCGGCCAGGGTCTTCAGGTCGAAACGGTCGGTGTACGTGCCCTGGAAATCGATGCCGATATCGCCGAAGCCGATCGGCTGCTTGTAGTTCAGGAAAGTGTCCACGCCACTGACGTACGCGACGGCCGCGTTACGCAAGGTCTGGTTGACGGTGTCCACGCCAGACGTCGTGTCCGTGTCATCGACGAACACCACGTCATCCGGACCATAGATCGGCGTCCCGGCTTCTTCCGCGGTGACCAGCGCCAGAGCCGACGGTGCGGTGATGTACTTGTCGATGCGGATGAAGAAGTAGTCCGCGCCCATGCTGAACTGGGTGACGGGCGACAGCACCATGCCGAGTGAGGCCTGGCGTGAGCGCTCGGGCTCGAGGCTCGGGTTGCCGCCGATGACCGCGTTCGCCTGGATCAGGCCATCACCGGGCAGGTTCGGGTCGACGAACTGCTCCGTGGTGCCGAGCGTCTGCGGGTTGTACAGCTCGACCAGGCTGGGGGCGCGGAAGCCGGTGCCGACTGCGCCGCGCACCAGCACCTGCCGGATCGGCTGGAAGCGCGTGGACAGCTTGCCGTTGAGCGTGCCGCCGACGTCGTTGTAGTGGTCGTAACGTCCCGATGCATTGACCTCCAGCGCCTGCACGACCGGCAGGTTCAGCTCGCTGTACACCGCCGCCACCGTGCGCGACGCATCCACCGGCACCGTGGCGCCGCCGAGACCGGCGATGTCACCCGAGCCGAGGATTGCCGGCACGTCGATCTTGTAGTACTCGCGGCGCGCGGTGCCGCCGATCGCGAGCTGCGAGGTGCCACCGGGCAGCGGGAAGAGCGACGTGGTCACGTTGCCCTCGAGCCCCGCCAGGCGCGAGTCGCCCGAAACCGTCGGACCCTTGTACTTCGACGCTTCCAGTGCGGCGGTCACCGCCGGCGGCTGTACGCCGCCGGGGGCCCAGGGGTTCCAGGTATCACGGATTTCCTGCTGCTCCGGCGTCGTGCAGGTCGGCTGGCAGTTCAGGATCGATGCGAGCGAGAGCTGCGAGAAGTAGCCATTGATGACCCGGCCGGAGGTCTGGTTCTGGTTGTACATGGCCGAGAAGTCGTAGCCCCAGTCCGGAGCGAAACTGAAGTTGCCCTGGATGCCGTTGATGAAGCGCACCTGCGTATTGGTGTCTTCCTCCGTGCGCGGACCGGTGAGGAAGGTGCGCAGCGATACCGCGTAGGGCCGGTCGGTCGGAGCGCCGATGGCATTCAGATACGCCGTCGGATAGTTGACGTTGGTCGGCTGGATCAGGATCGCGGGATCGACACCCGAGCCCTCGAATGCCAGGTCGGTGGCGAGGAAGCCCACACGAACGGGAGAGGGCTGGTAGGCCTCGGTCAGGCGATTGCGCGAGTACGCCATCTCGGCGTAGTACGCGACGTCCGGAGTGATCTGCGCGTGGAAGGTGCCGAGTGCGTTGTAGCGCTCGGTCTTCGGGAACAGGCCGACGAAGGGGGCGGAGTCGAAGTTGCAGTTGTAGTACGCGCTGCCGACGCCGCCCGGCCGAGGCGTGCCGTCCGCGTTGGTAACCTCGAACATGCCGATGTCCGCGCAGCGGTCGGTATCGAACGGCGGCGGCAGGCCCGGGCTGAGCGCGTTGGGGTTGCCGTAGCCGGAAGAGGCGTAGCCGAAGCCGGACGGGTCGGCCGCGTTGGTGGCCGCGTCCTGCCCGGGGATCCAGACGCCCTCGATGCGGCCGGAGGGCGTCGCGGCGTTCGAGAAGTAGGGCAGGCGGTTGCCGCTCGCCGAGAAGTTGCGACGGTTGGCGAAGACCGCCTGGCCCTTCTCCATGCTGCCGGTGAGCATGAAGTTGACCTTGCCGTCCGCCGAGCCGGCCTGGCCGAGCACCACGCTCAGGCGGTGCATCTTGCCGCCATCGCCGCGGGTCGGAAAGCCGTAGTCGTAGAAGACGCCGGCGCCGTTGTAGTCCTTGCGCGTGATGAAGTTGATCACGCCGGCCACCGCGTCGGTGCCGTAAGCGGTGGAGGCGCCGTCACGCAGCACTTCCACGCGATCGATCGCCGCCAGCGGGATTTCGTTGATGTCCACGCCGCCGCCCGTGCCCGCGAACACCGCGAGGCGCCGGCCGTTGAGGAGGACCAGCGTGCGCTGGTCACCGAGGCCGCGCAGCGAGACGCTGGACTGGCCATAGGTGGCGAGACCCGCGAGGTCGGAGCCCTTGGTGGCGCCCGCGGTCGCGGTCGAGGAAATGTAGGTGACCAGCTGCTCGAGGTCCTGCACGCCGCTGCGGGAGATCTCGTCGCGTCCGAGGACGGTGACCGGCAGCGCGGTTTCAGCGTCCACGCGACGCAGGCGCGAGCCGGTGACTTCCATCGTCTCCAGTTCGGTGGTATCCGCCTTGGAGGCCGGGCCCGGCGCGTAGCCAGGCTTTTGCGTGTCCGTTTCCTTCGCCGGGCCGGGCGTAGGCTCGACCGGCTCCGACACCGGGTCCGCGGCGGCGGGGGCCGGGGTCGTCTTGCGCGTCTTCTTCTTGGTGGTGGTGGTCGTCGTGGTCGTCGAAGAGGTCTGCGCTTCGGCCACGAGGGGCAGCGCGACGCTGACGATCAGCGCGACGAGGACGGGAAAGAGGACAGCGCGGGAACTACGCATCAAGGTTCTCCCTGCAAGATTGAGCAAGATTGAGGACGAGTTCTTTTCTGCTCCCTGAAGCTGGTCGCGGCCAAAAGGCTTCTACCGCGGTTGCTTTCTATTCATTGGGCGCGAACATAGCGCTGTTTGCAGAATTGTTGCAATGGCTGCGGCGGCCGTTTCGTAATGCAGTGCACAAATCGCCCCAACGAAAACGGGCGCCTCAGCGCCCGTTTTCGTACCTGCCGGCCCGCCGGAATCAGGCGGCGGCCTTCTTCCTGCGCGCCGCTTTGGCGGGGGGCGCAGCGTCCGGCCTGGCCTTGGCACCCTTCTTTGTGGGGTTTGCGTCGCCCTCGGCCGGCGCGGCCTCGGCGCGCGGCCGGTCCACCAGCTCGATGTACGCCATCGGCGCGTTGTCGCCGGGGCGGAAGCCGCAGCGCAGGACGCGGGTGTAGCCGCCCGGACGCGACTTGTAGCGCGGCGCCAGCTCGGCAAACAGCTTGCCGACCATCTCCCGGTCGCGCAGGCGCGCGAACACCAGGCGGCGGTTGGCGAGCGTGTCGTTCTTGGCGCGCGTGATGAGCGGCTCGGCCACGCGGCGCAGGGCCTTGGCCTTGGCCAGCGTGGTGCGGATCAGCTCATGCTTGAACAGGGCCGAAGCCAGGTTCTGCATGTTGGCCTTGTGGTGCGCCGAGCTGTGGCCGAGGTGATTGCCGTGGAATGCGTGGTGCATGGTTCTCTTCCCGTCTGATGGGATCCCCGCTTGCGCGGGGATGACCCGTCCTGATCGTTACGCGGTCACCTTGGGAGGCGACCAGTTCTCGAGCGTCATGCCGAGGTCCAGGTTGTGGGCCCGCAGCGCGTCGCGGATCTCGGTGAGCGATTTCTTGCCGAGGTTCGGCGTCTTCAGCAGGTCGGCCTCGGTGCGCTGCACCAGGTCGCCGATGTAGTAGATGTTCTCGGCCTTGAGGCAGTTGGCCGAGCGCACCGTCAGCTCGAGGTCGTCGATCGGACGGAACAGCAGCGGCGACAGGTCCTTGGCGGTGCCTTCGGCGGCTTCGGCGGCCTCGGCCTTGAGGTCGACGAACACGGTCAGCTGCTCGCGCAGGATGCGCGCCGACAGGCGCACGGCCTCGGCGGCGTCGATGCCGCCGTTGGTCTCGACGTCCAGGATCAGCTTGTCGAGGTCGGTGCGCTGCTCGACGCGCGCGCGCTCGACGCTGTAGCTCACGCGGCGCACCGGCGAGTACGACGCGTCCAGGCGCAGCACGCCGATCGAGGTGTGTTCCTCGCCGAGCGCACCGGGGCCGACGGCCGGCACGTAGCCGCGGCCGCGGGTGACCTTGAGCGAAGCCTTGATCGCGCCGCCGGTCAGGTGCGCGAGCACCAGGTCCGGGTTCACGATTTCGACGTCATGGTCCAGCTTGATGTCGGACGCTTTCACCACGCCCTTGCCGGACTTTTCCAGGCGCAGCGTCGCGGTCTCGCGCGCGTGCATCTTGATGGCGACGTTCTTCAGGTTCAGCAGGAAATCGAGCACGTCTTCCTGCACGCCTTCCAGCGTCGAGTACTCGTGCACCACGCCGTCGATCTGCACCTCGGTGATGGCGGCGCCGGGAATCGACGACAGCAAAATGCGGCGCAGGGCGTTGCCCAGCGTGTGGCCGAAGCCGCGCTCCATGGGCTCGAGCGAGACGCGCGCGCGCGTCGCGGAGACCGGCTCGACCTCGATCGTGCGGGGCTTCAGCAAATCGGCAACCAGACCTTGACCTTGCATGTTCAGTACACCTCTTCAGTGGAGTCATCCCGGCGAAAGCCGGAATCCAGTGCCTTCGGGGCGCCGGGCCCGGCTTCGGCCGGGCGACAAGAATTCGTTTACTTGCTGTAGAGCTCGACGACCAGGTTTTCGTTGATGTCCGCGAGCATCTGCTCGCGCTCGGGCAGGGCCTTGAACTTGCCCTTGAGTCCCTTCTCGTCCACTTCCATCCAGTCCGGGAAGCCGATCTGCGCGGCGACCGACAGCGCCTGGGCGATGCGGGTCTGGGCGCGGGCCTTCTCGCGGATCTCGACGGTGTCGCCGGGATTGACCGGGTACGACGGCACGTTGACCGTGCGGCCGTTGACCGAGATCGCCTTGTGGCTCACCAGCTGGCGCGCCTCGGCGCGCGTCGCCGCGAAGCCCATGCGATAGACGATGTTGTCGAGCCGCGACTCCAGCATCTGCAGCAGCAGCAGGCCGGTGGAGCCCTTCTGCTTCGACGCCTTGCGGTAGTAGTTGCGGAACTGGCGCTCGAGCACGCCGTACATCTGCTTGAGCTTCTGCTTCTCGCGCAGCTGCAGCGCGTAGTCCGACGGGCGCTGCTTGCGCGCGCCGTGCTGGCCCGGCGGGGTATCCAGCTTGCACTTGGTGTCGAGCGAGCGGCCGCGGCCCTTGAGCATGAGGTCCATGCCCACGCGCCGCGACAGCTTGCACTTCGGTCCGATGTATTTCGCCATGGTCGTTTCTGCCTGCTTACACGCGGCGGCGCTTCGGGGCGCGGCAGCCGTTGTGGGGAATCGGGGTGACGTCGGTGATGTTGGTGATCTTGAAGCCGGCGTTGTTGAGCGAGCGCACCGCGGATTCGCGGCCCGGGCCGGGGCCCTTGACCCGCACTTCCAGCGACTTCACGCCGTGCTCGGCGGCCGCGGTGGCGGCCTTCTCCGCCGCGACCTGCGCCGCGAACGGCGTGGACTTGCGCGAGCCCTTGAAGCCGACCGAGCCGGCGGTGGCCCACGACAGCGTGTTGCCCTGCCGGTCGGTGATCAGGACGATCGTGTTGTTGAAGGACGCGTGGACGTGCGCCACCGCGTCGGTCACGTTCTTCTTGACCTTCTTCTTCTTGGGGGCTGCGGCGCCGGGCGCCGTGGGATTCGGAGTGCTCATGTTCTGTCTCAGGTCGGGCTCGGCGCCTTGGAGCGGATGATGGCGCGACGCGGTCCCTTGCGGGTGCGGGCGTTGGTGCGGGTGCGCTGGCCGCGCACCGGCAGGCCGCGGCGATGCCGCAGGCCGCGGTAGCAGCCCAGGTCGATCAGGCGCTTGATGTTCATGCTCACCTCGCGGCGCAGGTCGCCCTCGACGGTGAACTTGCCGACCTGGGTGCGCAGCTTGTCGAGCTCGTCCTCGGTCAGGCTCTTGACCTGCGTGTCGGACTTGATGCCCGCGGCCGCGCAGATCTTGCGGGCGCGCGTGGCGCCGATGCCGTAGATGGCCTGCAGGGCCACCCAGGTGTGCTTGTTGGCGGGAACGTTGACGCCGGCGATACGTGCCATGGGATTTCCTCTTTAGCGCTGCCGCTGCTTGTGGCGCGCGTCGGTGCAGATGATGCGCACGACGCCCTTGCGCCGGATGACCTTGCAGTTGCGGCACATCTTTTTGACGGAAGCTCGGACTTTCATTTCAGTTCTCGATCGAAACGCTCAGCGAACCATGCCGGGCGTGTTGAGGCCTTTCAGGTTGGCCTTTTTCAGCAGGCCTTCGTACTGGTGCGACATCAGGTGCGCCTGCAGCTGCGCCATGAAGTCCATGACGACGACCACGGTGATCAGCAGCGAGGTGCCGCCGAAGGCGAACGGCACGTGCAGGTTGGAGATGAAGATTTCCGGCAGCAGGCAGACCGCGGTGATGTAGGCGGCGCCCGCCACGGTCAGGCGCGTCAGCACCAGGTCGATGTAGTCGGCGGTCTGCGCGCCCGGACGGATCCCGGGGATGAAGGCGCCGGACTTCTTCAGGTTCTCGGCCGTCTCCTTCGAGTCGAACACGAGCGCGGTGTAGAAGAAGCAGAAGAAGATGATCAGCGCCGCGTACAGCACCGTGTACAGCACTTCGCCCGGCGACAGCAGCGCGGCCACGCGCTGCAGTACGCCGCCCTCGCCTTCGCCCAGGAAGCGCACGATCGATGCCGGGAACAGGATGATCGAGCTGGCGAAGATCGGCGGGATGACGCCGCTCATGTTGAGCTTCAGCGGCAGGTGCGCGGTCTGCGCGGCGAACACCTGGCGGCCCTGCTGCCGGCGCGCGTGGTGCACCGGGATGCGGCGCTGCGCGCGCTCGACGAACACCACGCCGAACACCACCACGGCCGCGAGCAGCAGCACCGCCAGCAGCGTGAAGCTGCTGATCTCGCCCTGGCTGACCAGCTGCGCCGAGGCGCCGAGCGCCCGCGGCAGGTCGGCGACGATGCCGGCGAAGATCAGCATCGAGATGCCGTTGCCGATGCCGCGCTCGGTGATCTGCTCGCCGAGCCACATCAGGAACATGGTGCCGGTGGTCAGCGAGATCATCGCCGTGAACACGAACGAGAAGCCGGGCGCGAAGGCCACGCCGCTCTTCTCCAGCGCGATGGACGCGCCGAACGACTGGAACAGCGCCAGCGCGAGCGTGCCGTAGCGCGTGTACTTGGTCAGGCGGCGGCGACCCGACTCGCCTTCCTTCTTGATCTCCTTCAGCGCCGGCAGCACCGAGGCCAGCAGCTGCACGATGATCGACGCGGAGATGTACGGCATCACGCCCAGCGCGAAGATCGACAGCCGCTTGAGCGCGCCGCCCGAGAACATGTTGAACATGTCCAGGATCGTGCCCTTGCTCTGGTCGAACAGCTGGGCGAGCTGGTGCGGGTCCAGCCCCGGCACGGGGATGAACGTGCCGATGCGGAACACGACCAGGGCGCCGAGCAGGAACCAGACGCGGTTCTTGACCTCTCCCAGCTTGGAGAGGTCCGGCACCATGTTGGCGGCAGGACGATTCATCGCCTAGCGGGCTTCCTTCGCGGCGGCGGCCCTGGCGGCGCTCTTCGCGGCGGCCTCGGCCTTGGCGGCCGCGGCCACGTCGGGATGCGGCACGTCGATCGAGCCGCCGGCGGCGGCGACGGCCTCGCGCGCGCCCTTCGACGCGAGCACGCCCTTCAGGTTGACCTTGCGCTTCAGTTCGCCGGTCTTGATCAGCTTGGCGGTCTGCGCGGTCTTCGGCACCACGCCCGCGGCCTTCAGCACCGTCAGGTCGATGTCGGTTTCCTTCATCGACTCCAGGTCCGACAGCAGCACTTCGGCGGTCAGGCCCTTGAGCGGCGAGTTGAAGCCGCGCTTCGGCATGCGGCGCTGGATCGGCATCTGGCCGCCTTCGAAGCCGACCTTGTGGAAGCCGCCGGCACGCGCGCGCTGGCCCTTGTGGCCGCGGCCCGCGGTCTTGCCGAGGCCGGAGCCGATGCCGCGGCCGAAACGCTTGCGCGTCGGCTTGGAGCCGGGGGCCGGCTTGAGATCGTTCAGTTTCATCGCAATCAGGCCTCTTCCACGCGGAACATGAAGCGGCTCTCGTTGACCATGCCCATCACCGACGGCGTCACGGTGAGCTCGACGGTCTGGTGACGGCGCTTGAGCCCGAGGCCGCGCACGTTGTTGCGGTGCATGCCGAGCTGGCCATGCACGCTCTTGAGCAGCGTCAGGCGGATCTTCTTGCCGGAATCGGTCTTGGTCTTGGCCATGGTCAGGCGCCCAGGATTTCCTCGACCGTCTTGCCGCGCTTGGCGGCAATGTCGGCCGGGATGTTGATGCTCTTCAGCCCGTTCAGCGTCGCGCGCACCACGTTGATGGGATTGCGCGAGCCGAAGCTCTTGGCCAGCACGTTCTGCACGCCGGCCACCTCGAACACCGCGCGCATGGCGCCACCGGCGATGACGCCGGTACCGTCCGAGGCCGGGCGCATGAACACGCGCGTCGCGCCGTGCTCGCCCCACACCTCGTGCTGCAGCGTCAGGCCGCGCAGCGGGATGTTGATCATGTTCTTGCGCGCCTGCTCCATCGCCTTGGAGATGGCGTTGGGGACCTCGCGCGCCTTGCCGTAGCCGAAGCCGACGCGGCCGGCACCGTCGCCGACCACGGTCAGCGCGGTGAAGGCCATCTGCTTGCCGCCCTTGACGACCTTGGTGACGCGGTTGACCGCGACCAGTTTTTCCTTGAGGTCGCCGCCGGACTGCTGGTCCTGCTCGGCCTGGTATTGCGGATTCGCCATGACTCTAGAACTCCAGTCCGCCCTCGCGGGCGGCGTCGGCCAGCGCTTTCACGCGGCCGTGGTACTTGAAACCGGACCGGTCGAAAGCGACCTTGGTCACGCCCTTTTCCTTCGCCCGGCGCGCGATCTCGCTGCCGATCTTCTTCGCCGCCTCGGTGTTGCTGGTGCTCTTCAGCCCCTTGGCGACGTCCTGGTCCAGCGTGGAGACCGCGGCCAGCGTGGTCTTCGCGTCGGGCGCGATGATCTGCGCGTAGATGTGCTGCGCGGTGCGGTGCACCGTCAGGCGGTGCGCGCCCAGGGTCCGCATGTGGAGGCGCGCGCGCTTGCCGCGGCGGACCCTGACTCTGGTTTTTTCGTGCATGACTATTTCTTCTTCGCTTCCTTCAGGATCACGCGCTCGGTGGCGTAACGCACGCCCTTGCCCTTGTAGGGCTCGGGCGGGCGGAAGCCGCGGATGTCGGCGGCCACCTGGCCGACCTTCTGCTTGTCGGCGCCCTTGACGATGATCTCGGTCTGGCTCGGCGTCTCCACCGTGATGCCGTCCGGGATCGGGTATTCCACCGGGTGCGAGAAGCCGAGCGACAGGTTGAGCTTCTTGCCCTGCGCCGCGGCGCGGTAGCCGACGCCGACCAGCGTCAGCTTCTGCGTGTAGCCCTCGACCACGCCCTTGACCGCTCCGGCCAGGATCGCGCGCACCGAGCCCGCCAGGGCCGGCGACGCCTTGATCGAATCCTCGGCGATCGTCGCCACCGAGTCCTTCACCTCGACCCGGATCTCGGACGGCAGCTGCATCGTGAGCGACGCCTTGGCGCCCTTCACGGTGACCTGGCTGCCCGTCACCTTCAGTTCCACGCCCTTGGGCAGTGCCAGGGGCTGTCTTGCGACTCGCGACATGTCCGGTTCCTTTACGCCACCACGCAGATGAGCTCGCCGCCGACGCCGGCCTTGCGCGCCTGCTTGTCCGACAGCACGCCCTGCGGCGTGGTCAGGATCGCGACGCCGAGGCCGCCGAGGATCTTCGGCACCGCGCCCTTGCTGCGGTACTGCCGCAGGCTGGGCTTGCTGATGCGCTCGAGGCGCTCGATCACCGGCTTGCCCTGGAAGTACTTGAGCGTGACGGTGATGGTTTTCTTCACGCCTTCGGTCGTCGTCTTGAAGTCGGCGATGTAGCCCTCTTCCTTCAGCACGGCCGCAATGGCCTCCTTCACCGTCGAGTTGGGCGCGGTGATGGTGCGCTTGCGGGCCTGCTGGCCGTTCTTGATGCGGACCAGGAAATCGCCGATCGGATCGTTGATGCTCATGTCGTCACCAGCTCGCCATCTTCAGGCCCGGAACTTCGCCGCGCATCGCCGCCTCGCGCAGCTTGTGGCGCGACAGGCCGAACTTCTTGTAGACGCCGCGCGAGCGGCCCGTGATCTTGCAGCGGTTGCGGATGCGGCTCTTCGACGAGTCGCGCGGCAGCTTCTGCAGGGTCTCGACCGCGGCGAACCGCTCCTCGGGCGTGGACAGCGGGTTGCGGATGGTCTCCTTCAGCACCGCCCGCCGCTTGGCGTAGCGCGCCGTGAGCTGGATCCGCTTTGCCTCGCGGTTGATCATGTTCTTCTTGGCCATGGCCGTTATTTCCTGAACGGGAAGTGGAACGCGTCGAGCAGGGCACGGCCCTGTTCGTCGGTCTTCGCCGTGGTGGTGATGGTGATGTTCATGCCGCGGATCGCGTCGACCTTGTCGAACTCGATCTCCGGGAAAATGATCTGCTCGGAGATGCCGAAGTTGAAGTTGCCGCTGCCGTCGAAACCGTTGGCCTTGATGCCGCGGAAGTCGCGGATGCGGGGCAGCGCGATCGAGATCAGGCGCTCCAGGAACTCGTACATGCGCTCGCGGCGCAGCGTCACCTTGACGCCGACCGGGTAGTTCTCGCGCACCTTGAAGGCCGAGATGGCGATCTTGGTCTTGGTGATCACCGGCTTCTGGCCGGCGATGGCCGTCATGTTGGCGACGGCGTGCTCGATGATCTTCTTGTCCGAGGTGGCCTCGCCCACGCCCATGTTGAGCGTGATCTTCTCGATGCGCGGCACCGCCATCGCATTGCAGCCGAGCTTCTGCTTCAGCGCCGGAGCGATCTTCTCGCGGTACTGTTTCTGGAGATTCGGGACGTTTGCGTTCGTGCTTGCCATGGCGTGTTACCGGTCCACCACTTCGCCGCTGCCCTTGAAGAAACGCACCTTCTTGCGCGCGGCGCCTTCGCCGACGAACTTGAAGCCGATCCGCGCCGCCTTCTTGGCGGACGGGTCCCACAGCGCCACGTTGGACGCGTCGATCGGCATCTCCTTTTCGATGATGCCGCCGCTGCGACCCAGGCCGGGGTTCGGCTTCTGGTGCTTCTTCACCACGTTGATGCCCGACACGACCACGCGGCCGTTGGCCAGCACCTCGTTGACGGTGCCGCGGCGCGTCTTGTCCTTGCCGGTGGTCACGACGACTTCGTCGCCCTTGCGAATCTTGTTCATGGCTTCCTCAGAGAACCTCGGGCGCCAGCGACACGATCTTCATGAAGCGGTCGCGCAGCTCGCGCGTCACCGGCCCGAAGATGCGCGTGCCGATCGGCTCGAGCTTGGCGTCGATCAGGACCGCCGCGTTGGTGTCGAAGCGGATCACCGACCCGTCCGAGCGCTTGATCGGATGACGGGTGCGCACGATGACGGCGTTGTGCACTTCGCCCTTCTTGACCTTGCCGCGGGGAATGGCGTCCTTGATCGTCACCTTGATGACGTCGCCGACGTGCGCGTAACGGCGATGCGTGGCGCCCGCCACGCGAATCACCTGCACCACGCGCGCGCCGCTGTTGTCGGCGGCGAGCAGGTAGCTTTCCTGTTGGATCATGGCGGGCGCTCCTCAGATGTTCGCGTCGGCAACCGCAGCCGGCGCCTTCTCGAGCACCTGCACCAGCATCCAGTGCTTGTTCGCCGACAGCGGGCGGCATTCGCGCACGCTCACCAGGTCGCCGACCGCGCACTCGTTCTTCTCGTCGTGCGCATGCAGCTTGGTGCTGCGGCGCAGGCGCTTGCCGTATTTCGGATGGATGTACTCGCGGTCCACCGAGATGACGATGGTCTTCTGCATCTTGTTGCTGACGACGCGGCCGACGACGGTGCGCTCGGCGGCTTCGGTCTTCGTGGTTTCGCTCATGACTTGGCCTGCTGGGTCAGCAGGGTCTTGAGGCGCGCGATGCGCTTCTTGACCTCGCCGGCGAGGTGGGACTTGGGCTGCTGGCCCGCGGCGGCCTGGAAGCGCAGGTTGAACTGCTCCTTCTGCAGGGCGGCGAGCTCGTCGTGCAGCTCCTCGGGCTTCTTGCCCCGGAGCTGCTTCAGGTAGTCGGCGGATTTCATTTACATCACCGTCCGGCGGGCAAAAGTGGTCTTGACCGGCAGCTTGTCGCCGGCCAGACGGAATGCATTGCGCGCCTCGATCTCGGAAATGCCCTCGACCTCGTAGAGCATCTTGCCGGGCTGCACGCGCGCGACCCAGTACTCGACGTTGCCCTTGCCGGAGCCCATGCGGACTTCCAGCGGCTTCTTGGTCACAGGCACGTCCGGGAAGATGCGGATCCACATCTTTCCGCCCTTGCCGAGGTGGCGCGAGATCACGCGGCGGGTCGCCTCGATCTGGCGCGCGGTGATGCGGCCCAGCTCGGTGGACTTCAGGCCGAACTCGCCGAAGCTGACTTCATTGCCGGTCAGCGCCAGGCCGCGGTTGCGGCCCTTGCGCTGCTTTCTGAACTTGGTGCGCTTGGGTTGCATCATGGCTGGGATTCCTTACGCCGCGGCCTCGGTGGTGACGACCGTGGTCTTTTCCTCTTCCTTCTTTTCCGCCTGGAAGGCCTCGCCGTTGAACACCCAGACCTTCACGCCGATGACGCCGTAATTGGTCTTGGCCTCGCCGAAGCCGTAGTCGATGTAGGCGCGCAGCGTGTGCAGCGGCACGCGTCCTTCGCGGTACCACTCGACGCGCGCGATCTCGGCCCCGTTGAGGCGGCCGCCGACCTGGATCTTGATGCCGCCGGCGCCGAGCCGCACCGCGTTGGTCACGGCGCGCTTCATGGCGCGGCGGAACATGATGCGGCGCTCGAGCTGCTGCGCCACGCTCTCCGCGATCAGCTGCGCGTCGAGCTCCGGCTTGCGGATCTCCTCGACGGTGACGTGCACCACGTCCGGCTTGAGCTTCATCTTCGCCGCCACTTCCTGGCGCAGCTTCTCGATGTCCTCGCCCTTCTTGCCGATGACGATGCCGGGGCGCGCGGTGTGGATGGTGATGCGCGCGCTCTTGGCCGGGCGGTCGATCTGGACGCGCGACACCGAGGCGTTGGCGAGCTTCTCGCGCAGGAACTTCCGCACCAGCATGTCGCGGTGCAGGTTCTCGCCGTAGCTGGCGCGCTCCGCGTACCAGTTCGAGGTCCACTGGGCGGTGACGCCCAGGCGGAAGCCGGTCGGATGAACTTTGTGGCCCATGGCTATTTCTTTCCGTCGCTGACGCGGACGATGATGTGGCTGGTGCGCTTGATGATCCGGTCGGCGCGCCCCTTGGCGCGCGGCCGGATGCGCTTCATGCGCGGGCCTTCGTCCACGGTGATGTGCCTGACCTTCAGCTCGTCCACGTCGGCGCCCTGGTTGTTCTCGGCGTTGGCGATCGCGGACTCGAGCACCTTCTGGATGATGCGGGCGGCGCGCTGCGGCGAGTACTTGAGGATGTTCACCGCCTCGTCCACTTTCTTGCCGCGCACGAGGTCGGCGACGAAGCGCGCCTTCTTCGGCGACAGCCGCACGAACCGCAGGACTGCTTCGGTCTGCATGGTCATTCCCCGTTACTTCTTCGCCGGCGCGGCCGGAGCCGCCGCCGGAGCGGCGCCCGCGGCCGGCGCGGCAGCGCCCGGTGCGGCCGGCTTCTTGTCGTCGTCGCCCTTGCGGTCGCCGACGGCACCGTGGCCCTTGAAGATGCGCGTCGGCGCGAACTCGCCGAGCTTGTGGCCGACCATGTTCTCGGTGATGAACGCCGGCATGTGCTGGCGGCCGTTGTGGATCTGGATGGTCAGGCCGACCATGTCGGGCGTGATCATCGAGCGGCGCGACCAGGTCTTGATCGGCTTCTTCGTGCGCGAGCCCGCCGCGTCCGCCACCTTCTTGGCGAGGTGGTGGTCGATGAACGGGCCTTTCTTGAGTGAGCGTCCCATGGTCCCTGGTCCTTATTTGTTGCGGTGCCGGCTGGCGACGATGAAGCGCTGCGTGCGCTTGTTCTTGCGCGTGTGCAGGCCCTTGGCCTTCTGGCCCCACGGCGACACCGGGTGCGGGTTGCCCTGACCGGACTTGCCTTCGCCGCCGCCGTGCGGATGGTCCACCGGGTTCATGGCGAGGCCGCGCGTGGTCGGGCGGATGCCGCGCCAGCGCTTCGCTCCGGCCTTGCCGAAGTGCCGCAGGTTGTTCTCTTCGTTGCTCACTTCGCCGATCGTCGCGCGGCAGTCGCTGTGGATGCGGCGCGTCTCGCCGGAGCGCAGGCGCAGCGTGGCGTAATCGCCCTCGCGCGCGAGCAGCTGCACGGCAACGCCGGCGCTGCGCGCAAGCTGCGCGCCTTTGCCCGGGCGCATCTCGACGCAATGGATGTTGGTGCCGATCGGGATGTTGCGCAGCGGCAGCGTGTTGCCCGGCTTGATCGGCGAGTCCGAGCCCGACTGCACCTGGTCACCCGCCTTCACGCCGCGCGGCGCGATGATGTAGCGGCGCTCGCCGTCGGCGTAGCACACCAGCGCGATGTGGGCGGAGCGGTTCGGGTCGTACTCGATCGTCTCGACCTTGGCGACGATGCCGTCCTTGTTGCGCTTGAAATCGATCAGGCGGTAATGCTGCTTGTGGCCACCGCCCTGGTGCCGCGTGGTGATGCGGCCGTTGTTGTTGCGGCCGCCCTGCGAGTGCTTTGACTCGAGCAGCGGCGCGTACGGCTCGCCCTTGTGCAGGTGCGCCGTCGACGGCCGCACCTGGTGGCGGCGGCCCGGCGACGTCGGTTTCATCGTTTGCAGTGCCATGGCTTTTCCTTACACCTTCGTGCCGGCGCCGAAATCGATCTGCTGGCCTTCGGCCAGCGTCACGTACGCCTTCTTCCAGTCGGAGCGGCGGCCACGCGTGGCCTGGCCGCCCTTGTTCTTGCCCTTGACGTTGAGCGTCTGCACGTCGAGCACCTTGACGTTGAACAGCTTCTCGACGGCGACCTTGATCTCGGGCTTGGCGGCGTCCTTGAGCACCTTGAACACCACCTGGTTGTTCGCTTCCGTCGCGCGCGTGCTCTTCTCGGAGATCACCGGCGCCAGCAGCAGGCGATGGATGCGCTCGCTCGAGATGCCCGCGCCCTTCACGTCCATCTTGCCGGTGGAGAACTGGCGCGGCGCAGCCTTCTCGGCCTTGTCCGCCTTCTCGGCCTTCTCGGTCTTCGGCTTGGCGGCCTTCGCGGTCTTGTCGGGCGCGGCCTTGGCCGGCGCTTCCGCCTTCTTTTCGGCGGCCGCGGCCTTGGCCTTCTCTTCGTCGGCCTTCTTCTTGCCCTTGCCCAGTCCGAGGATCATGACAGCCATTTCTCCAGCTTCTTCACCGCGGCCTGGGTCATCAGCACCTTCTCGCGCGACAGCAGCGCGACCGGGTCGAGGCCCTCGACGTCGGTGACGTCCACGTTGTGCAGGTTGCGCGACGACAGCATCAGGTTCTGGTCGACGTCGTCCGTCACGATCAGCGTGTCGGTGGCGCCGAACTTGCCGAGCTGCTCGAGCAGCCCCGAGGTCTTTGGCGCCGCGAGCTTGAATTCCTCGGCGACGACCAGGTGGCCCTGGCGCGTCAGCTCGGAGACGATCGCGCGCAGCGCGCCGCGATACATCTTGCGGTTGACCTTCTGCGAATAGTCGCGCGGGACGGCGGCGAAGATCTTGCCGCCCTTGCGCCACAGCGGGCTGCGGATGGTGCCCGCGCGCGCCTGGCCGGTGCCCTTCTGCTTGTACGGCTTGCGGCCGCCGCCGCGCACTTCGGCGCGGGTCTTCTGCTTCTGCGTGCCCGCACGGCCGCCCGCCATGTAGGCCACGACGACCTGGTGCACCAGCGCCTCGGTGTAGTCGGCGCCGAACACCGCGTCCGACACGGTGACCTTGTTCTTCGAGTTCTGCAGCTGGATGTCCATGCTCAACCCTTCACTGCCGGCTTGACCACGAGGTTGCCGTTCTTCGCGCCCGGAATCGCGCCCTTGACCAGCAGCAGGTTGCGCTCGACGTCCACGCGCACGAGATCGAGGCTCATGGCCGTGACCTGGGTGGCGCCCATGTGGCCCGCCATCGGCTTGCCCTTCCAGACCTTGCCCGGATCCTGGCGCTGGCCGATCGAGCCCGGATGGCGATGCGACAGCGAGTTGCCGTGAGTGGCGCGGCCGCCGCCGAAATTGTGGCGCTTCATCACGCCCTGGAAGCCCTTGCCGATCGAGATGCCGGTGACGTCCACGCGCTTGACGTCCTTGAACAGCTCCACCTTCACTTCCGATCCCGGCTTCAGCTCCGCGCCTTCCTTCTCGCCGAGGCGGAATTCCCAGAGGCCGCGGCCGGCAACGACGCCCGCCTTCTTGTAGTGGCCGGTCAGCGCCTTGTTGACGCGCTGCGGCTTCTTCTCGCCGACGGTGACCTGCACGGCCTTGTAGCCGTCGGTCTCCACGGTCTTCACCTGCGTCACGCGGTTCGGCGTGCACTCGATCACCGTGACGGGGATGGAATCACCCGCTTCGGTGAACACGCGGGTCATGCCCGCCTTGCGACCAACGATTCCCAGTGCCATGGCGTCAGCTCAGCTTGATCTGCACTTCGACGCCGGCCGGCAGGTCCAGCTTCGAAAGCGCGTCGACCGTCTTCTCGGTCGGGTCCATGATCTGCATCAGCCGCTTGTGCGTGCGGATCTCGTACTGGTCGCGCGCGGTCTTGTCCGCGTGCGGCGAGACGAGAATCGTGTAGCGCTCCTTGCGCGTCGGCAGGGGGATCGGTCCCCGGACGACAGCGCCCGTGCGCTTGGCGGTCTCCACGATCTCGCGTGCCGACTTGTCGATCAGGCGATGATCGAAAGCCTTCAGGCGGATGCGGATGGACTGGTTGGTCGCGGCCATTCGGTATTACTCGGTAAAAGAGCGTTGAGGTCCGTCGCTTAGGCGAGGATCTTGGTGACGACGCCCGCGCCGACGGTCCTGCCGCCCTCGCGGATGGCGAAGCGCACCTGGGCTTCCATGGCGATCGGGCTGATCAACTCCACCGTCAGCGCCACGTTGTCCCCCGGCATCACCATCTCCTGCTTCATCTCCATCGAGCCGGTCACGTCCGTCGTGCGGAAGTAGAACTGCGGCCGGTAGCCCTTGAAGAA
>DATLCG010000041.1:0-7082 GCA_035526525.1 Binatia bacterium
TCGGCATCAGGCGGCTCCGGGCGGCACGAGGTCCTTCAAGGATACCGACTCGTCCGCCAGCTTCGCGGCGTCCAGCGGCGTGCGCGCGGCGATGGCCTTGCGCGCGAACATGTAGTCCTGCGCGCGGTTCACCGCATCGGCGGCGACCAGCTTGCCGTCGCCGAGATAGAACAGCGCGAAGCTGCGCTTCGCCGGGTCGCCGCGCATCACCATGCGGTCGAAACCGGTGGACAGTCCCGCCATCTGCAGCTTCAGGTCGTACTGGTCGGACCAGAACCACGGCACCGCCTGGTAGGGCTCGCTCAGCCCCATCAGCGACGCTGCCGCCGTGCGCGCCTGCTCCATCGCGTTCTGCACCGACTCCAGCCGCACGCGGCGGCCGTAGTGCACGCTCGGATGGCTGGTGCAGTCGCCCGCGGCCACCACGTCGGGGTCCCCGGTGCGCGCGCACTCGTCCACGACGATGCCGTTGTCCACGGCCAGCGCGGCCTGCTGCGCCAGCTCGACGTTGGGAACGATGCCGATGCCGACGATGATGAGGTCGGCGGCGACGGTCTCGCCGCCTTCCAGCCGCACGCCGCTGACCGCGGGTGTGCCGTCGAAGCCGGCGATGCGCGCGGAGGTGCGCAGGTCGACGCCGGCGGCGCGGTGCGCCGCTTCGTAGAACTGCGACATCTCCGGCACGGTGACGCGCGCCAGCACGCGGGGCAGCGCTTCCAGCACCGTGACCTTCAGGCCGAGCTTCACCAGCACGGCCGCGGCTTCGAGGCCGATGAAGCCCGCGCCGACGATGACCACGCGCGCCCCGGGGGCGCAGCGCGCGCGGATCGCGTCGACGTCGGCGATGGTGCGCAGCAGGAAGACGTTGTCGCCCTGCACGCCCGGCAGCGCGCGCGGGCGGCCGCCGGTGGCGAGCGCGAGCTTGCGGTACGACAGGCGCCGCCCATCGGCGAGCTCCACCTGCCTGGCGACGCGATCCAGCCGCGCGGCACGCGCGCTGCCCAGCCAGCGGATGCCGGCCTGCGCCAGCTTGTCCGGCGGCATCACGTGGAGCGACTCGACCTTCGCCTGGCCGGAGAGATAGCCCTTCGACAGCGGCGGCCGCTTGTACGGCGGCTGCGGCTCGTCGCCGGCGAGCGTGATGCTGCCGGCAAAGCCGCGCTGCCGCAGGTTCATCGCGATCTCGGCGCCCGCCTGGCCGCCGCCGAGGATGAGGATGTCGGAGCGGTCGCTAGCCTTTTCCATACCCCATCTGCCGCAGCGCCACGCGGATCTCGTCGAGGATCTTCGGGTCGTCGATGGTCGCCGGCACGGTGTGCGGCTGGCCGTCGGCAATGGCGCGCATGGTGGAGCGCAGCACCTTGCCGGAACGCGTCTTCGGCAGGCGCGCGACCACCGCCGCCTGGCGGAACGCCGCGACCGCGCCGATCTGCGCGCGCACGCGCTCGCACAGCTCCTGGACGATGTCGCCGTGCGGCCGCGTCACGCCGGCCTTCAGCACCACCAGGCCCACGGGCAGCTGCCCTTTCAGCGCGTCGGCGACGCCGACCACCGCGCACTCCGCGACATCGGGATGGCCCGCCAGCACTTCCTCCATCGCGCCGGTGGACAGGCGATGCCCCGCGACGTTGATGATGTCGTCGATGCGGGACATCACCCAGACGTAGCCGTCCTCGTCGATCTGCCCGGCGTCGCCGGTGAGGTAGTAGCCCGGATAGCGCGCCAGGTAGTGCTCGCGGTAGCCCGCCTCGTTGCGCCACATGGTCGCCAGCGTTCCCGGCGGCAGCGGCAGCTTCAGCACGATGTTGCCGATGGTGCCGCGCGGCACCTCGGCGCCGCCGGCATCCAGCACGCGCACGTCGTAGCCCGGCACCGGCACGGTGGACGATCCCGGCTTCACCGGCATCGGCTCGATGCCGCGGCAGTTCGCCGTCACCGGCCAGCCGGTCTCGGTCTGCCACCAGTGGTCCACCACCGGCACCTTCAGCATCTGCTGCGCCCAGCCGATGGTGTCGGGGTCGCAGCGCTCGCCGGCGAGATACAGCGTGCGGAACTTCGACAGGTCGTACCGGCCGATCCGCTCGCCGCGCGGATCCTCCTTCTTGATGGCGCGGAACGCGGTCGGCGCGGTGAACAGCGCCTGCACGCCGTGCTGCGCGATCACGCGCCAGAACGCGCCCGCGTCCGGCGTGCCGACCGGCTTGCCCTCGTACATCACCGTGGTGCAGCCCTGCAGCAGCGGTGCGTAGACGATGTACGAGTGGCCGACCACCCAGCCCACGTCGGACGCCGCCCAGAACACGTCGCCCGGGTCCATGCCGTAGACGGCCTTCATCGAGTACTTCAGCGCGACGGCGTGGCCGCCGTGATCGCGCACCACGCCCTTCGGCTTGCCGGTGGTGCCCGAGGTGTAGAGGATGTACAGCGGGTCGGTCGCCTCGACGCTGGCGCACGGCGCGGGCTGCGCCTCGCGCAGCGCGGCGCCCCACTCCACGTCGCGGCCGGCGGCGAGCCTGGCCTCGCACTGCGGACGCTGCAGCACGATGGTGCGCGCGACCTTGTGCTGCGCCAGGTCCAGCGCCGCGTCGAGCAGCGGCTTGTACTCGAGCACGCGGCCACCCTCGATGCCGCACGATGCCGAGACGATCAGCACCGGCTGCGCATCGTCGATGCGCTTGGCCAGCTCCGGCGCGGCGAAGCCGCCGAACACCACCGAGTGGATCGCGCCGATGCGTGCGCAGGCCAGCATCGCGATGGCGGCCTCCGGCACCATCGGCATGTAGAGGACGACGCGGTCGCCCTGCTTCACGCCCTGCGCCAGCAGCGCCCCGGCGAAATGCGCCACGGCATCGCGCAGCTGGCGGTAGGTGAAGGTGCGGACCGACTGCGTGACCGGCGAGTCGTGGATCAGCGCGAGCTGGCCGGCACGGCCGGACTCGACATGGCGGTCGAGCGCGTTGAAGCAGGTGTTGAGCCGGCCGCCGGAAAACCAGCGGACCATGGGGGCGGCGGAGGCATCGAGCACGCGGTCCCAGCGCTTCTCCCAGTGCAGCGCGGCGGCCTGCTCGGCCCAGAAGCCTTCGGGGTCGGCGAGCGAGCGGCGGTGGACGTCCCTCCAGGACATCGCCGTCAAGCCAGGTACCGCTTCGCGAACGCGACGATGTCGGTCCGCGCCTGCCGCACCTCCGGCATGAAGCGCGCGAACAGCGGGAAGGCGTGCGGCACGATCGGCCACACCTCGAACTGCACGTCCAGCCCCGCGCCCTGCGCCCGGCGCGCGAACAGCACGGTGTCGTCCAGCAGGATCTCGTTGTCGCTCACCAGCAGGTACAGCGGCGGGAAGCCTCTCAAATCGGCGTACAGCGGCGACAGCTCCGGGTCCGACGCATCCGCGCCGCGCGCGTACATCTCGTCCACCTTGTGCAGCGCGACCATCGGCAGCAGCGGGTCCTTGCGGTAGCGCGTGGCGCGCGACGGCGGCGCGTGCATGCGGCCCATCTCGGTGGCCGGCGAAATCGGGATGGCGCAGGACGGCATCGGCCAGCCACGCCTGCGGATGCGCTGCAGCATGCCGAGCAGCAGGTTGCCGCCCGCGGACTCGCCGGCGACGACGATCTTCCTCGGGTCGAAGCCCAGCTGCAGCAGCGCCTCGTAGGCCCGCTCGCAGTCGTCGAGCGCCGCCGGGTACTTGTTGAACGGGCCCAGGCGGTAGTCCGGCAGGAAGCCGATCGCATCGAGATCGCGGCACAGGCGGCTGACGAAGGTGACGTGCGTCTCCGGCACGGCCGGCAGCACGAACGCACCGCCGTGGAGGTACAGCACCACGCGGCGCGAGGTGTCGGCGATGCTGCCGAGCAGGTGACCCGGCACGCGCCCCAGCACCACGTATTCGAGCGGCAGGCCCGAGGTGTCCACGCACACCCGCGACGCCAGCCACAGCTGCACCCGCGCGATGCGCCCGTCGCCGCCATTCAGCATCCAGCCCAGCACCGGCCGCAGGAACTTGCGGAACAGCCACACGATGAAGCGCGTGCGCGCGCCGATGTGCACGTCCTTGATGCGCACGGCGCCGCCCTCGGTGGTGGGCAGCGCGCGGCGCTCGCGGTCGAGCTCGGAGGGGGTGTCGAGTTTCATGGGGTCACTGTAGCGGGGATGGCCGTGCGGACATCGTCCTTTCAGGCGAGCGCCTCCGGCGTCCGCGTCGCGATCAGCCGCGCATCTTCCAGCGCAGCGCTGCGATGGACCGTGATGGCCTGGTAGTCCGGCCGCGCGACCATCGCCAGGAACGCCTTCAGGCTCGGGTAGCGCACGATCAGCACCTCGTGCCAGTCCTCGCCGTCCGGCCCGATGATGCGCGCGATCGCCGGCGCCACGAACAGCGGCTGCGCGCCGATCTCCTTGAGGATCGGCATGACCTGCACGCCGTAGCGCTGGTAGGCATCGCGCCCGCTGCACGGCGCGTGCCCCGAGCCCGCCGGGTACGTGGCCTGCGCGCGGAAGCGCAGCAGGTTGACCATCGTCACCGGCGTGTCGGCGGGGACGGATGCGACGAGGCGCTTGAGGTCGGCGCCGGTGGGATCCACGGTACGGGTCATGCATTTCTCCTTGGCGCGATTTCTATGTCGGCTATCGCACAGACGCCTCGCGCGCCGGGAGCGATCCTGCGCACCTTCCCGACCGTGGAGCGCGACATGTCCGACTTTCGATGGCTGATGATGGCAGTGGCAGGGCTCGGCATGAGCTGGAGCATTCACTCAGCCGCCGCGCCCGGCAAGGACAAGGAGGCCGACGTGATCCTGCCGGCCGGCGACATCCAGTGGCAACCGGGTCCCACCGAGGGCACGCATTTGGCCAACCTGTGGGGAGACTGGCGCAAGAACGCTCCATTCGGAACGCTGGTCCGGTTCGATGCCGGGGTCATGCACCCGCTGCACCGGCACACCCGGACGCTGCGGATCGTCGTTCTCTCCGGCACCTTCGTGCACCAGCCCGAGGGCGGCACCGAGACGCGGCTCGGCCCGGGCTCGTACGTGCTGCAGCGCGGCGGCCTGAACCACGTCAGCGGCTGCGCACCGGAAACGGAATGCGAATTCTTCATGAGCTCCAACGGCAAGTTCGATTTCATCCCGGTGGAAGAGCCGGCGGCCGGAAAGAAGAAGTAACGCGGATCGCGGGGCCCTACACCCGGAATACGCCGTACCCCGGCGGCCCGAACGGCGCATTGAGCGAGGCGCTGATCGCCATGCCCAGCGCGTTGCGCGTGTCCACGGGGTCGAGGATGCCGTCGTCCCAGATCTCGGACGTGCTCCAGTAGGCGCTCTGCTTTCGCCGGAACTCGCCGAGCACGGGGTCGCGGATCTCGGCGATCTCGGCGTCGGTGAGCTTCCTGCCCTGCTTCGCGAGCTGCCGGATCTTGACGTCCGCCAGCGTGTTCGCCGCCTGCTCGGCGCCCATCACCGAGATCTGGTGGTTGGGCCAGGTGAACAGGAAGCGGCTGTCGAAGGCGCGGCCGCTCATGCCGTAGTTGCCGGCACCGAAGCTGCCGTGGCACATCACGGTGAACTTGGGCACGCTCGAGCAGCTCACCGCCATGATCATCTTGGCGCCGTCCTTGGTGATGCCGCGCTGCTCGTACTCGCGGCCGACCATGAAGCCCGTGATGTTCTGCAGGAACAGCAGCGGCGTGCCGTTCTGGTTGCACAGCTCGATGAAGTGGGTGCCCTTCAGCGCGCGGTCGTTGAACAGCACGCCGTTGTTGGCGAGGATGCCGACCTTCCAGCCCCACAGGTGCGCGTAGCCGCAGATCAGCGTCTTGCCGTACGCGGGCTGGTACTCGTGGAACCGTGACCCGTCCACCATGCGCGCGATCACCTCGCGCATGTCGAACTGCTGCTTGATGTCGCGCGGCAGGATGCCGTACAGCTCGGACGCGTCGTAGAACGGCGCCTCCGGCTGCTGCCAGTCCACGCGCGTCTTTTCCTGCCGGCGGAACTGGCCGACGACGTCGCGGGCGATGGCGATCGCTTCTTCCTCGCTCGAGGCCGGGTAGTCGGCCACGCCCGACACGGTCGTGTGCATGTCGCAGCCGCCGAGCTCGTCCACCGTGTTGTCCTCGCCGGTGGCGGCCTTCACCAGCGGCGGCCCGGCGAGGAAGATCGCGCCGGTGCCGCGCACGATGACGTTGTAGTCCGACAGGCCCGGCACGTAGGCGCCGCCGGCGGTGCAGTGGCCGCAGACCACCGCCACCTGCTGCACGCCCATCTTCGACAGGATGCACTGGTTCCGGAAGATGCGGCCGGCGTAGTACCTGTCGGCGAACAGTTCGGCCTGCTCCGGCAGGAAGCCGCCGGCGCTGTCGCACAGGTGCACCACCGGCAGGCGGTTCTCGATGGCGATGTCGAGCGCGCGCACGGTCTTCTTCACGCTCAGCGGGTACCACGCGCCGCCCTTGACCGAGGCGTCGCCGGCATTGATCAGCACCTCGCGTCCCGAGACGATGCCGATGCCGGTGACGACGCCGGCGCCGGGCACCTCGCCGTCGTACTTCTGGTTGGCAGCGAGCGACGACAGCTCGAGGAACGGCGTGCCCGGATCCAGCAGCTGCGCGATGCGCTCGCGCACCATCATCTTGTTCTGCGATCGCAGGCGCTCGACGTCGCGCGCCGGACGCTCGAAGCGGACTTTCTGCTGCAGCGCCTTGAATTCCTCCGCCAGCCGCCGGTTGTGCGCGGCGTTGGCCTGGAACTCGGCGGCGCGGGTGTTGAGCTTCGTTTCGATGCGCTTCATGGGCGGGGAGAAAGGGTCTCCATCGTCAGCAATACGGCATCGCGCTCGAACGTCTGCGCCGGCGCGTAATGCACCGCGGCGACGACGCCGTCGCGCGGCGCGGCCAGCGTGGTTTCCATCTTCATGCTCTCCATCACCAGCAGGGTCTCGCCCTTCTGCACGGCCTGGCCCGCCTTCACCGCGACGCTGACCAGGCTTCCCGGCATCGGCGCGCGCAGCCCGTCGTCCGCGGCGCCATGGCCCTGGTGTGCCAGGCGCTCGAGCGGATGCTCGTAGCGCAGGTGATACGTCTCGCC
>DATLCG010000044.1:0-18648 GCA_035526525.1 Binatia bacterium
CTCGGTCTTGGCGCGGTAGTCGTCGATGCCGTAGCGCGTCACCACTTCGCGCGGCGGCGCCTGGCCGGGCTGGCCGGTGCGCAGCACGATGCGGACCGTGGTGTTGCCCATCGTCTCCCGGACGTGCCGCACCAGGTCCAGGCCCGCGTGCTCGCTCTCCATGACGACGTCCAGCAGGATCAGCGCGATGCCGGGGTGCCGCGCCAGCAGCTCGCGCGCCTCGGCGGCGGAGGCCGCGGACAGGATCTGCAGCGGGCGGCCGTCGAAGCGCAGCTCGCCGATGGCCAGCCGCGTCACCGCGTGCACCTCGGGATCGTCGTCCGCCACCAGCACCAGCCACGGCGGTGCGGCTTGCGCGGCCGCGGGGTCTTCGGGCGCCAGCTGCAGTGTCGAGGCGGGTCCGTTCACGCTCGTTTGCCGTCGAGCAGGCGCCGCGTCTGCCGGGCCAAGGCGACGTTGCGGCAGAACATCTGGATCAGGCGGCGGTCCGGCTCGCGCAGCGTGGCGTCGGCGCCGACGTAGAACAGCCATTCGCCGAACGCCGGGTCTTCCTGCGAGCCGACGAAGTAGTCCTCGCCGAACACCGGCGCGGGCCGGTGGCGCGCACCTTCGATGCGGACCAGCACGTCCTGCGGCAGTGCCTCGCGCGCCTCGTGTCCCACGGCGCGGGCAAAGGCCCCCGTCCCGGCGACGATCTGCAGCGAGTCCGGGTGCCCGGCCGCGGCCACGCCGGAGGCCTGCAGCATCACGGCGTCCTCGCCCAGGAACAGCAGCGCGATGAGCTGCTCCAGCACGCCCTGCGCCAGGTGCTCGACCGAGCCCGCGGTGAACAGCTCGGCGGTGGCCTCGATCACCTTTTCCAGGCCGTGGCGGTTGGCGTCGAGCGCCATCAGGTCGCGGTAGGTGGACAGCGCGGTGTAGACCGTCGTGAACAGGCGCTCGCGCGTCAGCTCGGTCTTGTGCTTGTAGTCGTTGATGTCGTAGCGCGTGATCACTTCCAGCTCGGGCGCCTGGCCGGGCTGGCCGGTGCGCAGGATCACGCGGATGAACTTGTTGCGCAGCTCGTTGCGCAGGTATTCGGCGACATCGAGGCCGGCGTGGTCGGTTTCCATCACCACGTCGAGCAGCACGATGGCGATCTGCGGCTGCGCGCGCAGCATGGCCCTCGCCTCGGCGCCCGAGTAGGCGTGCAGGAAGGTCAGCCCGCGGCCGGCGAACCGGAACGGCTGCAGGGCCAGCGTGGTGACGGCGTGCACTTCGGGGTCGTCGTCCACGATGAGCAGGGTCCACTGCGGACGCGGCGGCGGCGCGGCGCGCTCTGCGGCGAACTGCAGCGTCTCGCTCACGCGGCCGCCTGCCGCAGGTGCGCGGGGAAGCGGATCTGGAACTCGGTGCCCTGGCCCGGCTCGCTGCGCACTTCGATGGCGCCGCCGAGCATCTGCGTCACCAGGCTGTGGACGATGTTCAGCCCGAGGCCGCTGCCGCCGTCGCCGCGCCGCGTGGTGAAGAAGGGGTCGTAGATGCGCGCCAGGTTCTCGCGCGGAATGCCGCAGCCGTCGTCGGCGAAGCGCAGGACGACCTGTCCGCGGACGTGGCCGATCTCGATGCGCAGGCGGCCGCGCTGCCCGGCTTCGTAGCCATGCACCAGGGAATTGCTGACCAGGTTCGTCAGGATCTGCGCCAGCGCGCCCGGGTAGCTGTCCACCATCACGCCCGGCGGGCACGACAGTTCCACCGTGTGGCCGGATTTCTTCAGGCGCGGGGCCAGCGACAGCAGCACTTCCTCGACGTAGCCCTTGAGATCGAAGCGGCGGCGCTCACCGCTGGTCTGGTCCACCGCCACCTGCTTGAAGCTGTGGATCAGGTCGGCCGCCCGCTGCAGGTTGCGCAGGATGATCTGGCTGGATTCATCGGCGACCGCGATGAAGGCCTCCAGCTCGGAGCGCGTCAGCGCGCCCTGCTGGTAGGCCTTGCGCAGCGTTGCGGCACGGTCGGCCAGCGTGGACGCCGCGGTGACGCCGACGCCGACCGGGGTGTTGATCTCGTGGGCGACGCCGGCCACCAGCGAGCCCAGCGCCGCGAGCCGCTCGTTCTGCACCAGCTGCGCCTGCGCGTCCTTGAGGCGGGCCAGGGCCTGCTCCAGTTCGACGTTGGCGTGCGTCTTCTGCTGCACCTCGGTTTCGAGCGCCTGGCGTGCGGTTTCGAGCTCGCCCTCGCGCACCGCGATCTGCTCCAGCATCAGGTGGAAGTCGTCGATCAGGCGGCCGACCTCGTCGTCGCCGGCCTTGACCGCGCGGCCGCGGTAGTCGCGCGTCTCGGCGACACGGCGCGCGACCCGCGCCAGCGACAGCAGCGGCTCCACCAGCGCACGCTGCATCGCCCAGGCGATGGACAGGCTCGCCAGGAAGCTCACGCCGAGAATCGCCACCGTGATGCCGATCTGGGTCCCGAGCGCGGCCTGCAGCCCCTCGAGGTTCTGCCGCAAGCGCAGCCAGCCGAGGCGGTCGCCGTGCTGCTCGACCGGCTGCACGACCGAGAGGAAACCGACCGACTGCTCGACGCCGGCCGCGCCGGGAAGGGCGGGGCACGGGGTATTGGCGCCCGGCGACGCGTATTGCGCGAACAGGTGAACCCGCCCGCCGCCGTCGAGCGTGTAGAGACACGCCTGGTCGATGGCCGGCTTGGCGCGCAGCGCCGACAGCATCTCGCTGGCCGTCCGCTCGTCGTTGAAGGCGAGGGCCGCGGTGGCGCTGTCGGCGGTGATGCCGGCCAGCGTGGACAGGTCGCCCTGCGCGGCCTCGCGCGCGCTGAACCAGGCGTAGCCGATCAGTGCGCCGCCGGACAGCACCAGGCCGGCGCCGCTGGACAGCATCAGCAGCAGCGCGAACTTGCGCCGGATCGGCACGTCGCGGAACAGGCGGCGGCGCGTGATCATTCGCGCACCACCTGCGCCACGCTCAGCAGTCGCGAACTCACCTGCAGCTGCTCGCGCGCGGTGGCCGCGGTGTTGATCTCCAGCCGCACGCGTCCCTCGTCGATCAGGAAGCGCACGGCGGCGCCCGGCAGCGGCCGCTCGGCCTCGGTCACGATGAGCACGCCGGCACCGCGCAGCGCTTCCAGCGGCGCCGCCAGTGCGGCGCTGTCGCGGCCGCCGATGAAGACGATGTGGCAGCTGCGCAGATCGTCGACGCGCGCCGAACGGCGCACCGCCATCGGCCGGCCGTCTACGCTCTTGTCGGCGACCATCTCCTCCAGCACGCCGTCGAACAGGTCCGGCTCGAGCACGCACAGCCACAGCGGCGCGCCATCGTCGCCCAGCTTGCGCGCCGGCCAGCTGACGAAGCGCGCGAAGTTGAACAGGAACGCAGCCTTGACCTTGAGCTCCAGCTCCGGCGGCTGCGCCTGCACGCCGGCCGCCGGCAGTGCCAGCAGCAGCGCGGCAACGCACGCGCGCAGGCCGGCGACGCGAAAGCGCGGCGTCATTGCCAGCGCCATGTCAGGTCGAGCCAGATCGCGCGCTGGATCTCGGTCGCCGGCGGCTTGGGATTCGGATTGGTCGCGGAGGGCGAAGTGCCGGTCTCGGGATGATGCGCGTCCAGCAGGTTCAGCCCCACGAGCGCGAGCTCGAGCCTGCGGCTGGGGCGCCAGGCCACGCGCAGGTTCAGCTCGGTGTAGGCGGGCACGCGCTGGCTCGGCAAGCCATCCACGTAGCGCAGGAATCCGTCCACGTCCCAGGCGGCCGCCGCGTTGGCCGACACGCGCAGGCCCGCGGTCTGCTGCGGGCTGCCGCCCTCGGTGTTGGGCGCGGTGAAGGGGTCGGTGCTGCCGTTGGCGGGCCGCAGATCGATCAGCAGCAGGCCGTAGCTGGGGCGCACCGTCAGGCGGCGCATCGGCGCCCAAGTCAGCGCCAGCTCGCCGCCGTTGCTCTGCCCTTCCATCTTGTTGTCGAAGCTCACGAGCGGAGTGGTCGCCTCGGAGCTCTTCAGGTCGGTGTAGTCGTTGTGGAACGCCGCCAGGTCCACCGAAAACAACTCGCGGTTCCACAGGCGCAGGCCCCATTCGTAGGCCACCACCTTCTCGGACTGGAACTGCGAGTTGCCGATGCGCACGGTATCGCCCGTGGTGCAGCCGATCAGTCCGGAGATGGCGCTGCTGCAGAAAATGGCGATGTCCTCGTCGATCCGGTGGGGCAGCCGCACGGCCCGCGACACCGACGCCCAGGTGAACGCCGATTGGCCCAGCGCCCAGCCCAGCCGCACGCCCGGCTGCACGTCGAAACCGGTGTAGCTGTTGTGCTCGAACTTGCTGCCGACGGTGAGCTCGGCGTCGCCGAGCCGCCACTGGTCCTGCGCGAACAGGCTCCAGGTCTGCAGGGTGCGCGAAGCCGGGCTGAAGATGATCGCCAGCGGCGGGCCGCCGGTGCTGTCGTGGGTGCCGCGCCAGCCGCCGCCGTAGATCAGCGTGTGGGAGTCGCCCAGGCGCAAGCGGTGCTGCACCTGCAGGTCGCCGGTGCGGCGCCGCTCCTCGAAGACCGCAGGGAGGACGCGGTGGTAGCCGTCGTAGTAGGCCTGCACCGACACTTCCGAAGCGGCGGAGGCGGTCCAGCTCCAGCGCGCGAGCAGGTTGGCGCCGGTCACGTCGGTGTCATCCCCGCGGCTGGTGCCGCCGAGTGCGGCGGTGGGCTCGGTGCCCTTGTAGTAGTCGCCGGAGAAGGTCAGCGCGTGCGCCTTGGCCGGAGTCCAGTCGGTGCGAAAGCCGGCCTGGCCCTGGCGTTGGCCGTCGATGCTGTCGGCGCCGGTGCGTTGCACCGTGGAGTCGCGCTCGAACGCCTTGGCATAGATGCGCCCGTAGACGCCCTCGCCGATCTTCGAGCCGCTGCGGAACGCGGCATGCGCCGCCTCTTCCTTGCCGCCGCCGACCATGACTTCCGCACCGACGGTGTCGCGCGCGTGCCGCGTGACGATGTTGATCACGCCGTTGACGGCGTTGGCGCCATACAGCGTTGCGCCCGGGCCCCGGATGACCTCGATGCGCTCGATGTCGGGCATATAGGTGTCGAGCACGTCCCAGGACACCGTGGAACTCAGCGGCGTGTAGACGCTGCGGCCGTCGAGCAGCACTTCGAGCTTGTCGGCGGACAGGCCGCGCGAGGTGACGGTGTAGTTCTGCGCATTGCTGCGGCGGACCTGCAGGCCGGGCACCAGCCGCAGCGCCGCGGCGATGGTGTGCGCACCGGAGCGGTGGATGTCCTCGCCGGTGAGCACGAAGATGGCCGCCGAGGCCTGCTGCAGGGGCTCCGCGTGCTTCGAGACCGAGGTGACCTCGATCGCCAGCAGCTGCTCGAGCGAGAGGTCGGCGAAGTCGGGCGGTGCCTCGCCCGCCCACGCCGCGCCGGTGGAGAGCAGCAGCACCGCGGCCAGGGCGCGCAGACGCCGCGCAGGGCCGCGCCGCCGGCATCTCCGCAGTCCCTCACTTTGTTGCACGCCGGGCATGCCGAACCCTCCCACGATGACGAAGAACTCTAGACAGCGACGCGGTCGCGGACAGTAGACAACACATATATCCGCAGGTCCTTGAGGGCAAGGGGGTTTCTCACGAAACCGGCGCGACGCGGTGATTCGCGGCCGGTTTGGCGAGTCGCCCGATCGTCGCCAGTGGATCATCTGCCTTGCCCACGACACTGCCATCGATGGCACCATTTGCGCCACCGGAGGAACGAAAAACATGCGTGGAATCTGGATCCTGGCGTTGCTGGCGCTGACGGCAGCCACGCCGCCGACCAGCTTCGTCGGCGAGTTCGACGCCTCCACGGCCGCCTACAAGGCGCACGACTACGCCGGCATGGAAGCGCACCTGCGCGCCGCGCTGGCGCAGCGCCCGGGCCATCCCGCGGCGCAGTACAACCTGGCCGCGGCACTCGCGCTCGAAGGACGCGGCGCCGAGGCGGTGAAGGCCCTCGAAACGCTCGCCGCCATGGGACTGGACTTCGCGCCCGAGCAGGACGAGGACTTCCACGCACTGGCCGCGGACGGGGCATTCAAGGCCGTCGTCGCGCGCTTCGTGCGCAACCGCCAGCCGGTGGGCGACGCGCGCACGGTGCTGCGGCTCACCGACACGCACTTCATCCCGGAGGGCGTGGCCTGGGACCAGGACAGCCGCTCGTTCTATCTCGGCGGGGCGCACGCGCGGCGGATCGTGCGGCTGGAGCAGCGCAGCGCCACGCTCGACGACAACTTCGTCAGCGCCGGCGTCGGCGGACTGCTCGCGCCCCTCGGCATGCTCGCGGATTCGCGTCGGCGCCTGCTGTGGGTGGCCCATTCCGGCATCGCCGAGATGCAGAACGCCGAAAGCGACGAGCTCGGCCGGGCCGGCATCGTCGGCTTCGATCTCGGGTCCGGACGCGCCAGGCGCCACGGCTGGCTGCCGAAGGACGGGCGCAAGCACCTGCTCGGCGACCTCGCGCGCGCCGAGAAGGAGAACCTGTATGCCACCGACAGCCTCGGCGGCGTGCTCTACCACTTCGACACCAGCAGCATGGAGTTCAAGGCGCTGACCGAGCCGGGCGCGCTGCTGTCGCCGCAGGGCATGGCGCCGGCCGCGGATGGCCGCACGGTCTACGTCGCCGATTATCCGCGTGGCCTGTTCGCCTACGACGTGGACAAGGGCACGCTCGCGCCGGTGGAAGCCGCGCCGGGCGTGTGCCTGTACGGCATCGACGGCCTGTACCGATACAAGGACCAGCTGGTGGCCGTGCAGAACGGCGTGCGGCCGCACCGCGTGGTGCTGCTCACGCTCGATCCGGGCGGCCGGCGCGTGCGCTCGGCCTACGTGCTGGCGGCCAGCCTGCGCGACATGGACGAGCCGACCCTGGGCGTGGTGGTCGGCGACCGCTTCAACTTCGTCGCCAACGGCCAGTGGCATCGCTTCGACGCCAAGCACCAGCTGCCGTCGCGCGGCTCGATGAGCCCGCCGGTGGTGCTGCGGATCGCGCTCAACGGCGAGCACCCCGAAGGCGAGCGTGAGCCGCAACGCGGCCAGGATCGCGGCCACCGCGCGGCGCCGGCACCGCAGCCGGCGCCGTCATCGCCGCTGCCCGTACCGCTGCCGCTGCCCGGACGATGACGCGCCTGCTCGTCGTCTGGATGCTGTCCGCCTTGCCGCTGGCCGCACTCGCGCTGGACGACGATCCGGCCGCCGCCTTCGCGGCGTTCGAGTCGCGGCTGCTGGCTGCGCGCCACGTGCAGCTGCAGGCCCGGGTGCTGGCGACCGGCGCGCTGCCGGCGGATTTGACGGGGCACCTCGAGGCCGGGCCGCGCAACGCCATGAGCCTCGACTTCAGCGGCACGCTGGCCGGCGCGCCCCGCACGCTGTCGCTGCAGTCCGATGCCTGGCGCGCGCACCTGGCCGACGCGACCCGCCAGCGCGACGAGACCACCGGCGGCGAGCAGAACCGCGCGCTGCTGCTGACGCTGGCGCGGGCCGGCCTGCTGCACAACCTGGCGCGGCTGGCGAACCTCGAAGGGCCGGAGCGCGGCGCCGGCGGCGCGGCGCGCTGGGTCACGGTCGAGAATTTCCATCACCCGACCTACGCGCTCGGAGGTCCGCTCGAGGGCCTGCTGGCGTTCGGGTTCGACGTGATGGTGGATGGCCGCATCGCCGGCCCGGCGCGTCTCTGGCTCGATCCCGGAACGGGACTGCCGAAACGGCGCGAGCAGACGCTGCAGACCCCGCAGGGCGCAGTGACCGTGACCGAGGAATATCCGGAGTTCGTGCTCGAGTAGCGCCGCCGGCGGGGCGCGCTCCCTGCGACCGCTAGTGGACGGTCGCCCCGGACGGCGGGTGCAGGCCGAAGGCGAAGGTGACCGGCGCGCGCGGGCCGCCGCCACGGTGCATCGGCACCGAGGCCATGCCCGGCTCGCGATCGAGCTCGCCGGCGACCCGGGACACCGCCTGCGGCAGGTCGCGGATCAGGTCGTCCTGCGTGCACTCCGCCAGCGGCTTGCCGCCGACCAGCAGGCGGCGATGGCTGACGATCTCGACGTCGGCGACGCAGCTGACCAGTGCCTCGTCCGAGGGGTCGTCCAGCGTGGGCGTCGCGAACCAGGTCACCACGGGCACTGCTTCGTGGCCCTGCAGGAAGAAGTAGGCCGAGAACAGGCCGTGGTCCCAGCCGCTCGTGACGCGCAGTCCCGAGCGCGCCACGGCCTTGAACACCGGGCGCAGGAACTCGGTCACTTCGCGGGCGGTGAGGCAGTCCCGCAGCGGGCGCTGGGTGGTGGCGGTGACTGGGCGCATCGGAAAATCCCCGGCAGGTTCGGTGGCGATGTCTCCATCAACGCGGCGGTGCGCCGCCGGTGGACGGGCGGGGCGCCCCTTGCGGCGCTTCGCGTTCCCGGGGAGGGAGCCATCCGGTAGGATGCGATGGCCGCGCCGACTAGAGCAGCGCACGCCCGCCGACGTGGCGGCGGGCCGTACATCTATTAGTAGAGACGGCCGCACAAGGCTGCCACCACGCGAGGGGAGACGTGGCGATGAGACATCTTCGGATCTGGCAGAAGCTCGCGGCCATGGGCCTCGTCTTCTCCCTGCCGTTCGCCGCCGTGACCTACACCATGGTGTCCTCGGTGCATGGCCTGGGCATCAACGGCGCGCGCGCCGAGCTGGACGGGCTCGAGTACCAGGCCGCGCTGCTGCCGCTGCTGCGTGACCTGCAGCAGCTGCGCGGACTGTCCGCCGCCGCGCTCGGCGGCGACGCGTCGCTGCAGCCGCGCGTCGAGGCCAAGCGCGGCGACGTCGAGCACGACCTGCAGGCGGTGAAGGAAGTGGACGCGCGGCTGCGCGGGCGCCTCGGCCTCGCGGCCGGCGCCAACCCGCTCGCGGAATCGGTGCAGGCGCTGCTGCAGCAGCTGCCGTCGCTGTCGCTGAGCGAGAGCTGGCAGCGTCACACGCAGGTCATCGCCGACCTGCTGGCACTGGTGGACCAGTCCGCCGACCGCTCGCGGCTCACGCTCGATCCCGAGAGCGACAGCCACCCGCTGATGGTGGCCGCGATCCAGCACGGCCCGCCGCTGGCGGAGGCGCTGGCGCAGGCGCGCGGCATCGGCACCCGGGTGCTGGCATCGCGTTCGCGGCGCGGCGACCTGGTGGACGCATTGCGCGAGCAGACCGGCCGCGCCGACTGGCTGTCGCTGCAGCTCGCGGCATCGCTGCAGAAGGCGTTCGCGGCACGTCCCGACCTCGCCGCCCGGCTGGGGGCCACCGGCGATGCCGCGGGCGGCGTCGTGCACGACGGCCTGCGGCTGGCACAGACGCTGGCCGCCGGCGGCGACGTGCGCCTGGGCGCGGGCGCCTATTTCGACTCGCTGACCGCCAGCGTGGATGCGATCTACGACGCCGACGGCGCCATCTTCCTGGCGCTGCAGGACGTGCTGCGCGAGCGCATCGCGCGGCTGCAGGCGCGGCTGCGCGCGACGCTGGTGGCGGCGGGTGCCGGGCTGCTGCTGGCGGCGCTGATCGCGCTCTACATCAGCCGCGACATCACGCGACCGCTGCGCCGCGTGATGCGCGTGGCCGACGAGATCGCCGATGGCGACCTGTCGGTCAACGTGACGCCGGAGCGCCGGAGCGACGAGATCGGCGTGATGTCGCAGTCGTTCGACCGCATGGTGGCGTTCCTGCGCGAGATGGTGCACGTCACCGAGCAGATCGCCGCGGGCAACCTCGCCGTGCAGGTGAAGCCGCAATCGGCCCGCGACGTCATCGGCTCGGCACTGTCGGACATGGTGCGCAGCCTGGCGGCGCTGGTCGGCCAGGTGCAGAAGTCGGGCATCCAGGTGGCGGGCTCGGTGAACCAGATCGCCGCCACGTCGAAGCAGCAGCAGGCGACCGCCAGCGAGATCGCCGCGACCACGCTGCAGATCGGCGCCACCTCGAAGGAGATCGCCGTCACCTCGCGCGAGCTGCTGTCCACCGTCGGCGACGTCGCGCGCGTGGCCGAGCAGTCCGCGCAGCTGGCCGGCGCGGGGCAGACCGGGCTGGCGCAGATGGGCCAGACCATGCGCCAGGTGGTGGACGCCGCCTCCGCGATCAATGCGAAGCTGGCGGTGCTCAACGAGAAGGCCGGCAACATCGGCCAGGTCATCACCACCATCTCGAAGGTGGCCGACCAGACCAACCTGCTGTCGCTGAACGCGGCGATCGAGGCGGAGAAGGCGGGCGAATACGGGCGCGGCTTTTCGGTGGTGGCGACGGAAATCCGCCGCCTCGCCGACCAGACCGCGGTGGCCACTTACGACATCGAACAGATGGTCAAGGAGATCCAGTCGGCGGTCTCCGCGGGAGTCATGGGCATGGACAAGTTTTCCGAGGAAGTGCGTCGTGGCATGCACGACATGCAGGAAGTCGGCGAGCAGCTGTCGCAGATCATCCAGCAGGTGCAGGCGCTGGCGCCGCGCTTCGAGCAGGTGAACGAGGGCATGCAGGCGCAGTCCACCGGCGCGGAGCAGATCACGCAGGCGCTGACGCAGCTCAACGAGGCGGCGCAGCAGACGGTGGAATCGCTGCGCCAGTCGACCCAGGCCATCGACGGGCTCAACGAGGTCTCCGGCGGCCTGCGCAGCGGCGTGTCGCGGTTCCGGCTGCTCGCCGCGGGTGCAGCATGAGCGCGGTGGCGCCGCCCCTGCCGGCGGGGAGCCGGATCAGCGCGATGGAGCGCAGGCTCGACTCGTGGCTGCGCAAGCGCAGCTTCCAGTCGGCCCTGCTCGGCGGCGGCCTGTCGTTCGCGCTGATCATCTGCCTGCTGTCGTTCGCCGCCAACGCCTACTTCATGGTGGTGCGCAACGCCGCCGACAAGCTGCGCTGGCAGGTGAGCGAGGTCGAGGCCGCGGTGCTTCGCATGAATGCGGCCGACAGCCGCTTCCTGCTGAAGAACGCCTCCGCCGCCGAGAACGCGGCCGACACCAGCGAGCACGCCGCGCTGCTGGCCGCCGCCGACAAGTTGCTGCAGCGGGGCATCGACCTGGCGCGTGGTGACCTGCGCACCGGGCTGGAGCAGGCCGCAGCCGGCCTGCAGCAGTACGACACGCAGTTCGCGCTGCTCGAGAAGGTGGCGCGCAACGGCGGCGCCGCGCTGCTGGGCGAAGGCGAGCTCGAGCGCCAGACCGCGACGCTGATGGACGAGCTGGCGCAGATCAAGCAGCGCGCCGCCGCCAGCAGCGACTTCGCGCGCAACGCCATGGCCATCACCACCGGCGCCGTGGCGCTGGCCTCGGTGGTGCTTGCCGGGTTCTTCCTGTACTGGTTCGCGGGCTCGCTGACGCGGCCGCTGCAGCAGCTCGCCGCCGCGGCCAGCAGCATCGGCGCGGGCCAGCTCGACACGCGCGTCAGCTACGAGTCCGTCAACGAGCTGGGCGCGCTGGCGCAGAGCTTCAACCGCATGGCCGACGCGCTCGCCACGCTGGTGTCGAAAGTGCAGCGTTCCACGATCCAGGTCGCCACCTCGGTCAACGACATCGCGGCGACGTCCAAGCAGCAGCAGGCGACCGCGAGCGAGATCGCCGCCACCACGCTGGAGATCGGGGCCACGTCGCGCGAGATCACCGCGACGGCGCGCGAATTGCTCCATTCGGTCAGCGAGGTGTCGCGCGTCGCCGAGGAGTCGGCGTCGCTGGCGGGCACCGGCCGCGCCGGGCTCGACAAGATGGAAGGCACGATGCAGCGCGTCGCGGAAGCGTCCGGCCAGATCAGCACCAAGCTCGGCGTGCTCAACGAGAAGGCCGCCAACATCGGCCAGGTCATCGTCACCATCACCAAGGTCGCCGACCAGACCAACCTGCTGTCGCTCAACGCCGCAATCGAGGCGGAGAAGGCCGGCGAGTACGGGCGCGGCTTTTCGGTGGTGGCGACGGAAATCCGCCGCCTCGCCGACCAGACCGCGGTGGCCACCTACGACATCGAGCAGATGGTCAAGGAGATCCAGTCGGCGGTCGCCGCCAGCGTGATGGGCATGGACCGCTTTGCCGACGAGGTGCGCCGCGGGCTGCGCGAGGTGCAGCAGGTGGGCGCCCAGTTCCAGCAGATCATCCAGCACGTGCAGGCGCTGGCGCCGCGCTTCGAGCAGGTGAACGAGGGCATGCAGGCGCAGTCGACCGGCGCGGAGCAGATCACGCAGGCGCTGACGCAGCTCAACGAGGCGGCGCAGCAGACGGTGGAATCGCTGCGCCAGTCGACCCAGGCCATCGACGGGCTGCACCAGGTGTCGGGCGGCCTGCGCGGCAGCATCTCCCAGTTCCGCCTCGACACGGCCGGCTAGGGACCGCCCGCACGCGTCATGGTGTTCCTGCTGTTCCAGATCGACCGCGACCGCTACGCGCTGGACATCGCGCGCGTGGCCGAGGTCGTGCCGCTGGTCGCGCTCAAGCGCGTGCCCGGCGCCACGGCCGGCGTCGCCGGCCTGTGCGACTACCGCGGCACGCCGGTGCCGGTGCTCGACCTGGCGTCGCTGGCGCTGGGCCGGCCGGCGCGCGAGCGGCTCGGCACGCGCATCGTCATGGTCAGGCTGGAGGACACGCGGCTGCTCGGACTGATCGCCGAGAACGCCACCGACACGATGGTGCGCGCCGACTCGGACTTCACGCCGGCGGGTCTGGCGGGCGCGGCCTGGGCGGGCCCGGTGTGCCGCGACGCGCGCGGGCTGGTGCAGCGGGTCGAGCCGGACCGGCTGCTCGACGAGGCGCTGCGCGCCGCCCTCTACGGCGCGGAAGCCTGACGTGGCCTTCCTCAAGTTCGAGGCGCTGCTGCGCGACCGGATCGGCCTCGACCCGGCGTCCATCGGCTCGCCCCTGATCGAGCGCGCGGTGCGCGTGCGCACCCAGGCCTGCGGCCTGCACGACCCGCTCGACTACTGGGAGCACGTCAACGGCTCCGAGCGCGAGCTGCAGGAGCTGATCGAAGCGGTGGTGGTGCCGGAAACCTGGTTCTTCCGCCACCGCGAGTCGTTCGCGGCCCTCGCCGGTCCCGTGCTGCAGCCGCTGCTGCGCGCGCGCGCGGGCTCGGAGCTGCGCTTCCTCAGCCTGCCGTGCTCGACCGGCGAGGAGCCGTACTCGCTGGCGATGGCGCTGCTCGACGCCGGGCTGCCGCCGGCGCGGTTCCGCGTGGACGCAGTGGACGTGAGCCGCAGGGCGCTGCGCCATGCGCGCCGCGGCCTCTACGGCGCCAACTCGTTCCGCGGCGACGACCTGGCCTTCCGCGAGCGGCACTTCACGCCGGTCGGTGGCGCGGCGACGGAGTGGCGCATCGGCCGCAACGTCCGCGCCCAGGTGCGCTTCCGTCACGGCAACCTGTTCCAGACGGCGCTCGACGGCCCGTACGACGCGGTGTTCTTCCGCAACGTGCTCATCTATTTCGACCGGCCGACGCAGCAGCAGGCGCTGGCCCGGGTGACGCGGCTGGTGGCGCCGCACGGCGCGCTGTTCGTCGGTCCGTCCGAAACCGCGCTGCTGCAGGGCAGCAGCTTCGCACCGGCCGGCGTGCCGCTGTCGTTCGCCTTCTTCCGGGCCCCGACGTCCACCGCGCCCGGCGCCGCGCGCAAGGCGCCCGCGCCCACGTCGCGGCCCGCGCAGCTGCGGCCGCTGCCGCTGCCCATGCCCGCCGCCACGCCGCGGGGGACGTCGAAGCCGGCGCCGCCGGCCAAGGCCGCCGCCGACGCGCCGCTGGTGCGCGCGGCGCGGCTGGCCGACGCGGGCCGGCTCGACGAGGCGCGGCGCGACTGCGACGAGCACATCCGCGCCCACGGGCCGAGTGCCGCGTCGCTCTACCTGCTGGGCCTGCTGAGCGATGCCGCGGGCGACCTCGACGGCGCCGCCGCGCTGTATCGCAAGGCGCTGTACCTCGATCCGCACCACGGCGATGCGCTCGCGCACCTGACGCTGCTGCTCGAGAAGCGCGGCGACCATGCGGCGGCGCGCGTGCTGCGCGGCCGCGCGCAGCGGCTCGCCGCGCGTCCCGCGGGTGAGCAACGGTGACCGCCGTGGCGCCGGGCCAGCAGGACTGCTGGAACCACATCGGCGTGCGCGGCGACCACTCCTGTCCGCAGCTGCAGGTGCACGTGCACTGCCGCAACTGCCCGGTGTTCGCGGCCGGCGCGCTGGCGCTGCTCGACCGGCCGCCGCCGGCCGGCTACCGCGAGGAATGGACCGCGCACCTGTCCGAGCCCGCGCGCGAGCTGGAGCTCGACACCTACTCGATCATCGCCTTCCGCCTCGGCCGCGAATGGCTGGCGCTGCCGACCTCGGTGTTCGAGGAAGTGGCGGAGATGCGGCCGGTGCACTCGCTGCCGCACGTGCGCAACGGCGCACTGCTGGGCCTGGTGAACGTGCGCGGCGAGCTGCTGGCCTGCGTCTCGCTGGCGCGGCTGCTCGGCGTCGAAGCCGACGCCGCCGGCGGCGAGGGCCATGCGCTGCGCCGCATGCTGGTGATGCAGTACGAGGGCGGCCGCGCCGTCTTCCCGGCCGACGAGGTGTTCGGCATCCACCGCTTCCACGCCCGCGCGCTGCAGGACCCGCCGGCGACCGTCACCGGCGGCGGCACGTCCTTCACCCTCGGCCTGCTGCCGTGGCGCGGCCAGTCGCTCGGCGTGCTCGACGACACCCGCGTCTGCGAAGCCATCGACCGGAGCCTGTCATCGGCCAGCGCGATCTGAGCGGCGCCTCGATGATGGACCTGTTCCGCATCGAGGCGGAGAACCAGTCGCAGGTGCTCACCCAGAGCCTGCTGGCGCTCGAGCGCGAGCCGACCGCGGCCGCGCAGCTCGAGTCGTGCATGCGCGCGGCGCATTCGCTGAAGGGCGCCGCACGCATCATCGGCCTGCAGGTCGGCGTGACGCTGGCGCACGCGCTGGAAGACTGCTTCGTCGCGGCGCAGAAGAAGCAGATCCTGCTGGGGCAGGGCGCCATCGACCTGCTGCTCAAGGGCGTGGACCTGCTCGGACGCATCGCGCAGACCCCCGAGGCGCAGATCGCGCAATGGGCCGGCGAGAAGCGCGGCGAGGTCGACGGCTTCCTCGCGCAACTGAAGGCCGTGCGCGAGGGCGCGGCTCCTGCTCCCGCTCCTGCTCCCGCGCCAGTGCCCACGGCGGCAGCGCCGGCCGTGGCCCAGGAAGTCGCGGTCGCACCGGCGGTGGCGGCCGCGCCGGCGCCCACGGCCGGCGCCACCACCGTGGCCGAGCCGCTGGCGGCGCCCACGGCAGCGCCGGTGGAGGGCGACCGCGTGCTGCGCGTGACCGCCGACAGCCTCAACCGGCTGCTCGGGCTCACCGGCGAGTCGCTGGTGGAATCGCGCTGGCTCGGGCCGTTCGGCGAGTCGCTGCTGCGCCTGAAGCGCCGGCACCACGAGCTGGCGCGCGCGCTGTCGGACCTGCGCGAGACGCTGCCGCGCACCACCGTCGGCGAGCAGTCGTGGACGCTGCTGGGCGAGGCGCAGCGACGCGCGCAGGACTGCGAGCAGCAGCTCGGCCAGCGGCTGTCGGAGCTGGAGACCTTCGGCCGCCGCTCCGCCAACCTGTCGCACCGGCTCTACGGCGAGGCGCTGGCCTGCCGCATGCGCCCGTTCGCGGAGGGCGTGCGCGGCTTTCCGCGCATGGTGCGCGACCTCGCCCGTACGCTCGGCAAGCAGGTACGCCTGGAGATCATCGGCGAATCGACGCAGGTGGACCGCGACATCCTCGAGCAGCTCGAGGCGCCGCTGGGCCACCTGCTGCGCAACGCGCTCGACCATGGCATCGGCACGCCGGCCGAGCGCCGCAAGTCGGGCCGCCCGGCGGAAGGCCTGGTGCGCATCGAGGCGCGCCACGCGGCCGGGCACCTGGAGATCCTGGTCAGCGACGACGGCCGCGGCGTGGACCTGGCCAAGCTGCGTACCACCGTGGTCGAGCGGCGACTGACCACCGCCGATACCGCGCAGAGCCTGTCGGAGGCCGAGCTGCTGGAGTTCCTGTTCCTGCCGGGCTTCTCGATGAAGGGCGAGGTCACCGACATCTCCGGCCGCGGCGTCGGCCTCGACGTCGTGCAGACCATGGTCAAGCACGTGCGCGGCAGCGTGCGCATCCAGTCGCGTCCCGGCGAGGGCACGCGCTTCGTGCTGTCGCTGCCGCTGACGCTGTCGGTCGCGCGCACCGTGCTGGCCGCGATCGGCGGCGAGCCGTATGCATTTCCGCTGGCGTACATCCAGCGCACGCTCAAGGTGCCGGTGGAAAAGATCGAGTCGATCGAGGGGCGCGCGCACTTCTCGCTCGACGGCAAGCCGGTCGGACTGGTGCCGGCGCACCAGGTGCTCGGCGGCGCCGAGCCGCGGCCCCAGGATGGCGCCTGGGCGGTGGTGGTGATCGGCGACGGTGCGCGCCGCTATGGCCTGGTGGTGGACCACTTCCTCGGCGGGCGCGAGCTGGTGGTGCAGCGCATCGACGCGCGCCTCGGCAAGGTCAAGGACGTCTCGGCGGCGGCGCTGATGGAGGACGGTGCGCCGGTGCTGATCGTGGACGCCGAGGACCTGCTGCGCTCGGTCGAGAAGCTGGTGGCCAGCGGCCGCCTCGGCGAGGTGCAGGGCGGCACCGCCGCCGCGCGCGGCCAGCGCACGCGCAAGCGCGTGCTGGTGGTGGAGGATTCGCTCACGGTGCGCGAGCTCGAGCGCAAGCTGCTGGAGCAGCGCGGCTACGAGGTCGAGGTCGCCGTCGACGGCATGGACGGCTGGAACGCCGTGCGCGGCAGCCACTTCGACCTGGTGATCACCGACATCGACATGCCGCGCATGGACGGCATCGAGCTGACTTCGCTGGTGAAAAAGGACGCGCGGCTGAAGGCGATGCCGGTGATGATCGTCAGCTACAAGGACCGCGAGGAGGATCGCCGCCGCGGGCTGGATGCCGGGGCGGATTATTATCTGACCAAGGGCAGCTTCCACGACGAAACATTGCTTCAGGCCGTGATGGACCTGATCGGAGAGCACGAGAAATGAGGATCGGCATCGTCAACGACACGCCGTTTGCGGTGGAGGCGCTGCTGCGCACCATCGCGCTCAAGCCGGAGCACGAGGTGGTGTGGGCGGCGGTCAACGGCGCGGAGGCGGTGAAGGCGTGCGCCAAGCTCACGCCCGACATCATCCTGATGGACCTGATCATGCCGGTGATGGACGGCGTCGAGGCCACGCGCCAGATCATGTCCAAGACGCCGTGCGCGATCCTGATCGTCACCTCCAGCGTCGGCGCCAACTCGGCGCAGGTGTTCGAGGCCATGGGTCACGGCGCGCTCGACGCGGTGAACACGCCGCCGCTGGGCGTCGGCGATCCGCTGGTGTCGGCCGCGGGCTTCTTCCAGAAGCTGGAGACCGTCGGCAAGCTGATCCGGGACAAGGCGGCGACACCGGCGCCCGCTCCGGCGCGTCCCGCCGCGGCCGGCGCCGAGGCCTCGAAGCCGCAGGCCGCGGCCGCTGCGGCGCTGCGCGCCAAGCGCGGCCGCATGGTCGCCATCGGCGCCTCCGCCGGCGGACCCACCGCGCTGTCCATCCTGCTGCGCGGGCTGCCGAAGGATTTCCCGGCCGCCGTCATCGTGGTGCAGCACGTGGACGAGCACTTCGCCTCGGGCATGGCCGACTGGCTGGCCGGGCACTGCGCGCTGCCGGTGCGCATCGCGCAGGAAAACGAGGCCCCGCGTGCCGGCACCGTGCTGCTGGCCGGCACCGCCGACCACCTGAAGCTGAAGGCGCACGACAAGCTCGGCTACAGCGCCGAGCCGAAGGATCACGCCTATCGCCCGTCGGTGGACGTGTTCTTCCAGAGCGTCAGCGAGGTGTGGCAGGGCGAGGCGGTGGGCGTGCTGCTCACCGGCATGGGCAAGGACGGCGCCGTCGGACTCAAGGCGCTGCGCAACAAGGGCTACCACACCATCGCGCAGGACCGGGACAGCAGCGCGGTCTACGGCATGCCGAAGGCCGCCGCCACCATGGACGCCGCGGTGGACATCATGCCCGTCAACCGGATCGCGGCGAAGCTGGTGCAGGTGCTCGCGGCCAAAAACTGATCCGGGACTGTGATCCAGGCACGGGAAAGCTGCGTTTCAGCCACTTATCCTAGGCGGATGGACAACGACGCTTCGTTCGGCAACGGCGTGTACGTCAGCGACGCTGGCGTGCTGCACATCGAGTTCAAGGGCCCTAGCGCCCAGCTCGGCGTGCCGGAGGCGCGCTCGTTCAAGGAGTCGCTCGAGGACGCCATCGCCTACGCCGAGGGCATCACGAGCACCCCGGCCGAGTCCACGCGGCCGCTGGCGTCGCACTGACGATCCATCTGGCGCGTGCTGTCGCCGCGCGGTTCGAGAGTGAATTGGTGGGCCCGGCTGGATTCGAACCAGCGACCAAGAAATTATGAGTCTCCTGCTCTGACCGACTGAGCTACAGGCCCGCGCGCGCGAGTGTAGCGAAGCAGGGCAGGTGGACTCAGTGGCGGCGCACCTGGCGCGACTCTTCCTCGTCGCCCTCGTCGCGGCTGCCGCGCACGCCGGAGGGCGGCACCACCGGGCCTTCCACCGCGGCGACGACTTCGCGCGCCGTGGCCGGCTTGGCGATGTAGCCGTCGAAATCGGCGTCGTTGTCGAGCGCGCG
>DATLCG010000026.1:0-4328 GCA_035526525.1 Binatia bacterium
CGTGATCTTCACCACGCCGGTGCCGAACTCGCGGTCCACGTAGGCATCGGCGACGATCGGGATGTCGCGGTCGGCGAGCGGCAGCCGCACCTTCTTTCCGATGAACCGCGCGTAGCGATCATCGTCGGGATGCACCGCGACCGCGGTGTCGCCGAGCATCGTTTCCGGGCGCGTGGTGGCGACGACCAGGTGTCCCGAGCCGTCCGTGAGCGGATAGCGGAAGTGCCAGAGCTTTCCGGCCTCCTCCTGGCTCTGGACCTCGAGATCGGAGATCGCCGTCAGCAGCACCGGGTCCCAGTTCACCAGGCGCTTGCCGCGGTAGATCAGCCCTTCCCGGTACAGGCGGATGAAATGCTCGATCACCGCGCGCGAGTAGGCCTCGTCCATGGTGAAGCGGTCGCGCGACCAGTCCACCGAGTTGCCGAGCCGGCGGATCTGCTGCGAGATCGTGCCGCCGGACTCCTCCTTCCAGCGCCAGACGCGCCTGAGGAATTCCTCGCGCCCCAGCGCGGCGCGCGACTCGTTCTTCGCGGCCAGCTGGCGCTCCACCACCATCTGCGTGGCGATGCCGGCGTGGTCGGTGCCGGGCTGCCACAGCGTGTCGCGGCCGCGCATGCGGTGGTAGCGGGTGAGCGCGTCCATCAGCGTGTGCTGGAACGCGTGCCCCATGTGCAGCGTGCCGGTGACGTTCGGCGGCGGAATGGCGATGGTGAAGGCCTCGCCCTTGCCGGAGGGCTTGAACCAGCCGTGCTTTTCCCAGACGCCGCGCAGCCGCTCCTCGACCGTGCGCGGGTCGAAGGCTTTTTCCATCTGTTCCAGGGCGCTCAAGGCGGATTCCTTCGCTTCGCTCAGGCGGGCCGCGTCTCGGACGCCAGCTTGATGGTCTCGGGGCTCAGGCCCTTGTCGCGGTACGCCTTGAAGCGGGCGCGCGAGCTCGCGCGCGCAGCGGCGTCGCCGGCCACGATCTCGAGCACGCGCTCGAACCGGTCGAAGAAGTCCGGCACCTGCTCGCCGAGGTTGAGCAGGATTTCGCGCTGCGGCGGGGGCGGGGCGGCGTCGCCGATGAGGACCGCGGCCATGTCGGCGTCGGTCGAGCCGCCCGCGCGCTCGTGGGCGACGAAGCCGCCCTGCCGGAACGTCCACAGCAGCTTGTCGAAGGTCGCCGCCATCGCCGCGTCGGGCACGTGCACGTGCACCTTCCTGCCCGAGATCGCGGCCTTCTCGCACAGCCGGCACGCGACCGGCAGGGCGTCCTCGGCGGAGTCCTCGGGTACGACGTAGAAATCGATGCGCGGCATCAGGACGGCTTGGCGGCGCGCTCCGCGTAGCGGCTCAGGTACTCCACCAGCAGCGGTACCGGCCGGCCGGTCGCGCGCTTGCCGCGCCAGGCGGTGCCGGCGACGTCGAGGTGCGCCCACTTCATCTTGCGGGTGAAGCGGTGCAGGAAGGACGCGGCGGTGATGGCGCCGGCATCGCGGCCGCCGCTGACGTTGGCCACGTCGGCGTGCTCGCTCTTCAGCATGCCCTGGTAGTCCTCCCACAGCGGCAGCTGCCAGGCGCGGTCGCCGGTCGCTTCGCCGGCCGCGAGCAGCGCCTGCGCCAGCTCCGGGGTGTTGCTGAACAGCCCCGACGCGAAGGCGCCCAGCGCGATGACGCAGGCGCCGGTGAGCGTGGCGATGTCGATGCACACCGCGGGCTCGTATTCCTTCTCGACGTAGGTCAGCGCGTCGCACAGGATCAGCCGGCCCTCGGCATCGGTGTTGAGGATCTCGATGGTGATGCCGGCCATGCTGCTGACGATGTCGCCGGGCTTGTTGGCCTCGCCGTCCGGCAGGTTCTCGCAGGCCGGCACCGCGCCGACGAGATTGATCGGCAGGCCCAGGCGCGCGACCGCTTCGAACGCGCCGATCACCGACGCGCCGCCGCACATGTCGAATTTCATCTCGTCCATCTTGTCGGCCGGCTTGATCGAGATGCCGCCGGAGTCGAAGGTGATGCCCTTGCCGACCAGCGCCACCGGCTTCGCGCCATCCGCGCCCTTGCGGTATTCCAGCAGGATCAGCTTCGGCGGCTGGCGGCTGCCGCGCGCGACCCCGAGGAAGGAGCCCATGCCGAGGCGCTCCAGCTCCTCGCGGTCCAGCACGCGCACCGACACGTCCGGGTGGCGCTGCGCCAGCTGCTGCGCCTGCCCGGCGAGATAGGTGGGAGTGCACACGTTCGGCGGCGTGTTGCCGAGATCCTTGGTGAGGCGCACGCCGGCGGCCACGGCCTGCGCGCCCTTCGCGGCGCGCTCGCCGGCCTTGAGGTCGGGTTCCGGCACGTCGAGCGTCAGCGTGCGCAGCTTCGGCAGGGCGATGTCCGCCCTGGCCTTGCTGCCGCGGAACTCGTCGAAGCGGTACAGCTCGTCTTCCGTCGCCAGCACGGCCTGCTGCACGCGCCACGCCGCGTCGCGGGCCTTGACCGTCAGATGGGTAAGATAGGACACGGCGTCCGCCGCACCGGTCGCGCGCAGCGCGCGCGCCGCGGCAGCGCAGGCCTTGCGGTACGCGGCTTCGTCGAAGTCGCGCTCGCGGCCCAGGCCCACCAGCAGTACCCGCTCGCAGGCCACATGAGGAACGTCGGACAGCAGCAGCGTCTGCCCGGACTTGCCGTCCAGGTCGCCGCGCTTCAGCGCCTGGCCGAGCGCGCCGCGGGAGGTCTTGTCGAGCGCCTCGCCGTGCGCATCCAGTGCGCGCCTGTCGAACACGCCGACGATGGCGCAGTCCGCCTGCTGCCTGGCGACGGGCGCGCTCTTGACCGTGTACTTCATGCGAGGACTCGCTGGCTGGATCGGGAGGTGCGGCGCCCGCGCGGCGCGGCGCGATCCGCAACGGTCGGCAACGGCACAGCGAGCCGCGGCATCGTAGCGGACGCGCGCCGCGATTCAAAGCGGAGCGCCGCCTGATGCGCCGCTCGATCCTCGACCGCTACGTGCTGCGCGAAGCGCTGTCGGCCTGGGCGGCCGTCACCATCGTGTTGCTGGCCATCATGCTGGCCACGCGCTTCACGCGCTTCCTCGCCGACGCCGCCGCCGGCAAGCTGCCGCAGCAGTTCCTGCTCAAGGTGGTGGCGCTGTCGAGCGTGCAGTACCTGGTGCTGCTGATCCCGGTGTCGCTGCTGCTGGCCGTGCTGCTCGCGCTGGGCCGGCTGTACCGCGACAGCGAGATCGCGGCCATGACCGGCTGCGGCGCCGGGCCGCGGTCCATCTATCGCCCCGTCATGGGGCTGGCCGGCGCCATTGCATTGCTCACCGCGCTGCTGTCGTTGCAGCTCGGCCCCTGGGCCGGCCGCCAGGTGGACCAGCTGATCAAGGACGCGCGCCAGCTGGTGCAGTTCACCCCGTTCGAGCCGGGCCGCTTCAAGGCCCTGGCCGGCGGCCGCGCGGTGTTCTACACGGCGCGCATGAGCGAGGGCGCCGACCGGCTCGAGACGGTGTTCGCGGTGGTCGAGGACACCAAGGGCACCAGCGTCGTCACCGCCCACGAAGGCGCGCAGACCATCGACCCGCAGACGGGCGATCGCGTGGTGGTGCTGAGCGATGGCTGGCGCTTCGCGGGCGAGGCGGGGCGGGCGGACTACGACGTCGTGAAGTTCGACCGATTCACCACGCGGGTGACGCCACCGCCGATCCCGGTGCTGACCGGCAAGCGCTGGCTGATGGAGACCCGGCAGTTGCTCGGCTCCGACAACCTGGAGGACCGCGCGGAGCTGGCCTGGCGCATCTCGGCGCCGCTGTCGGTGCTGCTGCTGGCGCTGATCGCGGTGCCGCTGGCGCACACCACGCCGCGCCAGGGCCGCTACAACCAGCTGGTGCTGGGCCTGGTGGCCTACCTGGTCTACGGCAATCTCATCGCCTTCGGGCAGGGGGCGATGGCGGGCGGCACGCTGCCGGCGGCTCTCGGCCTGTGGTGGGTGCATGGCCTGGCGGCGGCGCTGGCGCTGTGGCTCAACTCGCGGCGGCTCGCCTGGTCGTGGTGGACGCCGCGCGGACGGCGAGGCGGCGCGTGAAGCAGCTCGACCGCTACATCGTGCAGCACATCTTCGGCTTCACCGCGGTGGTCGGGCTCGGGCTGATCACGATCCAGGCGCTGGTGGCCTTCGTCGCGCAGCTCGACGAGGTGGGGCGCGGCGGCTTCAGTTACTCCGACCTGTTCCTCTACACGATCCTGCAGCTGCCGGCGGGGATCTACGTGATGCTGCCGATCATGGGGATGATCGGCACTCTCATGGGCCTGGGCGCGCTGGCGTCGTCGAGCGAGCTGACCGCCATGCGGGCGTCCGGCGTGTCG
>DATLCG010000049.1:0-3218 GCA_035526525.1 Binatia bacterium
ACCGCATCGCCGCCGCGGGCGCCGTGAACTCGCTGACGCAGACGCTGCTGCGCCTGACCACGCCCGGAATCCCGGACACCTACCAGGGCTGCGACTTCTGGGACTTCAGCCTGGTGGACCCGGACAATCGTCGCCCGGTGGATTACGCCACGCGGCGCCAGGCGCTGGAGAAAAACCGGCCGCTGCCGGAACTGCTCGCGCACTGGCGCGACGGCAGGATCAAGCAGGCACTGATTGCGCGCGTGCTGAATTTCCGCAAGCAGCATCCGGACCTGTTTGCGCGCGGGACGCACCAGCCGGTTCCCGTGGCCGGCCCCGCGGCGGAGCACGTGATCGCGTTCGAGCGGCGGTGGAAGAAGGAGCGCGCGGTCGTGGTCGCCAGCCGCCTCGCCGCAGGCACGGCGCGCGACCTGCCGCTCGTGCCCGTCGAGAAGTGGAGCGACACGTCGCTGCGGATCGGTGGCGGTCCGTGGACCGAAGTGCTCACCGGAGCCAGGGTCGACAATCCGCGCGTCGCCACGCTCCTGGCCCAGCTACCGATCGCGGTCCTGCACTGACTTTCGCCTCAACTACCTCCGCGCCTGCTCATTCAGGCACCGAGGATTGAACACGCGATTGCGTGATGCCGGATGCTTGCGCGGGATGGCCTTCCCCCTCTCCCCGCGGGCCTTCGGCCCGTCGGCCCTCTCCCACGAGGGGAGAGGGAGAAGGTGCGATGGGAGGGAAAGATTTCAGTGCGCCAGGTGCAGGCCGCACTCCCGGTGCTCGTCGCCCTTGGTGGGATCGACGTAGTCGAAGTTGTTCGGCAGGCCGTGCTGCTTCAGGTACTGGTGCATGTCGCGCGCGGTCCAGTGCAGGACCGGGGCGACTTTCAGGATGCCGTCGGGGTTGATGCTGACGGGCTGCATCGCGGCGCGCTCGGCGGTTTCGTCGGCGCGGATGCCGGTGATCCAGACCTTCGGCTTCAGTTCCGCGGTGACGCGCCCGAAGGGCTCGAGCTTGAGCTCGCGCGTGAACTCGGCGTGGCGCGGATCGCCCACCGCCGGTGTCGGGCCGTCGACCGCCTCGCGGTGCGCGCGCGAGCGGCGCGGGCGGTAGATCCTGAGGTCCAGGTTCAGGCGCTTCGCCAGTTGGTCGGCGAAGCGGTAGGTCTCGGGAGTGCCGTAGCCCGAATCGATCCAGACCACCGGCACGTTGGGCGCGGCCTGCGTGACGAGGTGCAGCGTGACCGCGGCGAAGGGTCCGAAGCTGGTCGTGACGATGCTGCGCTCGCCCAGGCCGATGGCCCAGCGCACCAGCGCTTCGGGGTCGTGGCCGAGGTCGCGGTTGACCTGGTCGAACTGGAGCTTGAATCTCGGCAGTGCGTTCATGGGGCAAATGTTAGACACGCCCCGTGCTAGATTTTCGGAAACGCGCTTTTCTTTCCATTCATATTCCAAACATGACTCGTCGCGCGAAGGGCTGGCTTTCGGGGATCGTCACCGTCGTCGCGGTGGTGCTCGGCTTCCACTTTCTCTTTCCGCTGCAGGAGATGCGCTTCGCGCGCGGCCTGGAGCGCAAGGCGGCGCATCTCGAGGAGAAATCCATCGAGGTGAATGGGCTGCACGTTGCCTACCTGGAAGGCGGCAAGGGGCCGCCGCTGGTGCTGGTGCACGGCTTCGGCGCCGACAAGGACAACTGGGTGCGGGTGTCGAAGCACCTGACGGACTCGTACCACGTCGTCGCGCCCGACCTGCCGGGCTTCGGCGATTCCAGCAAGCCGGTGGACGCGCGCTACCGCATCGACGACTCGGTGGAGCGGCTGCACGCGATCGTGGGGGCGATGGGCCTGACGCACTTCGACCTGGGCGGCAACTCGATGGGCGGCTGCATCTCGGCCACCTACGCGGCGAAATATCCGAACGACGTCGCCAGCCTGTGGCTGCTGGACCCGGGCTGCGTCGCCACCGCGGAGCCGAGCGACATGGCCAAGGCGATCATCGCCGGCGCGCCGGTGCCGCTGCTGGCGCGCGACGAAGCCGAGTTCGATGCGCTGATCGGCTGGGTCTTCCACACGCCCCCGTTCATCCCGCACGCGTACAAGAAGGTGCTGGCGGCGCGCGGCGCGGCCAACTACGAACTGCACTCGCGCATCTTCAGGGAGATCCGCGGCGAGTACGTGCCGCTGGAGCAGCTGGTGAAGGGCCTGCCGATTCCCACGCGCATCGTCTGGGGCGCGGACGACCGCGTGCTGCATCCGTCCGGGGCGAAGGTGCTCGCTTCGCTGCTGCCGCAGTCGAGCGTCACGCTCATGCCCGGCGTCGGCCACCTGCCGATGCTGGAGCAGCCGAAGGCCACGGCCGAGGACTACCGAGCCTTCCGCGCCACGCTGCGGTGAGCGATTTTCACCAGCGCACGCGCCCCTGGCAGTCGGGCGCGGGCGGCGGGCCGCTGCTGCGCGGCCGGCGCCTCGAGGCGCAGAAGGCCGGCGCGGCAACGATCCACTTCATCCACGGCAACGGCTTCTGCGGCGGCGTGTACTGGGCGTTCCTGCAGAAATTCCTGCCGGAATTCTCCCTGTTCCTGCACGACCTGGAAGGCCACGGCGACAGCGAGGCGCCGCGGCATTTCTCCGGCGTCGACGCGATCGCCGCGCGCGTGCCCGAGGTGATGCGCGAGCAGGGCCTGCTGGATGGCCGCCCCCTGATCGGCATGGGCCACAGCTTCGGCGCCGCGCTGACGCTCAAGGTCGCGGCCGCGAACCCTGGCCTGTTCCAGTCCGTGGTGCTGCTGGACCCGATCGTGTTCGAGCCGGCGCTGTGGCTCGGCTTGCGGACGATGGCGGCGCTGCACGTCCACCCGATGATGCGCGCCGCGCGCGGCCGGCGCCGGCGCTGGCCCAGCCGCCAGGCCGCACTCGATCACCTGCGCGGCCGCGGCATCTACCAGGGCTGGCCGGAGGAATCGCTCGAGGACTTCGTCGACCACGCCACCCGCGACGACCGCGGCGAGCGCCTGCTGAGCTGCCCGCCGGAACTGGAGGCGCAGATCTACGGCCACCCGATCCGGACCTGGCCGGACTTCCGCGGGATCGCGGTACCGACGGCGTTCATCCACGGCGCCGAGAGCTACCCGTTCCTGCGGCCCTCGGCCCGGCGTGCGCGCCACCTCAACTTCCGCGTCGAGGTGCGCAGCCTGCCGGGGCGGCACTGCTTCATGCTGGAAGACCCGTCTGCGAC
>DATLCG010000063.1:0-18668 GCA_035526525.1 Binatia bacterium
AGCTTGACCCGGAACACCGGCCCGAACTTGCGGTAGCTCTCGACGAAGAACTGCGCCGGGTCCCTGGCCATCCCGAACAGGCTGCCCAGGAACGGCAACCCAGGCACGACCGGCGTGTCGCGCAGTGCAAGCGGGGCGGAAGGGGAAACGGTGGTCACAGGAAACTCCTCAAAGGGCGCTGGACGGCTTCCCAGCGCTGCAATATTTAGCAGCCGGCGCTCCCCGGCGACTCCCCCCAACGGAGGAGGCCGTGGCATCCTGCAGCCATCACGGATGAGGGGCAGGCATGGACAGAGCGACCTGGATTGGCCTGACGGTGGCGCTGGCCATCGCCGGCGGGGGCGTCTGGTACTACAAGGCCCTGCACCGCACGCCGCCGCCGCAGACCGCGACCGTGCTCGGCGTCGAGCCGGCCACGCCGGCGCCAGCCGAGCCTGCGGCCGAGGCGCCGCCCGAGCAGTTCCCGGTTCCGCAACCGGCGGCGGACGCCCCGCCACTGCCGCCCCTGGCGCAGAGCGATGGTCCGGTCGCCCGGGCGCTGACCTCGGTTTTCGGCCAGCGCCTGGAACCGCTGCTGATTCCGAAGTCCCTGGTGCGCAACATCGTGGCGACGGTGGACAGCCTCGATCGTGGGGCGGTCGCGTTGCGCCTGCGCCCCCTGGCCTATGTCACCGGCCAGCCGGGCCTGGAAACCGAGGCCGGGGTGCTGGTGCTGAGCCCGCGCAACTACGAGCGCTATGCGCCGCTCATCGCGCTGCTGCAGGCGGCCGACGCGCAGCGCATCGCGGAGCTGTACCTGCGGCATTACCCGCTGTTCCAGCGCGCCTACGAGGAGCTGGGCTACCCGGGCCGCTCGTTCAACGACCGCCTGGTCGCGGTGATCGATCACCTGCTGCAGGCGCCCGAGCCGACCAGCCCGGTCGCGCTGGTGCGGCCCAAGGTGCTCTACGAATATGACGACCCGGAGCTGGAGGAGCGCTCCTCCGGCCAGAAGATCCTGGTCCGCATCGGGCCGCGCAACGCGGTACTGGTCAAGGAGAAGTTGCGCGCGATCCGTGCGGCGCTGGCGGCGAGCGGGGCGCGTTGATCTGCTGAAGGTGTTCTTTCGCAGGTGCACGTAATAGAGCGCGAATTCAGTTCCGATTCAGCGCCAAAACCCGCGCTGAACCCTGCCGCCGTTTTGCGCCTCCAAACAGTGGTGCCAATCGAAGAGCAAGGGACGTGCATGCAGGCGCCAGCATAGTGCCGCGCCGCGCGCGGTGTCCCCGCAGGCTCCAAGGAGACAACGCATGAAGAAAAAAAAGCGGCAAGTGAAGTCCATCGCGCAGATCGCCGGCGGTAGCGTGATTGCGCAGGTCAACCAGGTGCTGGGCGAGGCGGACGACTTCGTCGGCGTGCTGGCCGACGGCGCGGTTGGCAGCGTGCAGGCGCTGCGCGAGCAGCTGGGCCTGGGCATCGGCCTGCTGCGCGACTCGCTGGAATCGATCGGCGACGGCTCGCTGGCCGGCGCACGCAAAGCCTTGAGCGGCGCGTCCGGCTACGTGCGCCAGCATCCGTGGCAGACCGCGGCCGGCGTGATCGCGCTGGGCCTGACCGCCACCATGCTCACCCGCGAAGGAAGCATGCCGCGCCTGGCGTCGACCAACCTCTGAGCGCCGCGCCACCAACCACCCGTTACAACCAAGGAAGGACACGACAATGGAAGAAAGCATCCGGATTCTCAACGACCTCATCCGCGTCTCGGAGGATGGCAAGAAGGGCTTCACCGAATCGGCCGAGCGGGCCGAGGACCTGGAACTCAAGACCCTGTTCACCGAGCGCGCAGCCGGCTGCGCCGAGGCGGGCCGCGAACTGCAGCAGCTGGTCCAGACGCTCGGCGGCAAGCCGGCCGGCGACGAGGGCAGCGTGGCCGGCGCGGCGCACCGCGGCTGGGTCAAGCTGAAGTCGGTCGTCGGCGACAAGGACGTGAACGTGCTCGAGGAAGTCGAGCGCGGCGAGGACTACGCCAAGGCGCAGTACATGAAGGCGCTCAAGGCCGACCTGCTGCCGAGCGTGCGCGGCATCGTCGAGCGCCAGTACCGCGGCGTCATCGCCAACCACGACCGCGTCAAAGAGTTGCGCGAGCGCTTCCGCGCGACGGCCTGAAGCAGAGCCGGACGCGGGCGGCGGCCAGGTGCCGCCGCCCGCGTTTTTTTTTGGCCGCACGCCAGGCCGGGGCACTGCTCGCCGGCGCTGATGTTCACGTCGCAGTCAGCTTGCCGCCCGTTTCCGCTGCAACCGCCGCCGCGGCCGGCAGTCGAAAGCGCAGGACCATCGAGGTCCGCAGGAGCCGTGCATGGAAGCCCAGGCAATGCTGCAAACCGCCGCCGCGCTGTTCGGCGTCGCCGCCCTCGGCGGCCTGGTGATGGCCGTCAACCGGCTGCGCGGCGCGCCGCATCCAACCTCCTGGCTGGCCATGGCGCACGGCTTCCTGGCCGGGGCCGGCGCCACGCTGATGCTCTACGCCGCCCTGACCGTGGGCATTCCGCACCTGGCGCAAATGTCGCTGGCTGCGATCCTGGCCGCTGCCGTGGGCGGCGTGGTGCTGAACCTGGGTTTCCACCTGCGCGGGCGGCCGCTGCCGCTGGCGCTGGTGTTCGGGCATGCCGCGCTGGCGGTGACCGGCTTCGCGTTGCTGCTGCTGTCGCTGCAACGCGAATTTTCATGAAGGAGATGACGCGATGAAATCCAAGCTCCCGATCCTGCTCTCGCTGCTGGCCTTCGCCGGCGGCGCGGCTGCGCAGGGCACGACCGGTACCGGTACGACCGGCACGGCTGGAAGCACCAGCGCCAACGGCGCCAACGCGACGACCACGACCCCTGCCAGCACCACCGGCCAGAGCGGAACGCTGGGAACCACCCCATCCACCGGGCCCGCCGCGACGACGGGGCAGAGCAGCATCCTGCGTCCGCCGCCGCGCCTGGGCGCGGCCGGCACGCCCGGGACCTTCAGCACGGACCCGAGCGGCGCGACCATTGCAATCCCGTCCACCCCGGCGACCGGCACGAGCCCGACCACGCCGACGACCACGCCCGCGACGCGCAACCCGGCGCTGGCACCTGGCGTCGCCGCTCCCGGGTCCGTGTCTCCCGGCACGACCAACGGCCCCAGTTACGTCTCCGGCATGACCTTCAACAACCTGGACTACAACCACGACCGCAAGCTGTCCGGCGCCGAGGTGCAGGGCGACCCCGCGCTCTCCGCCAACTTCAGCCGGCTGGACCGCAACAACGATGGCTGGCTGCAGGAAGTCGAGTACCTGAGCTACGGCAAGGACCCCGACACGGTCCGCTGAGCCCGCCCGCACCCCCGAGGAGAAGCAACCATGAGCATGTCGATGATCCTTCTGCTGGTCCTGCTGCTGCTGGTGATCGGCGCCATCCCGGCCTGGCCGCACAGCCGCAGCTGGGGCTATTTCCCGAGCGGCGGCCTGGGCCTGGTGCTGGTCGTGGTGCTGGTGCTGGTGCTGATGGGACGCATCTAGCGCGCGTAACGCCGCGACCGCTGTTGTAGGGTGCGCCATGCGCACCGCGTTTTCACCGGGGCACGACGGTGCGCATGGCGCACCCTACAAAAACAGGTCAGGCGCCGGCATGGCGCGTTGTCGTGGCTGACCTGCCCTGGGGTAATCTTCACGCCTTCTCAACCCAGGGGAATTCCATGATCGGCTACGTCACGCTCGGCACCAACGACATGGCGCGCGCCGCGCGCTTCTACGACGCGCTGCTGGGCCAGCTCGGGGCGACCCGCATGATGGAAGCCGACGGCTTCATCGCCTGGGCGGTGGACCCGAAGAAGCCGGCGGTGTCGGTGATCAAGCCCTACGACGGCAAGGCGGCCTCGGTCGGCAACGGCACGATGGTGGCGCTGGCGGTGGACAAGCCCGAGAAGGTCGACGCACTGCATCGCAAGGCGCTGGAGCTGGGCGCCAAGGACGAGGGCGCGCCCGGGCCGCGCGGCAACAGCGGCTTCTACGCCGCGTATTTCCGCGATCTGGATGGCAACAAGCTCAATTGCTTCTGCATGAGCGCGCCGGGGTAAAGCGCTTTTGCTTTTGTAGGAGCGGCGTAAGCCGCGACCTTCTGGGTCAGTGGAAAGACCGCCGGGTCGCGGCTTACGCCGCTCCTACAACAGCAGGCCAGCTTTATGGCCGGTTGCGGCCGTACTTCTCGTGGCTGCTGACCCAGTCGCCGGCCGCAACCGCGGAAGCCAGTGACAGCTCGCCGGCGAGCACCGTCGCGCCGATGATCTCGGCCAGCTTCCTGGCCTTGCCCTCGCCGTAGCAATCCATCATCTCCAGGCATTCGCGCTGGGTCGGCAGGCCGGTGCCCCCGCCGTAAGTGGCGACGATCAGGCAGGGCAGGGTGATCGAGAAGTAGTAGGCGTTGTCGCGCAGCTCGCCGACCGCGATGCCGACGCAGGCCTCGGCGACGTTGGCCGCGTCCTGGCCGGTGGCGATGAAGGTCGCGGCGATGCCGTTGGCGGCGTGCGCGCCGTTGTTGAGCGAGCCGGCCATGAAGGCGCCGGTCATCGACATGATGCGCCGGCTGAACAGCCCGGCGGCGTCGATGCCCATCAGGTCCCGCAGCAGCCGGTCCGGCACCGTGCACTCCGCGATCACGCGCTTGCCGCGGCTGTGCAGGATGTTGATGTGCGAGGGCTTCTTGTCGGTGTCCATGTTGCCGCTGAGCGAGTAGCCCTGGATCTCGCCCGGCCAGTTGGCCTTGATCCACTCGCACGCCGCGTGGGTCGCCTTGCCGCACAGGTTCTGGCCGGCGGCATCGCCAGTGGTGTAGTTGAAGCGCAGGTAGCGGAAGCGCGCGGCGGCGTACTGCTCGATGTTGCGCAGCTTGCCGGCGCGCGTCGTCGCCTCGGCCGCGGCGCGGATCGCCTCCAGGTTCTGCTCGATCCACACGCCGAAATCGCGCGCGACCCGGGCGTTGGCGAAGCCGAACACCGGCGCGCGCTGCATCGCGTCGTCCACCACGCTGACCGCGATGCCGCCGGCCTCGCGGGTCAGGCGCATACCGCGGTTGTAGCTTGCGACCAGGGTGCCCTCGGTCGTCGCCATCGGGACGTAGAACTCGCCCTGGGCGTGCTCGCCGTTGACCTTGAGCGGGCCGGCGAGGCCCAGCGGCACCTGCACCGCGCCGGTGAAGTGCTCGATGTTGCCGCGCGTCAGCGCCGGGTCGAAGCTGAAGCTGCCGGTGTGGGTGAGCTTGGCGCCGCTGCGCTGGGCGACGAACTCGCGCCGCGCGGCGGCGGCCTCGGCGGTGTAGTCGTTGGCGGGATCGCGCGGGATCTTGGCGCTCATGCGGGCTCCGTGGCGGGTGCGGCGGGGACGTCGCCGTCGATCACGACGGTCTCGCAGATCTTGTCGTGGATCGCCTGGCGGTTCGGATCCCACAGCACCTGGATGAACCCGAGGAGGCCCGTGGCGAAGCCCGCGCCATAGCCGCCGTAGCGCTCGAACGCCTCCCACAGCGTTGTCGGCGAGCCGTCGAGCTGCACCACGCGGATGTTGACCAGGCGCTTGCCCGGGGTCTGCCCGTCCCACCACGCGCAGAACGCGGTGAAGTAGAGCGCCGCCCAGCCCAGACCAATGCCCAGGTCGTCGAGCAGGCCCCGGGCCCAGGCCAGCAGGCTGTGCACTGGCCTGCGCTCCTGCTCTTCGTCATCTACGGCGTCGGCATCCAGGGTCGCGACATCGGCCATCCCCGGCAATTTCTCCGCCGCGTCGGCGGCCGGCGGCTTGCGCGCCTCGGCCAGGCGCGTGGTGAAGTCCTTGCGCAGCGCGCCGCGGCGGGCGTCGTCCACCGGCAACTCCGCCAGGACGTCGCCGACCATGTCGAGCGCCTTGGCCTCGTCCCAACCCTGGCGAGCGGCCATGTCCGCCGCCGCCATCAGCGGGCCGCGCGCGCAGCGCTCGTCCACGCAGCGCTTGCGCTCGATATCGATCGCCAGCTTCGCCAGGCCCGCGCCGGCGACCACGTCGCTGCCGGTCTTGCCGGCGCCGTCGAACACCTCCAGCGCACTCCCGTACAGGCTCCACAGGCCGAGCACGCCGGCCAGCGCCGCAACCCAGCGGATCGCCACGCGGCTGCGTTGCACCTCTCGTGCGGTCGAGCGCCCGGCCCAGCGGAACAGCACCAGGCTCGCGACCAGCGTCAGGAAGCCTCCGGGGATGGTGGCCAGGGCGCCGACCGCGACGCCGTCGATGGAGACCGCAAGCAGGCGCTTCCACGGCGAGGCCAGCGGCAGCCCGAGCAGGCGCGGGTGCACCTGGAAGGCGTACGGCGTGACGATGTCGCGCCGGTCGCGGCCGCCGGGCGGTGCGAGGAGTTGCGGGCTGGGCTGCATCTAGGGACGTCTTGTGGACTGCCCCTATCTTGCTGAGGTGGCGCCGGTGCAGGCAAGCCACCGCCGCGCGTGCCGCGTCTCAGACGCCCCAGAGCACCGGCTGCTTGCCCTCGGCCGCGCGCTCGAGCAGCGCGATCAGCGGGAACGCGCGGCGCGCGAAATCCACCTGCTGGCGTTCTTCCTCCTCGTGGTCGGCGTCGCCGCCCGCGGGCGCCGAGGCGGCGCGGCTCGCGCCCACCGACTCGCGCAGGCGGCGCAGGGCCTCGGGCACATCGGCGGTGGCCACGGCGCCGCGTGCGGAGGGCGCGTGGCCCATCCCTTCGATGACGCTGCGCGCGTGGGCGTCCAGCATCGAGACTTCGCCGCCCGAAGGCGAGGTGAAACGGATCATGGCCGCGCTCCGAGTGGGGTTTGCATATCGACTGCGTGGCTACTGCCGAGTTCAGGGCCGTTGGGCGATCATGCGCCCATGGCCAGGACGAGAAGCGCGGGCGCGCAGGCGGGACGCATCAGGGCCGGCATCGGCGGCTGGACCTACGCGCCCTGGCGCGGCACGTTCTACCCGCCCGGCCTGCCGCACGCGCGCGAGCTGGCGCACGCCAGCCAGCGCCTGGGCGCGATCGAGGTCAATGGGACGTTCTACCGCACGTTCGGTCCCAAGGTGTTCGCCAGCTGGCGCGAGCAGACCCCGGATGGCTTCGTGTTCAGCCTCAAGGCGCCGCGCTATGCCACCAACCGCCGCGTGCTGGCCGAGGCGGGTGAATCCATCGCGCGCTTCGTCGGCAGCGGCATCGCCGAGCTCGGCCCCAAGCTCGGCCCGCTCTCGTGGCAATTGCCGCCGACCAAGCGTTTCGAGCCGGACGACCTGGCGCGCTTCCTCGCGCTGCTGCCGCCGCAGGTCGCCGGGCAGCCGCTGCGTCACGTGCTGGAAGTGCGGCACGAGAGCTTCCGCGACGCGGCGTACCTGGCGCTGGCGCGCAAGCACGGCGTGGCCACGGTATTCACCGACAGCGAGGACTACCCCTCGTTCGCAGACCTGACCGGCAGCTTCGTCTACGCGCGCCTGATGCGCTCCGATGCTCGCTGCAAGACCGGCTATGCGGCCAAGGCGCTGGACGCCTGGGCCGCGCGTGCACGCACCTGGGCCAGTGGCGGCGAGCCGGATGACCTGCCGCGGATTGCGCCGGCGCGCGGCGAATCAACGCCGCGCGAGGTGTTCGTGTTCTTCATCAACGGGGCCAAGGAGCGGGCGCCGGCGGCTGCGCAGGCCTTGATCCGGCAGCTGGAGAAAGCTCTGTAGTCCGCCGCCTCGGGACTCTCTTCAGGAAGGCTTGCGCACCCGCGCGCTGCGCCCGTAGGTGCCGATCAGGCAGCCCTTGGCGATCGCGTTGCCGCGCATCGCCTTGAGCAGCGCCGCGCGGCCGGGCTTGCGCTTGAACCCGGCGGGAGTGTCGAGCGCGAACAGCTGGAACGCGTAGCGGTGCGTGCCATGGCCCGGCGGCGGGTCGGGCGGCAACCAGGCGGCCTTGAGGCCGGAGTTGCGTCCCAGCACCAGCTCGTCGACGCCGGAGTCGGCGCTGATCGCGCCGTCGGGCAGCACGCCGTCCGCGCCGGGCAGGTTCCAGACGATGGCGTGCACCAGCGGCCGCGGCGTCGGGCTGTCGATATCCTCGACCAGCAGGACCATCGACGAGGCCGCTTCCGGCACGCCGCTCCAGACCAGTGGTGGCGAGATGCCCTCGCCGTCGCTCGTGTACCGCTCGGGGATCGACCAGCCGTCCTCGAACGCCGGGCTGAGCACGGCAATCGACTCCGGCACCCCGGCGAACTCCGGGCTGAAGTACATCAGCTTGGACAGGCCCGGGCGCACGTCGCGCAGCGCGTGGCCGATGCCCGCGGGCAACCTGCCTAGCATGGAGCTTGCTCGTCAATCATGTGCCTTCAGACCCTCGCGCGACGGACGCCGTTCCGCATGTTCACATGCCGCCGGGGAACACGTCGGGTACGCATCGGCCGCGGGCACAAGACAACCGGCCGCGTCCTCATGTCCGATTCATGCGATCGACTCGCAGCTCCGACGGACTTTCATCCACTACGTTTCGGGCTGTCGACCATCGCTTTTGCCGGACATTCGATCGCGGCCGGCTGCATGATTTTCGACCGCGCCGCGGTGCATCGGGTTCAAACTTTGTCAGCCGCCGCGGGCCGGAATAGAGTCGCTCATCGCACACCGACTACAGAGCCACGATGAACCTGCCCCGCACGCTGCTGATCCTCGCCGCCGCACTCGCGATGCAGGCCGCGCAAGCCACGCTCAAGGTCGGCGCCGTGGCGCCGGACTTCCACGCCGATGCGAGCCTCGGCGGCAAGCCGTTCGCGTTCTGGCTGAAGGAGGCGCTGGCCAAGGGGCCGGTGGTCCTCTACTTCTACCCCGCCGCGTTCACGCCGGGCTGCACGGTCGAGGCGCACCTGTTCGCCGAGGCCAGCGAGGAGTTCGGCAAGCTCGGCGCCAGCGTCGTCGGCATGTCGAAGGATGATGTCGCGACGCTCAACAAGTTTTCGGTGTCCGAGTGCCGTAGCAAGTTCCCGGTCGCCGCCGATCCCAAGCTGGCTGTCGCCACGCAGTACGAGGCGCTGCTGGCGACGCACCCGGGCTACTCCAGCCGCACCTCGTACGTGATCGCCCCCGACGGCACCATCCTGTCCGCGCTCGACGAGATGAAGCCCGAGCCGCACATCCAGAACGCACTGACGGTGCTCAAGGCCTGGCGGGCGATGCACAAGGCGTGACCGGATTGCGGAGTGCGGAGTGATGGGATGTTGAGGGCGTAGTCCGGTCGCGGCTTACGCCGCTCCTACAGGTTTCGTGCAACTCCCCCCGCTCATCCCGAGTAGCCGGGCCCGCTCATCCCGAGTAGCCGGCGAAGCCGGGCGTATCGAGGGAAGCCGGGCGTATCGAGGGACGCGCCCGCTCAATCCACGAAGCTGATTTCGATCCCTGCGGTCCACGCGCGCCCGGCCGCGGGCTCGAAGAACCTGCCGTTGCCGTCGTTGACGATCACCGAGCCGGCGTAGTCGCGGTCGGCGAGGTTGTCCACGCGCGCGAAGGCGCTGGCCTCGCCCCAGCTCAGCGGCAGGCGGTAGAGCGCGCCCAGGTTGAACACGGCGTAAGCCGGCGCCGAATCGGTGTTGGTGTCGTTGACCGCGATATCGCCCGAGCCGCGCAGCTCGGCCGCGCCCGACCAGCCGGGGCGCCCGCGACGCCAGGCCAGCTCGGCGAACAGGTTGTGCGCGGCGACCCCGGGCAGGCGGTTGCCGGGCTGCACGGTCGTCGCAGTGCCGCCGGCGATCGAGGTGAAGGGCGAGCGGAACTCGGCGTTGATCCAGTCGGCGGCGAGGCGCGCGGTCCAGTCGGCGGCCAGCGCGGCATCGACCCCAAGTTCCGCGCCGATGCGCCGGGTGTGCCCGGCGTTCTGGAAGCTGGCGCGGCCGCCGCTGTTGGTCGCGGGGACGATTTCGTCCCGGGTGCGCGTATCGAACAGCGCCAAGGTGAGCAGGCGGCCCCTGGCCAGCGCCTGCTTGTAGCCCAGCTCGACCGTGTTGCTGGTCGCCTCGCGCAGCGCGAAGTTCAAGCCAGCCTGGCCGTCCGGGCGGTAAGAAATCTCGTTGAAGGTCGGTGTCTCGAAGCCCTCGCCCACGCTTGCGTAGAAGCTGCGGTCGGGCAGCGGCGCGTAGGCGACGCCGACGGCCGGCGTGGTCGCGCTGTAGCGGCGCGTGCCGCTGTCGTCCGGGTTCTCCGGCAGGCGGATGAAATGATCGTCGGACTCGAAGCTCACCTGGCTGTGGCGCAGTGCGCCGAGCACGTTCCACTCGGCGGCCGGCTGCCACTGCGCGAGCACGAAAGGGTCGAGGTTGCGCAGGCGGTTGGACTCGTCGCGCCGCAGCGCGCCGCGCACGCCGAGCGTCGGCCCGATGAAATTCTCGAAGCCCTTGCGCGCCTCGCGTGCCTCCTGCGCCTGCAACCCGGCACTGAGCGAGAGGCTCTCCGCGCTCCAGGTGTAGCGCGCCTCGGCGCCGTAAAAGTCGCGCGCCAGTTCGACCACGCCGCCAGAGTGGGTCTTCGCCGCCTGCACGGCGGGCGGGATCGACAGGAACTGCTCGACCTCGCGGCGCGAGCCGTAGCCGAGCAGCTCGAAGCGGCTCTGCTGCCCGGTGTATTCCCAGCGCAGGCCGCCCTGGCGCTCGTCCAGGCTCTTGCGCGTGTTGAAGCGTTCCGCGACCGGGTCGGTGGAATGCGGATCGCGGTCGAACTGCGCGCGGGTCAGGCCGAGCGGGTCCTGCGCATCGGGCTGAGAAACGGTGTTGGCGAGCAGGCTCACGCGGTTCGACGCGCCGGCGTGCAGCGCCAGCACGGCCGAGCCCTGGGTGCGCTCGGCGGCGCTGTGCGGGCGCGCACCGCCGGTGCTGAATTTCGCCGCATCGAGGCGGTAGCCGAGCCGGTCGGCCCACAGCATGCCGCCGGCCCCGGCCGCGGCGCGCCAACTGTCGTTGGCGCCGCGCTGGTATTCACCGCGCAGCGTGGTGTGCTCCGGCGGCGGCCGGGTGAAGGCTGCGATCACGCCGCCGGCGCTGTTGCCGTAGGCGTAGGCCAGCGGGCCGCGCAGCACCTCGACGCGCTCGAGCGCGCCGACCAGGAAACCCGAGGACGCGCCCTGGCCGTCCGGCGCCGTCGCGGGCATGCCGTCGATGCGCAGCTGCAGGCCGCGCACGCCGAAGCTGGCGCGTGCACCGAAGCCGCGGCTCTGGATCTGCAGGTCCTGCGCGTAGTTCTGGCGATTGCGCACGGCGATGCCGGGCACGCGGGCCAGGCTTTCCGAAAGGTCGATCTGGGCCTGGCCGTCATGAAGCTCGTCCGACCCGATGCGGCTGATCGAAGCGGGCACCTGAAGCTCCGGGCGCGGGACTGGGATGCCGGTGACGACCAGGGGTTCGAGTTGCACCGGCTCGGCCGCAAGCGCCGACAGCGGCAGCAAGCAGAGCAGCCCCTGTAGGAGCGGCGTAAGCCGCGACCCCGTACGTTTGAAGAAAAAAGGGTCGCGGCTTACGCCGCTCCTACAGGTGTGAGCATCACTCATCCAGCTTCCCCCGCAAGACCTTGAGCCGCCCATGCTTGACCTTCTCGTCCACGCGCCGGCGCTTTGCGGCGCGCGAGGGCTTGGTGGCGCGGCGCACCTTGGGCACGACGGCGGCACGCTCGATCATCTCGCGCAGCCGCTCCAGCGCAGCGGCGCGGTTCTGCTCCTGGCTGCGGAATTCCTGCGACTTGATCACGATCGCGCCGTCGCGGCTCAGGCGCTGGCCGCCGGACTTGAGCAGCTGCGCCTTGCAATGCTCAGGCAGCGAGGAGGCGGCGATGTCGAACCGCAGGTGCACGGCGCTGGAGGTCTTGTTGACGTTCTGGCCGCCCTTGCCCTGGGCGCGGATCGCCGTCAGCTCGATTTCGCTGAGCGGCACGGCGATGGCGTCGTTGACCTGGAGCATGGCGCGCGCAGTCTATCGGCGCACGCAGTTAAAATGCGCCTGGCAAGCGGGGGGACTCCATGGAACCAATCAAGCGTGTCGCCGGCCTGTTCCAGCAGTCCGGCGAACTGCATCCCGGCTACGGCCGGATTTCCGGCGTGATCGCGCTGGGGCTTGCGATCCTGTGCTTCCTCGGCGTGCTGGCGTTCCACTTCCCGCAGTACCTGACCACGCCCGAGCTGCGCCACCGCTACTCGGTGGAACTGCTGCGCCAGGTCATGCTGGTGGCACTGCTGGTCTCGGGCGGCCTGTCGCTGGCGAACATCGTGCTGGGACGCACGCGTTGGCTCAGCGGCTCGGCGCTGGCTCTGGTGGTGATCGTCATCGCCCTGGGCGGCAACCGCGTGCCGGTCGGGGACTTCCCGGTCGATACGCCGTACATCGGCATGGACTGGCTGATCCTCGACCTGCTCGGCTCGTCGATGATCTTCATCCTGATCGAGAAACTGTTCCCGCTGTACAAGAGCCAGCCGGTATTCCGACCGGAGTGGCAGACCGACATCACCCACTTCATCGTGAACCACTTCTTGGTCGGTCTGGTGCTGCTGATCGTCAACTTCCTGATCCACCGCTTCTTCGGCTGGGCGGTCTACGACCCGCTGCAGGCGGCAGTGCAGGCGCTGCCGCTGGCGCTCGAGGCTCTGCTGGTGCTGCTGGTGGCGGACCTGATCCAGTACTGGACGCACCGCGCCTACCACGAGGTGCCATTCTTATGGCGCTTCCATGCGGTGCACCACAGCACCAAGACCATGGACTGGATGGCGGGCTCGCGCCTGCACCTGTTCGAGCTGGTGTTCACGCGCGTGTCGATCCTGGGGCCGCTCTACGTGCTGGGCTTCTCCAAGGCGGCGATGGACATCTACATCATCGTGGTCGGCTTCCAGGCGGTGTTCAACCACGCCAACGTCAGCCTGCCGTGGGGGCCGCTGAAGTACGTGCTGGTGACGCCGGACTTCCACCACTGGCACCACAGCTCGGACCGGGTCGCGCTGGACCGCAACTACGCGGCGCACTTCGCCTTCATCGATTACCTGTTCTGCACGGCGATCAGGAAGACCGACCGGCCGTTCCCGGAGAAGTACGGCGTGCTCGGCGACTACATGCCGGAAGGCTTCGTCCGGCAGCAGGCCTTCCCGTTCACGTTCAAGGGCGAGACCTGACGCCGCGTTTGACCGCAACGCCGCGGTCCGTTTTTACGTAGGAGCGGCCCATGGCCGCGATGGACATTCGCGGCCATGGGCCGCTCCTACAAAAGTCTCATAGCGTCGCCGCAGAGAACGTGTCGCAGCGGTTGGGCTCGCCGCTCTCGAAGCCGGTGCGGAACCATTTCACGCGCTGCGCACTGGTGCCGTGGGTAAAGGCATCCGGCACGACCCGGCCCTGGGTCTGGCGCTGCAGGCGGTCGTCGCCGATCGCGCTGGCGGTGCTGAGCGCCTTGTCGACATCGCCCGAGTCGAGCCACTGCAACTTCTGCTGCGCGTGGTAAGCCCACACGCCGGCGAAGCAGTCGGCCTGCAACTCCATCCGCACCGAAAGGCCGCTGCTCCCGGCGGTGCTCTGGCCGCGGCGCTGGGCATTCTCTGCCTTGTCGCTGATGCCGAGCAGGGTCTGCACGTGGTGGCCGACCTCGTGGGCGATGACGTAAGCATCGGCGAACTCGCCGCCGCCGCCCAGGTGCGCCTCCATTTCCTTGAAGAAGCTCATGTCGAGGTAGACCTGACGGTCGAGCGGGCAGTAGAACGGGCCGCTGGAAGCCGAGGCGCCGCCACAGCCGGACTGCACTGCGCCGCCGAACAGCACCAGCCGCGGGGCCGCGTACTTCGAGCCGGAGGCCTGGAAGATCCCGCTCCACACGTCCTCGGTGACCCCGAGCACCGAGCGCACGAAATTGGCCGATTCGTCGTTCTCCGGCGGGGCCGCGCCCTGCTCGGCGGTTGGCCCGCTGCTGCCGCCGGACATCAGGCCGAGGATCTGCAAGGGATTGACCCCGGTGAAGAAACTCACCGCCAGCGCCACCACGACGGCGCCGATACTGAGTCCGCCGCCGCCCAGCCCGCCACCCCGTCCGCGGACGTCCACCACGTTGTCGCTGCGGCGACCTGCTTTCCAGCGCATGGGCCTATCCTCGGTTAGTCGTGCATCCATAGACCGCGCCAAGGGGCAGAACGTGCCGCGGCGACATTAGAATGAGCCGGATTCCTCTGCCGGCGCCCCGTTGCCGTGAACCGTGCACCTACAGCGAGCACCCCGCCGCGCCAGCGGCTGGACGCGCTGCTGGACGAGGCCGAGGACTGCAACCGCCGCGGCAGCCATCGCGACGGCGCGGTCGCCGCCGGCCACGCGGCCGAGCTGGCGGTCGAGCTGCGCGATTCGCCGCGCCGGGTGCACGCGCTGCAGCTGCTCGGCCTGCAGCTGTTCCGCATCGGCGAGATCGAGAGCTCCGCGCGCACCTGCCAGGTTACCGTGCAACTGTGCGAGCAGCTCGGCGACTGGGCGGGCGTCGCGGACGCGCAATGCGTGCAGGCCATGGCCTGCGTCGAGCTGGGCCTGCACGACGAGGCGCTGCAGGCGGTCACCGGGGCGCTCGACGCCGCGCGCCGCAACGGCGACCGCACGCGCCTGTGCTGGGCCTACAACCGCTTCGGCGTGGTGCATGAAGCCATGGGCAACCACGCGCAGTCGGCGCAGCTGCTTGACGACGCCCTGCAGCTGGCGATCGAGATCAACGATCCCCAGGCCCTGTTCGCCGCGCTCAACAACGCCGCCGAGACCGCGATCTCGCTGGTGCGCCACCACCGTGGCCGCGGCGAGCTGGATGCCGCACAGCGCGCCCTGCGCGCCGGCACCGGGTACGCCGAGCAGGGGCTGGAGATGGCGCGCGACTCCGGCAACTTCCACAGCGAGTCGATCTGCCTGGGCAACCTCGGCATGCTGCAGGGCCTGGGCGGCGACTACGAACTGGCCTTCGCCACCCTGGCCCAGTCGGAGCAGCTGGCGCGCGAGCATGGCTACCGGCCGCTCCTGCTGATGGCGGCGATGTACAGCGCCGAGCTGCTGCGCCAGCGAGGCGACCTGGCCGCGGCGATCGAGCACATCCGCGAGCTGCTGCGCCTGGCCGGCTCGCAGGCCGACAAGGTGCTGCTGCTGCGCGCGCAGCTGGAGCTGTCGCGTGCCTGCCGCGACGCCGGCGACTACCGCGGCGCGCTCGAGGCGTACGAGGCGTACCACGGGCTGGAGCGCGAGCTGAATTCCGCCGTCGCCGAAACCCGCGCGCGCATGCTGATGAACCGCCTGGAGCTGGACAACGCCAAGCTCGAGGCCGAGCGCGCGCGCCTGGAGGCTGAGGTGCAACGCCTGCGCAGCACCGAGCTGGAGGCCGAGAAGCACGTGCTGCAGGAGCGCACGGTCGAGCTGGACCGCCGCGCCAACGAGGACCCGCTGACCGGCCTGTGGAACCGCCGCTTCGCCGAGGACACGCTGCCGGTGGCCTTCGCCGAGGCGCGCGCCAGCGGCCGGCCGCTGTCGATCGCGCTGGTCGACATCGACTACTTCAAGTCGATCAACGACCGCTTCGGTCACGCCACCGGCGACCTGGTGCTGCAGAAGGTCGCTACCCTCCTGCGCAACGGCTGCCGCGCGACCGACGCGGTGGCGCGGGTCGGCGGCGAGGAGTTCCTGCTGATGCTGGTGGACACCTCCATGGGCGCGGCGCGCGGCCTGTGCGAGCGCCTGCGCCGCCAGGTCGAGACCTGCGACTGGAAGCCGATCCAGGACGGGATGCTGGTGACGATCAGCATCGGCGTGGCCCAGGACGGCGGCGCCGCCGAGCGCCGCGACCTGCTGGCCGAGGCCGACCGCAGGCTCTACGAAGCCAAGCGCGGCGGGCGCAACCGGGTGGAGCCGGCGGGGGATTGAGTCCGGATCTCCCTCCCCCTCCGGGAGGGCGGGGTGAGGGAGAACCTCCCATCCCACTGCAGCTGCGCTGGAAGGGCTCCCCTCACCCGGCGCTTCGCGCCGACCTCTCCCGGAGGGAGAGGCAAGAACCCAACTACTCCTCGCGCTTGAGCAAATCCATCCGTTGCTGCGCCGCCTCGACCTCGAGCCGATCGCGCTCTTTCTGCGCCGGCGTGCGGCCGAAGCGTGCGCGGTTCTCGGCGGCATGCTGTGCGGCCGCGGCGCGCTCCTTGCGCTTGCGCACCCGCCCGAGGTTGATGACCTTGCCCATGGCCGCATGGTAGCGCGGCGCAAGGCGTCCGCGAGGAACCAAGGCGCGGCGGGCGCCGTCTGAAAAGAAGAGGCCTTCCGGGAGCCGCGCGGCGCCGCCGGTGGTTGCGGGCTCCCACATAACTACAAGACGGAGAACGACGATGCCGATACTCGAATCGCTGGCCAAGGATCACCGCGCACTGGAACAGCTGCTCAGCACGCTTGCCCAGACTCCCAGTTCTGCACCGGAGGACCGCATCGCCACCTTCGGGCGCCTGCAGTCGCTGGTGCACGCGCACGCACGCGCCGAGGAGGAAGTCGTGTACCGGCGCCTGCGCTCGGCGCTGCCCGACGAGGAAAAGACGCTGGAAGCCTACGAGGAGCACCACGTCGCCGACCTGCTGCTGCAGGAGCTGGCCTCGGGCTGCCCTGGCGGCCCGGGCTGGAGCGCCAAGCTGCGCGTGTTCGAGGAGCTGCTGCGCCACCACATCAAGGAAGAGGAGCTGACCCTGTTCAAGCTGATCGGCGAGGGCTTCGACAACGCCAAGCTCGCGCGCATGGGCGAGGAGTTCGAGTTGCTCAAGCACGAGAAGCTGGAGAAATTCCTCGGCCCGCTGCGGCGCGCAGCGCCGGCCTTCGCCGGGCGCGCGACGGTGAGCGCGCAGGCCGCCGCCGGGCGCCTGGTGCGGCGCAGCGAGCTGCAGGTGCGGCGCGTGCTGGCGCGGCTGGGCAAGCGCCGGAGCGGTGCCAAAGCGCGCGAGGAAGTGGCGGAAGAAACCGTCGAGTAGGCGCCTGGGCGGCAGGAATGCGGCGTCTCGCGCGCACGATTTCCTGCCGCCCAATTCCCGCGCGCAAACGGGTTCCTGACTCAGCCGCCAGTAGCGGGTAAACCCCCAGGCGTAAATGCCGGCCGACCGGCGGGATCGCCCGCCGGTCCCGCATACTGCCCGCTGTGGATAAGCGCATTTAGCCTACAGGCGCGGTCGGGCTGAGTTCATGCGCGCAGCGGCCGCCGGGGGCACGTCAAACGGCCGCCGTCTCCCGCGCAGGCAGCCGAGCAACCCGCCATGCAAAAGCTCCTTTTATCCCAGGCCCCGCAACTGCGCCGCCTGCTGTCGGGTGCCCTGCTGCTGGCACTGGCGTTCCCGCCGTGCCTGCGCGCGATGAGCTACCTGCCGGTCGCCGACGCCAGCCTGGTCGAGCGCTCCCCCCTGATCGTGCTCGGCGAAGTCACCCCGGTTCCGGGCGACGCCGACGCTGACGCCGCCCACTACCAGCTGCGCGTGGACGAGGTTCTTAAGGGCGCGCTCACGCAATCGTCGGTCGGGCTGCGCGTGCCTGGCGCCGCCGACGGCCTGCGCGCCGGCGCGCTGGTGGTCCCGGGCGCGCCGCGCTTCGCCGAGGCGGAGCGCGTGCTGCTGTTCCTGGTGCGCCGCGCCGACGGCGAGTACGAGGTTGCCGACCTGGCCCAGGGCGCGTTCCACCAGCGCACCGGCGCCGACGGCGCACCGGTGCTGGTGCGCCAGCTGGATGGCGCCGAGGCCCTGGGCGGGGGCGATACGCAGGCCAAGGCAGAGGCCGCGGGCCTGGTGCGCGACCTGGGCCGCTTCCGCGCGTGGGTCCTGGGCGCCTCCTCCGGCGCCGCCGTCGCCACCGACTACTGGAGCGCCGCCCCGCCACCGGCGGACGCGCGCAAGTTCGCCACCTCGGGCAGCCCGCCGGCGCGCTGGTTCGAGTTCGACGAGGGCCGCTCGGTGACGCTGTATGCCGGCGTGGCCGACCAGGTGGGCCTGGCCGGCGGCGGGCGCATCGAGTTCCAGCAGGCGCTGCAGGCCTGGAACAACGACCCCGGCAGCCGCGTGCTGCTGGCCTATGGCGGCGTCACCACCGCCGCAGCCGGGCTGGGCAGCCGCGACGGCGTAAGCCAGATCCTCTTCAACGATCCGCGCGGCGACCTGGCCGGCACGTTCGACTGCGCGCATGGCGGCATCCTCGCCGTCGGCATGTGGCGCAGCAGCGGCGTTCGCCAGTCAAACGGGCGCTCGTTCCAGGCCATCGTCGAAGGCGACATCGTGGTCCAGGACGGCGCCGGCTGCGCGCTGTCCTCGCTGACCCGCGCGGGGGTGGAGACCTTCGCCCACGAGGTCGGCCACCTGCTCGGGCTGGCGCATTCATGCGGCGATGACGGCCAGGCCGCCTGCGGCGCCGGCAGCGCGCAGGACGCCGCGCTGATGCGCCCGACCCTGCACGCCGACGGCCGCGGCGCGGCGCTCGGCGCCGACGATCGCGCCGGGATTGCGTTCCTCTACCCGCAGCCAGGCTCGACCACGGCGCCGGCGCAGGCGCCGTCGAGCCCGGATGTCGCGGCGGCGGCGGCGCCGGTCAGTGGTGGCGGCGGCGGCGCGTTTGCGCCGTGGGTGGTCATTCTTCTGCTGGTGGGTCGCGGCTTACGCCGCTCCTACAAAAGCTGAGGTTTCTTTTT
>DATLCG010000065.1:0-3448 GCA_035526525.1 Binatia bacterium
CGTATGCGCTCGTGCCGCCACCGGCGGCCCGCCCCCGCCCCGGGCTGCGATGCTCGGCGCCGCTTCAGGTTGCACGCCGCGCAGCCTCCCCCGCGCTTCGGCCCGAACCTGAGGTGGGTGGTTTAAGAATCAGCCACCAGACAATGAGCAGGCCGCGTCCGGGGCTTTCGCGGAGGGAGTAACAGCGGACCCGCGCGGAGCCCCCGCAACGGCTTCATCGTTGCGGGGGTGGCCCGTAAGGGCCACGCGGGGAGCCATCCCGTAGCGGAAGCACCGGATGCGGCCGTCCACCACCGAACCTTGACGCGCAGCCTCAACCGCGCTTCGGCCCAGCCACCCGCCCGCTAGCGGAAGCACCGGATGCGGCCGCCCGCCACCCACACCCGACGCTTCATCCCTCCGGGGCGCAGCCAAACCATCCTTTCGGACGAAGCCGCCCCGACTCCGGGCGTGAAACCCTGCCGTCGCCGAAAACGCGAGGAGCGATCATGTCCGCCCAGCCGCAGCAGATGGCCACGCCCACCCCTGAATTGCTGGTGCAGCGCGCGCGTGACCTGGTGCCTGTACTGGCCGAGCGCGCCGGGCGCGCCGAAAGCGCGCGCAGCGTGCCGCCGGAGACCGTGGCCGACCTGCAGAAGGCCGGGCTGTTCGAAGTCCTCAAGCCGAAAAAGTACGGCGGCTACGAGATGGACCCGCAGGTGTTCTACGACGTCTGCATGACGCTGGCCGAAGGCTGCATGTCCACCGCCTGGATCTATGGCGTCATCGGCGTGCACAACTGGCAGATCGCGCTGTTCGATCCGAAGGCCGCGCAGGACGTCTTCGGCAAGGATCCGAAGACGCTGATCGCATCGACCTACATGCCGAAGGGCCAGGTCACCCCGGTCGAGGGCGGCTTCCGGTTTTCGGGTCGCTGGGGCTTTTCGAGCGGCATCGATCACGCGCAGTGGGTGTTCCTCGGCGGACTCATCTTCAGCAAGGAGCCGAACGTGCCGCCGGAGTACCGCACGTTCCTGCTGCCGAAATCCGATTACGAGGTGGTGGACACCTGGCACGTGATGGGCCTGAAAGCCACCGGCTCCAAGGACGTCGTCGTCAAGGACGTGTTCGTGCCGGAATACCGCACGCACAAGGCGAGCGACGGCTTCATGGGGACCAACCCCGGTCGCGAGACGTTCACCTCGCCGCTGTACAGGCTGCCGTTCGGGCAGATCTTCGTGCGCGCGGTGTCCAGCGCCGCGATCGGCGCGCTCGCGGGCATGGCCAATGGCTTCCGCGACTGGGGCAAGGCCTGGATGGGCAACATGGGCGTGAAGACGGCCGAGCAGGGCCCGGCCCAGATCGCGGTGGCCGACGCGCTGGTCGCGGTGGACGAGATGAAGCTCGTCATGGGCCGCAATTTCGACGAGCTGATGGCGGCCGCGCGCGCCGGCAAGCCGCTGGAAGTGACGCGGCGCCTGCACTTCCGCTACCAGGCCTCGCAGGTCGTCGAGCGCTGCGCGCACCATGCCTACCAGCTGCTGTCGGCCTGCGGCGGCCGCGGCATCTTCAACGACTTTCCGCTGGTGCGGCATTTCCTCGACATCCACGCGGCGCGGGCGCACTACGCCAACAACCCGGACCTGTTCGGGCGCAACTACGGCGGCGTGGTGCTGGGCCGCGAGAACACGGACTTCTTCATCTGATGTCCGCCTGGGACCAGGAATACGACGTCGTCGTCGTCGGCTCCGGCGCCGGCGGCATGACCGCGGCGCTGTGCGCGGCGCAGGCCGGGCTGTCGGTGGTGGTGCTGGAGAAGACGGACCGCTACGGCGGCACCAGCGCGGTGTCGGGCGGCGGCATCTGGATCCCCTGCAACGACCAGATGTCCGCGGCCGGCGTGCCGGATTCGCGCGCCGAGGCGCTGACGTACCTGAAGCACCTGACCCGCGGCGAAGTGCCGCAGGCCCGGCTCGAGGCCTATGTCGATGCGGCGCCGGAGATGGTGCGGTCGATGGCGCGCGATTTCGGCGTGCGCTTCGAGTCGGTGGCGAAGTACCCGGACTATTTCCCCGACCAGCCGGGCGGCAAGCCGGGCGCGCGCACCATGCAGCCGGCGGCGTTCGACGCGCGCAGGCTAGGCGACGAGTTCTGGCGCCAGCGCGAGCCCTACAAGGGCACGCTGGTGCTGGGCCGCATCGCCATGGACCAGGTCGAGGCGCACACGCTGTTCGGCCGCGCACCGGGCTGGGTGATGCTGACGATCCGCATGCTGCTGCGCTACTGGCTCGATTTTTCGTGGCGCCGCCGCACCTGGCGCGATCGCCGGCTGGTGCTCGGACAAGGGCTCGTCGGCCAGCTGCGCTTCGCGCTGCTGCAGAAGAAGGTGCCCGTGCAGTACGACACCGCGCTCGAATCGCTGGTGGAGGAAAGCGGTCGCGTGCGCGGCGTGGCCGTGCAGCAGGGCGGCCGCAGCGTGCGCATCGGCGCGCGCCGCGGCGTGGTGCTGGCGACGGGCGGCTTCGAGTCGAACCAGCAGATGCGCGAGCAGTTTCTGCCGAAGCCTTCGCAAGCCGCATGGACCGCGGCGCCCGGCATCAACACCGGCGACGGCATCCGCGCGGGACAGAAGCTGGGCGCGGGCCTGCGCTTCATGAACCTGGTCTGGGGCGCGCCCACCGCGCTCATTCCCGGGTCGACCGTGGCGACGGCGCTGTTCGTGGAGCGCTCGCTGCCCGGCTGCGTGATGGTGAACGCGCGCGGCCAGCGCTTCGTCAACGAGGCTGCGCCGTATACCGAGGCCGTGGCCGCGATCTACGCGGACCAGGCCAGCACGGGCGGTACCATCCCGTGCTGGATGGTGTTCGACGCGCGCTTCCGCAAGAACTACCCGGCCGGGCCGATGCTGCCCGGCAGCTTCGTGCCGGACGCCAAGCTGCCGCGCGAATGGCTCGGCAAGGTGTATTACAGGGCCGCCACGCTGGAGGCGCTCGCGGCGCAGATCGGCGTGGATGCCAGGGGGCTTGCTGCGACCGTGCAGAAAATGAACGGCTACGCGGCGGCCGGCAAGGATGCGGAGTTCGGCAAGGGCAACAATGCGTTCGACCGCTACTACGCCGACCCGAAGATCGGGCCGAATCCGTGCCTCGCGCCCATCGTCGAGGCGCCGTTCTACGCCATGCCGCTGTACCCGGGCGAGATCGGCACCAAGGGCGGTCTGGACGTGGACGAGCGCGCGCGCGTGCTGCGCGAGAACGGCAGCGTGATCGAGGGGCTGTACGCCATCGGCAACTGCTCGGCCGCGGTGATGGGCCGCACCTATGCGGGCCCGGGCGCGACGCTCGGCCCGGCGATGACCTTCGGCTTCGTCGCCGCGCGCGAGCTCGCCTCCGCGGGAGCGCAGGCACGCAAGGCCGCGGCCTGACCGGCGGCCTTCCGCCGTTCGCATGAAGCTCGCCGGGCGCGCAGC
>DATLCG010000081.1:0-2687 GCA_035526525.1 Binatia bacterium
CGCACGCCGTCCCAGCGCGGCATCGGAGCCGGCGGTTTCCAGCGCGCCGCGCCCACGGGCGGCATCGCGTAAGGAATGCCGCGGAAGACGCGAACGCCGCCTTCAACGCCGCCTTGCAGCGTGCCGGCAGGCGCGTTCACCACTGCGCCCGTTTCGCCAGGCGACAGCGCGGTCCCGGCGCATGCGCCGAGCGACAGCGCCAGGACAATGCAGGTTGCGCGGATCATGCGACGGTCTCCATTTTTGCGTGCTGCTGGCGTCGCAGCACCCATGCCAGCGCCAGGAAAAGCGCGATCGCCAGGACGTAGGACGGAGTGAGCGTGTACAGCGCCATCTGCAGCGAGTGCTGCGGATGGCTCGGGCGGAACCAGTCGCTGGCCGCGCCGACGTAGGTGGGACCGAGCCCCAGGCCGATGAAGTTCATCACCAGCAGCAGCAGCGCCCCCGCCATGACGCGCTGGTGGGGCCGCGTTTCCAGCTGGACCAGCGCCACCGCGGGCGAAAGATAGGAGTAATTGAGGAGCATCAGGCCGAACAGCATCAGCAGCGCCATGGGCCACGTGAGCGAGGAGACGAACCCGACGTAGAACGGAATGGCCAGCGCCAGCCCGATGGCGGGGATCAGCGCATAGGCCTGCTTGCGGCGCGGCGTGTAGCGGTCGACCAGCCATCCCGCGGCGAAGATTCCCGCGCTCATGCCGACGCCGACCACCAGCGCGTACCACAGCGCGACGTCCTGCAGCGCCATGCCTTTCTCGCGCATCAAAAACAGCACGGTGAAATTGCCCAGGCCGTAGGTGATGAACTGGGTGGCGCCGCCGGCCAGCGCCACCAGCACCAGCGCCGGGTTGGAGAAGAACGCGGCCGCCGTGTCCCGGAAGCCTGCCGCGGCTGCCGCAGGCCCCGCGGGCGCCCGGTCCAGCCTGCCGCGCGCCGGCTCGCGCACCAGGAGCCAGGTGACGGCGGCGGCGACGATGCCGATCGCGCCCAGCGCCACGAAAGCGGCCCGCCAGCTGTAGGCCACCGCGATCGACGCGCCGAACGCGATGCCGAGCGCGGCGCCCACCGGCGGGCCGAGGTTGAAGATGCCGAGCGCGGTCCCGCGGCGGTCCGGCGGGAAGTAGTCCGAGATGATCGCGTACGACGGCGGAACGCCGCCCGCTTCGCCGATGCCGACGGTCATGCGCGCGATCACCAGCTGCAGGTAGTTCGCCGCGAGCCCGCAGCCCATGGTCGCCGCGCTCCACACCGCGCAGGCCGCCGCCAGCACCCGCACGCGGTTGGACCGGTCCGCCAGCCAGCCCACCGGGATGGCGAGGAAGCAGTAGAACATCGCGAAATACAGGCCGGTGATCAGCCCCAGCTGCCGGTCGGTGACGCCGAGGCCGTCCTGGATCGGCTTGGCCAGGATCGACAGCAATTGCCGGTCCAGGAAGTTCAGGACGTAGACGAACCACAGGATGCCGAGCGCGATCCACGCCTGCCTGCCGACGACGGGTTCCGTCTTCACCGACATCTCCTCGCGAATGGGCCGTCGTTTCCGGGGCGCCGTGAAATCTAGGGGATTTCGCGCAAGCCCAATGTCCCGATTGTGACAGCGCAGCGCCGGTCGCACGGTCGCGTCGATGCGATCGCCTTCGGAGAGGGCAGCGGGGCAGGGCGGAAGGTCCGCTCGGTGGACTGCCTTAGAATCCGCCCGGGCGCCCGTAGCTCAGTTGGATAGAGCAACGGCCTTCTAAGCCGTAGGTCGCACGTTCGACTCGTGCCGGGCGCGCCATCCCCCGCGCCGCACGTCCGCAAAGCAAGAACGCTTGTCGCGGCCGCGGCGCTCCCGGCGATTTGCGGTCATGACGGGCGCACCGGCGGCAGCGCCGGCGGCGGCGTGCGGAGCTAGCGTGGACTCCTGCCTCCTCGAAGCCGCGCGCCATGCCACTTCGACCCGCCGCCCTCGCCACCAGCTTCGCGCTGCTTGCCGCCATGTCGGGGCGGGCGAGCGCCGAGTACCGTGTCGTGCCCCAGGGCCAGGCCATGCTGGTGCATGCGGCCTTCCGGGACTTCCAGGGCGAGCGCATCGGGGTGGATTTCGCGGTGGCGCGGCGCGACGTCGAGGAGTCGGCCGGCGCTTTCGGCCCGCGCCGCGCGGACGTGGCCGCGCTGCTGGCGGCGTGCAACGCGGAGCCCCGCTGCGACCGGGCGACGCTGGCCGCCCGGCTCGACCGCTATTACCTGCAGCGGGGCTGGGCCACGCGCCTGGACCCGATTGGCGTGCCGCACCGCTACGTGGCCATCGACCGGCTGGTGCGCCGCGACGCCCCGCGCCTGCGCTCCGCGGCGGCGGCCTTCGCGCGGCTCGCCGCGGCGCAGGGTGCCTCGCCCGAGCGTCAGCAGGACCTGCTGCTGGCCTTCGTGCAGTCGGCGCTCGCCTACCGGAGCGAGCCGGTCGCAGCGGATTCGCACGGCTTCTCGCCGCCGGCGCAGGCGCTGGGGCAGGGCTGGGGCGACTGCGACACCAAGGCGGCACTGCTGGCCGCGCTGCTCCTGGAGCTCGGCGCGCCCCGCATGGTGGGCGTGCACGTGCCGGGACACTACCTGCTCGGCATCGCCCGCCACGCCCGCAAGGGCGACGCCCAGATCCGGTTCGGGGGCGAAAACTTCGTGCTGGTGGAGCCGGCCGGTCCCGCGATGCT
>DATLCG010000107.1:0-14216 GCA_035526525.1 Binatia bacterium
TCCGCCGAACGGCGCGCGGATCACGGTGAAGTCGAGGTTGCGCTGCTGCAGCTCGACGTTGCGCTGCGCGACCTGCACTTCGCGCTGCGCACGCTCGGACTGCGCCGCCAGGCCTTCGAAGTTGGCCTGCGCGGTGTCCACGGCGGCATCGCTGACGAGCTGTTTCTCGTGCAGCTCCCTTGCACGCTTCAGCTGGCGCTCCGCGTCGGACAGCTGCGCCTGCACCACGGCCTGGCCCGCCCGGGCCGAGTCGAGCTGCGACAGGGACAGCGACAGCTGCGCGTGCGCGGTCGTGTCGTCCAGGCGCGCCAGCACCTCGCCGGCGTTGACCGGCTTGCCTTCCTCGAAGGTCAGCGAGACGACCTTGCCGGTGACCTGCGAGGAGACCGTGGCCTGACGCCGCGCCACGACGTAGCCCGAGGCGTCCAGCACCGAGCCGGCCGCGGCGCCGCCGGCAGCGGGCGCGACGGCGATGGCGACCTTCACCGGCACCGCCGGCGCCGGGCGCAGCCAGATCCACGCGCCTCCTGCGGCCGCGACGATCGCCAGCCCCAGCACGACCCATTTGCCCGCGCCGCCGCTCTTCTGCGGCAGCGCATCGCGGTCGATCTTCAGCTGCCCCAGCAGCGCGCTCTTGTCGTTCATCGGTGCCCCTTCCCGGGCGGCGATTCTGCCGCACTTCCCCGCGGCGCGCGCGCCGCTTCAGCGGCCGTCGAGATGCCTTTGCATGAGCCGGACGTCGAGCACGCGGCCGAACTTCTCGCCGACGCGGCTCATCACGCCGATCGTGCCGAAGCCCAGCGCCTCGTGCAGGCCGCGGCTGGCCGGATTGCCTTCGACGATGCGCGCGATCAGTACCTGCACCCCGCGCGGCGGCGCCAGCCGCATCAACTCCTCCATCAGGCCGCGCGCCAGGCCGCGGCCCCGGAAGTCGCGATGCACGTACACCGCGTTTTCGGCCGTGCGCGCGTAGGCGGGCCGGGGCGACCACGCATACAGCCGGCACCAGCCGGCGATGACGCCGGCCTCTTCCGCAACCCGCAGCGGATAGCGGCCGTCGCCGTCGGCCCGGAACCATTCGAGTCGCTGCTGCGGCGTCCTCGGCTCGGTGTCGAAGGTCGCGGTGCCGTGCAGCACCTCGTGGTCGTAGATGGCGAAGATGCCCGGCAGGTCGGTCTCCGCCGCCGCACGCAGGTTCATGAACGTCGCCGCCGCCAGGCTGCAGCGCCCAGCGCCAGCAGCGGCATGCCGATCCACAGCGGCCAGTCGCCCCAGAGCTGGTAGGGCGTGTGGCCGCGGCGGGGCTCGACGGTGCCGCGCAGGGTGGCCTGGCGGAACTGGACGGTGTGCTGCACGACGTTCCCGTCCGCGTCGATCAGCGCGGAGATGCCGGTGTTGGCGGTGCGCGCGAACCAGCGCCCGTTCTCCGCTGCGCGCAGCCGCGTGAACTGCAGGTGCTGGTAGGGAGCGGAGGAATGCGCAAACCAGGCGTCGTTGGTCACGTTGACGCCGTACGCCGCGTCGCGCGCCTGGCGCCGGACCTCGTCGCCGAACACGTCCTCGAAGCAGATGGACACCGCGACGCGGCGGTCGTTGACCAGCAGCGGCGGCTGGCCGGCGGCGCCGAAGGCGAAATCCTTGTACGGCGTGCCGATCACGTCCATCAGCGGCCGCAGGAAGTCCGGGATCGGGAAGTACTCGCCGAACGGCACCAGGTGATGCTTGTCATAGCGGCCGCGCGAGCTGCCCACGGTGACGACGCTGTTGTAGTGCGCCTCGCCCTCGAACACGAGCACGCCGAGCAGCACGGTCGCGTTGCGCGCGGCGGCCTGCGCGCCGACGTCGGCAAGGTACGTCGGCTCGAGCACGTGCAACGGCTGCGTCACCGCCACCTCGGGCCACACCACCAGCTCCGTGGGCCAGGCTTCCTGCGTCAGCCGCCAATGGCGCACCAGCGCCTCGGTGCGCATCGCCGGCAGCCATTTCTCTTCCTGCCGGATGTCGCTCTGCACCAGGGCCACGGGGATGGGCGCGCCATCGGGCTCGGTCCAGGCCGAGGGTGGCGGCAGCAGCAGCGTGAGCGCGGGCATCAGGAACCAGGCCGCCGCGACCCGGCGTCGGCGGCGATCGCCGAGCGCGCCGATGCGGAACAGCCCGAACGCGGCGAAGGCCACCACCCACGCGGCGCCGTGCACGCCGAGCAGCGGCAGCACGCGCGACAGCGGCGTGTCGAGTGACAGCTCGCCGAGCGACAGCCACGGGAAGCCGGCGAAGAAATAGTGCCCGCGCAGCAGCTCGGCCAGTACCCACAGCGCCGGGAACGCCAGCCACCCGGCGACGCCGGCCAGCAGGCGCAGCCGCACGCACAGCGCGAGGACCGCGGCCGGAAACAGGGCGAGACCCGTCGCAAGCCCGGCCGCCATCGACGCGCCGAGCCAGGCGGGCGCGCCGCCGTAGACGTGCGTGCTGATGTAGACCCAGTACACGCCGGTGCCGAAATGGGCGGCGCCGTAGAGCCAGCCCAGCCCGAGCGCTCGCGGCCAGGAAGTGGTCGCGGCCAGGCCGAGCAGCAGGGCAAGCGCGATGACGCTGAGATACCACTGCCCGAACGGCGCGTAGCCGAGCGTGGCGATGGCACCGAGGGCGATCGCCGCGACCGGACGCAGCGGCGCGGGCACCCGCAGCGCCGGCGGAAAGCCGTCGCTGGCGTCGTGCGGAACCGTGGGGACTCCGCTGCCCGCGCTCATGCCTTCGGCAGGGATGCGCGCTGGCGCGGGGAGGAGCTCGCCGCCCTCATGCTTCCGGCAACAGCGTCACCTGCAGCAGGTGCACGCGCCGGGTGTCGGCGCGCTGCACGTTGAACCCGAAGCGGCCGATGCGCACGCTTTCGCCGCGGCGCGGCATGTGGCCGAAGCGGTGGATGACGAGGCCGCCGATGGTGTCGAACTCGCCGGTCGGCAGGTCGGCGACGAAGTGCTTGTTGAACTCGTCCAGCGGCGTCAGGCCGTTGACCAGGTAGCGGCGCTCGTCCTGCTTCTGGATCGGCGCGCTGTCGGACTCGTCGTATTCGTCCTTGATGTCGCCGACGATCTGCTCCAGCACGTCCTCGACCGTGACCAGGCCGGCGACGCCGCCGTACTCGTCCACCACGATCGCCATGTGGTTGCGCGAGCCGCGGAATTCCTTCAGCAGGATGTTGAGGCGCTTGGACTCCGGCACGAACACCGCCGGCCGCAGCATGCGCTGCAGGTCGAAGGTCGCCGGGTCGATGCCCGGCACGTTGATGGTGTGGCGCAGCAGGTCCTTCGCCAGCAGGATGCCGACCACGGTGTCGCGGCTCTCCGACACCACGGGAAAACGCGAATGCCCGGAGTCGGCCACCACCGTGACGATCTTCTCCAGCGGCCATTCCAGCTCGACCACCACCATCTGGCCGCGCGTCACCATGATGTCGCGCACCTGGCGCTCGGCGGTGCCGAGCACGCCCTGCACCATCAGCAGCGCGTCGGCGTCCAGCAGCTGCTCCTCGGCCGCCGCTTTCAGGATCGCCAGCAGGTCCGCGCGCGTGCGCGGGCCGCCGGCGAGACTCTGCGTGAGCTTGCGCCACCACTGGGGCGCGCTGTCGCTCTTGCGCATGCGCGGGGTCTTCTTCTCGGTCGAAGTCGCCATCAGGCGCGGCTCTCGTAGGGATCGGGGTGGGACAGCCGCGCCAGCAGGCGGCGCTCGATGCGCTCCATCGCGGCCGCTTCGCGCGGCGCGGCGTGGTCGTGGCCCAGAAGATGCAGCACGCCGTGGATCACCATGTGAGCCCAGTGGGCCTCGGGTGTCTTGCGCTGAGCGCGCGCCTCGCGGTGGATCACCGCGGCGCACAGCACCAAATCGCCGGACACGGCGCGCTGTGCCGCGTAGGGGAAGGACAGCACGTTGGTCGCCTGGTCCTTGCCGCGCCAGCGCCGGTTGAGTGCGCGGCTCTCGCGCGCCCCCACCACGCGCAGCGTGATCTCCCCCGGGCGCCGGCGGCCGAGCGCGAGCGCCGCCCACTGGCGCAGCCGGCCCGCCGAGGGCACGGCCCGTGCGACCGCGCGCTGGACCACGATCACTCCGCCGGATTCCGCGGAGCGTCGCGGGCCGCGGATTTCTCCGCTTCCTCGTGCACTTCGTACGCATGCACGATGGCCTGCACCAGCGGATGGCGCACGACGTCCTTCTTCTCGAACATCACGAAGCAGATGCCCGGCACGCCCTTCAGCACCTGCAGCGTGTGCTTGAGGCCCGAGGTCTGGTGGCGGGGCAAATCCACCTGGGTCACGTCGCCCGTCACCACGGCGACGCTGCCGAAGCCGATGCGCGTGAGGAACATCTTCATCTGCTCGACCGAGGTGTTCTGCGCCTCGTCGAGGATCACGAAGGATTCGTTGAGCGTGCGCCCGCGCATGAAGGCCAGCGGCGCGACCTCGATCACGGCGCGCTCGACCAGTCGCGCCACGCGCTCGAAGCCCAGCATCTCGTAGAGCGCGTCGTACAGCGGCCGCAGGTAGGGGTCCACCTTCTGCGCCATGTCGCCGGGCAGGAAGCCGAGCTTCTCGCCGGCCTCCACCGCCGGACGGGTCAGCACGATGCGGCGCACGCGATCCTGCTCCAGCGCCTGCACCGCCGAAGCGACCGCGAGGTAGGTCTTGCCGGTGCCGGCCGGCCCGACACCGAAGGTGAGGTCGTGCGAAACGATGTGGCGCAGGTACTCGCGCTGCTTGTCGCCGCGGCCGCGCACCACGCCGCGCTTGGTGCGCACGACGATCTCGCCGTCGGCGACGTCCGGGGGAGTCGGCGACGACTGCTCAGCCAGTGCCAGGTGCACCTGCTCGGTGGTCAGCAGCCCCGCGCCGGCCTGCTCGAACAGCCGCCGCAGCACGTCCTCGGCGGCGCGCGTGCCTTCGTCCGTGCCCACCAGGCGGAAGTGGTTGCCGCGGTTGCGGATCTCGATGCCCAGGCGCAGCTCGATCTGGCGCAGGTGGGCATCGAACGGCCCGCCCAGGTTGGCGAGGCGCCGCGCGTCGTCGGGCTCGAGCAGCAGGTCCACGCGCTGCTCCGCAGATCCGCCGCCGCCGGACGAGGCGCCGCGGTCGGAGCGGTCTTCGCGCGTGCGGCGCGGCGCGCGGCTCATGCCGCCACCGCCCGCTCCACCCGCCGGCCGCGCAGGGAGTTCGTCAGCGCCTCCGTGACGATCACTTCCACCATGGAACCGTGGAGCGTCGCAGGGCCGTCGAAGTTCAGCCAGCGGTTGCCGTCGGTGCGCCCGGACAGCTGGCCCGGCCGCTTGCCGGGCTTTTCCACCAGCACGCGCTGGACGGTGCCGACCAGCGCACGCTTGAAGGCATCGTCGCGCTCGCGGATCAGCGCCTGCAGGCGCTGAAGCCTCGATTCCTTCACTTCCGGCGGCACGGCGTCGCGCAGGCTGGCCGCCGGCGTGCCCGGCCGGGGCGAGTAGGCGAAGGTGTAGGCACAGTCGATGCCGGCCTCGTCCACCAGCCCCAGCGTCGCCTCGAAGTCGGCCTCGGTCTCGCTCGGGAAGCCGACGATGACGTCCGTGGACAGCGACAGGCCGGGGCGCGCGGCGCGCGCGCGGCGCACCTTGTCGAGGTACTGCGCGCGCGTGTGGCCGCGCTTCATCAGCGACAGGATGCGGTCGGACCCCGACTGCACCGGCAGGTGCAGGACGCCGGCAAGCTTGGGGATGCCTGCATAGGCGTCCACCAGCGCATCGCCGAACTCCACCGGGTGCGACGTGGTGAAGCGGATGCGCTCCAGCCGCGGCAGGCGTGCGAGCAGCTCGATCAGCAGCGCGAGGTCGGCGTGCCCGCCTGCCGCCAGGGCCCCGCGCCAGGCGTTGACGTTCTGGCCCAGCAGCGTGATCTCGCGCACCCCCTGGGCCACCAGCCCTTCGCACTCGCGCAGCACGTCGGCGAGCGGGCGGCTGACCTCCTCGCCCCGCGTATACGGCACCACGCAGAAGCTGCAGTACTTCGAGCAGCCTTCCATGATGGACACCAGCGCCGCCGGACCTTCGGCGCGCGGCGCCGGCAGCGCGTCGAACTTCTCGATCTCGGGAAACGTCACGTCCACCGCCGGCGCGCCGGTGCGCCGCGCGTCGTCCAGCAACTGCGGCAGGCGGTGCAGCGTCTGCGGGCCGAAGATCACGTCCACGATGGGCGCGCGCCGCACCAGCGCGGCGCCTTCCTGGCTGGCCACGCAGCCGCCCACGCCCACGCGCCGGCCGGGCCGCGCCGCCTTCCAGTCCTTCCAGCGGCCCAGTTCCGAGAACACTTTTTCCTGCGCCTTTTCGCGAACGGAGCAGGTGTTGAACAGGAGCAGGTCGGCGTCGTCCGCGGCGTCGGTGCGCTGATACCCATGCGATGCGGCCAGCACGTCGGCCATGCGGGCCGAGTCGTGCTCGTTCATCTGGCAGCCGTAGGTGCGGATGAACACCTTCGGCGGCGCTGCGGGCTTGTCCAAGTGTCTGCCGGGAAACGAAGAATTGTTATTTTAACACAATGACTTAGACATCGGCCGGCGGCGCGGCGAGGCGCGGCAGCCAGTCGGCCACGCAGTCGTCGATCTGCTCGAAAACGCCCAGGAAGGCCTCCCGCGGCCGCTGGTACGGATCCGGGATCTCCAGGTCCCGCCAGCGACCGAGCAGCTGCACCCGCCCGCGCATCTGCGGCACGCGTGCATGCACCCAGTCGCTGTGCTCGCGCGTCATGGTCAGCACCAGGTCCGCGGTCAGCAGCATGCTGCTGCTCGCCTGCCGCGCGCGGTGCGGCGTCAGGTCGAAACCGTGCTGCGCCGCCACCTCGACCGCCATCGGATCCGCCGGGTATCCCACCAGCGCGCCGGTGCCTGCGGACCAGATGTCCACGTCCTCGTATGCGTACAGCCGCTCCCGCAGCAGCGCCGCCGCCATCGGGCTGCGGCAGATGTTGCCGGTGCAGAGGATGAGGATGTGCTTGAACACGGAGCTAGCGCCCGGCCCCGCGGCCCGGGCTCATGGCACGAGCACCACCTTGCCCGTCACCTTGCGCTCCAGCATGTCGCGCATCGCGCGCGGGGCCTGGTCGAGCGGGTAGCTCTTCGACACGTGCGGCTTGAGCTTGCCCTCGGCGTGCCAGGCGAACAGCTGCTGGAAGTTCTCCCAGTTGATCTTGGGCTCGCGCATGACGAACGCGCCCCAGAATACGCCGACGGCGCTCGCGCCCTTGAGCAGCAGGCGATTGAGCGCGATCTCCGGGATGTCGTGGTCGCCCTTGCCGGCGAAGCCGATGACAAGGAAGCGGCCATTCCAGTTGATGCAGGAGAAGCAGTCCTGCGTCAGCTCGCCGCCGACCGGGTCGTAGATGACGTCGGCGCCCTGGCCCTTGGTCAGCTTCTTCACCGCATCCTTGAAGCCGGGCTGCGTGTAATCGATGCCGTGATCGGCGCCATGCTCCTTGCACAGCGCGAGCTTCTCCGCGCTCGACGCCGCGGCGATCACGGTCGCGCCCATGATCTTGCCCAGCTGCACGGCCGCGAGCCCGACGCCGCCGGCCGCCCCCAGCACCAGCAGCGTCTCGCCGGCCTTGAGCTGCGCGCGCTGCTTCAATGCGTGCATCGCGGTGCCGTACACCATGGGAAATCCGGCCGCGGCCTTGAAGTCCATGCCGCGCGGCAGCGGGATCACCATGTCGCCGGGAGCGATCACTTCCTCGGCGTAGCCGCCATGCGGCACCACCGCGGCCACCGCGTCGCCTGCCCGCACGTGCTTCACCTTGTCGCCGGCCTCGAGCACGGTGCCGGCGACTTCCGCGCCGGGCGTGAAAGGCGGCTCGGCCTTGAACTGGTATTTGCCCTGGATGATGAGCGTGTCCGGGAAGTTGACTCCGGCGGCCTTCACCGCGACGCGCACCTCGGTCGGGCCGGGCGCGCGGACCTTGACGTCCTCCACCACCAGCGCCTCGGGCGGCCCGAGGGTCCTGCAGACCACGGCTCTCATGACTTCCCCTGTGGGTCTTCGTATTTTTTCGCTTCGTCCAGGCGATCGAGCACGGCCTTGTTGCGGGCGTCGAGCGCGGCCAGCTTTGCCTTCTTCTCCTCCATCGCCACTTTCGCCTCGGCGCTGCCCAGCTCCGGCGGCGGGTTCTTCACCTCGTTCGGAATCGCCCACTCGTTGATGTCGAAGCCCGAGGATTTCATCATCTTGAGCAGATCCCCCAGCGGCTTGGCGCTGCCGCGGGTGGCGGCGAACGTGGTTCCGGGGCGCACGATCACGACCTCGAGCTTGTCGATCACCCGCTGCATGGACTGCAGCGCGTTCGGCGCCGCGGTGCGCGAGTGCGCCCACTTCTGCACCGGCGAGAAGTCCGCGGTCGGCACCAGTGCGGCGCCCTGCCCGTCCACCACCAGCTGCGTGATGCCGCCGCTGCGCGTGACGCGCAGGCGCTGCAACGCGCTCTGCAGCAAGGTGAGTTCCCGGGCCATGCGCCGATCTTAGCGGCTGGCCGCGCCGCCGGGATGAAACGGAGCGGGATTCAGGCCCGCAGGCCGAGCTTCGCCAGTGCGTCGTCCCGGAACCGCGGCGACGCCATCAGCCGGATCAGCGTCGCGTGGTCCACCGGCTTGGTCAGGTGCTCGTCGAAGCCGGCTTCGCGCGTGCGGCGGCGATCCTGGTCCTGGCCCCAGCCGGTCTGCGCCACCAGCATCAGCTCGCGGCCCCAGGGCTGCTCGCGCAGCCGGCGCGCGACCTCGTACCCGCTCATGCCGGGCATGCCGAGGTCGAGCAGCACCAGGTCCGGCCGGGCGCGCTCCGCCATCTGCAGCGCCTCGGCGCCGGAGTGCGCGACTTCCACCTGGCCGCCATGCAGCCGCAGCATCACCGCCAGCGTTTCGCCGGCGTCGCGGTTGTCGTCCACCACCAGGATGCGTCGTGACGTCGAGATCGGGATGACGTTGTCCTGCGGGACCTCCGGCCGGGCGCCGTCCTCGCGCAGCGGCAGGCGCAGCGCGAATTCGCTGCCGCGACCCAGACCGTCGCTGTGGCCCTCGACCGAGCCGCCGTGCATCTCCATGAGCTTGCGCACCAGCGCCAGGCCGATGCCGAGCCCGCCCTGCGAGCGGTGCAGCGTCTGGTCCACCTGCGTGAACATGTCGAAGACTTTCGGCAGCATTTCCGCCGGGATGCCCAGGCCGTTGTCGGACACGCGGATCACGGCCTGCGACGCTTCCCGCGTGACGCGCAGTGCGATGCGGCCGCCCTCGTCGGTGTACTTGGCGGCGTTGCTGAGCAGGTTGCCGAGCGATTCGGCCAGGCGGGTCAGGTCGCCGTTCACCGTCAGGCTCTCGGACGGCAGCTCCACCGTCAGCGTCTGCCGGCGCGCGTCGATCGCCGGGCGGTGCGTCTCCACCGCGCGTGTCACCACGGTGGCGACGTCCAGCGTGCGCCGCTCCAGGCGGATGCTGCCGCGCGTGATGCGCGAGATGTCCAGCAGGTCGTCCACCAGGCGCGTGAGCTGCTCCATCTGGCGGCCGATGACGTCGCGGCAGTCGAGCAGCACCGGGTCCTGCACCGGCTTGAGCCGCATGATGTCCACCGCCGTGCGGATCGGCGCCAGCGGGTTGCGCAGCTCGTGCGCGAGCGTGGCCAGGAACTCGTCCTTGCGGCGGTCGGTCTGGCGCAGCGCCTCCTCCAGCCGCTTGCGCTCGGCCAGGTCGCGCTCCAGCTCGGCGGTGCGCTCGGCCACGCGCTGCTCGAGGTCGCGGTTCATGCGCTCCAGCGCGGCGGTCTTGCGGTGCAGGTCGCAGAACACCTGCACCCGCGCGCGCAGCACCTCGGGAATCACCGGCACCGAGATGTAGTCCACCGCGCCCGACTCGTAGCCCTTGAGCTGGTCGAGGTTGGTGATCTGCACCGCGGAAATGAAGATGATGGCGGTGCGCTGGCAGCGCGGATGCTCGCGGATCAGGCGCGCCAGCTCGAAGCCGTCGATGTTCGGCATGCAGACGTCGAGCAGCACCACCGCGAACTCGGTCTTCAGCAGCTGCTGCAGCGCCTCGTCTCCCGAGCTGGCCTTGACCAGCCGCTCGCCGAGCCCCGAGAGGATGCTCTCGTAGGTCAGCAGTTTCCCGGGCTGGTCGTCCACCAGCAGGATGCTGACGGCGTCGGGCAGCAGCGGCCGCGCCGGGCCGCCTTCACGCGGACCGGGCGCGGACACCGCGGCAGCCGTGAGCGTCATGTCAGTCTCCGTTCAACGGTGCAGCCAGACGCGCAGCACGGACAGCAGCTGCTCGGTGTTGACCGGCTTGGCGAGGTAATCCGAGGCGCCGGCCTCCAGGCACTTCTCGCGGTCGCCCTTCATCGCCTTGGCGGTGAGCGCGATGATCGGCAGCCGCCGCAGCTGCGGGTTCTTGCGGATGGCCTGCATGGTCTGGTAGCCGTCCATCTCCGGCATCATGATGTCCATCAGCACGATCGCCAGGTTCGGCGTGGACTCGATCGTGGCGATGGCCTCGCTGCCGGTGTTGGCGGTGAGCACCGTCATGCCGCGCCGCTCCAGCACGCTGGACAGCGCGAAGATGTTGCGCGTGTCGTCGTCCACGACCAGCACGCTCTTGCCGTGCAGGTCCTCGTCCGAGTCGTGCAGCTTGGCCAGCATGTCCTGCTTTTCCTTCGGCAGGATCGACACCACCCGGTGCAGGAACAGCGCGGTCTCGTCGAGCAGCCGCTCCGGCGACTCGACGCCCTTGACCACGACGCTGCGCGCCAGCGTGCGCAGCCGCATGTCCTCCTCGGGCGACAGCTCCTTGCCGGTGAACACCACCACCGGCAGGTCCGCCAGTCGCTCGTGGTCGCGCACGCGCTCCAGCACGTCGAAGCCGCTCATGTCCGGCAGGCGCAGGTCGAGCACCGCGCAGTCGAAGCTCTCGGTGGTCAGGGCCGCCAGCGCCTCCGCGCCGGTGGACGCGGTGGCGATGTCGATGTCGTCGTGGCCGAGCAGCTCGCGGATGCTCAGGCGCTCGGCCTCGTTGTCCTCGATCACCAGCAGCCGCTTGCGGCGCGGCGCCGCGAAATCCTTGATCTTGACCAGCGCCTCCCGCAGCCCCTCCTGCGAGGTCGGCTTGGTGACGAACGAGAAGGCGCCGCGGGCGAGGCCGTGCTGGCGGTCCTCGTCGAGCGTCACCATCTGCACCGGGATGTGGCGCGTTTCGGGATCCTTCTTGAGGTTCGACAGCACGGTCCAGCCGAGCATGTCGGGCAGGAACACGTCGAGCGAGACGGCTGCCGGCTTGAACTCGCGCGCCAGCTCCAGCGCTTCCGAGCCGCGCATGGCGACCAGCACCTTGAGTCCCTGGTCGCGGGCGAGGTCGGCCAGCAGCCGGGCGTAGTGCGGATCGTCCTCGACGATCAGCAGCACCGTGTCGCCGGCCTGCACGGCGTCGCGGTCGTCCGGCACCTGCACCACCGGCGTCGCCGGCATGCGCACGATCGGGAACGATGCGCGGGCCGAGGCGGCTTCGTTCTGCGCGGCGCGCGAGGCGCCGCCGGCGTAACGGATCGGCAGGAACAGCGTGAAGGTGCTGCCCTCGCCGGGCGCCGACTTCAGCTGGATCTCGCCGCCCAGCAACGACGCCAGCTCGCGCGAGATGGCGAGGCCCAGGCCGGTGCCGCCGTATTTGCGCGAGGTGGACGCGTCGGCCTGCTGGAAGGCCTCGAAGATGAGCTTCTGCTTCTCCAGCGGGATGCCGATGCCGCTGTCGGACACCTGGAAGGAAACGCACTGCGCCTGCTGGCTCAGCACCGGGTGCTCGCGGGTCCAGCCGCCGACCGCGGTCGACACGCGCAGCCGCACGCCGCCCTGGCCGGTGAACTTGAACGCGTTCGACAGCAGGTTCTTGAGCACCTGCATCAGGCGCTTCTGGTCGGTGACCATGGTGCGGCCCAGGTTCGGGTCCACCGAGATCTCGAACGCAAGGCGCCGGTTTTCCGCCTCGTGGCGGAACATGCGGTCCATCGCCGACAGCAGCGTGCTGAAGGCGGTCTCCTCGGCCTCGACCGTGACGGTGCCGGACTCGATCTTCGACAGGTCGAGGATGTCCGAGATCAGGTTCAGCAGGTCGGTGCCGGCGGAGTGGATGGTGCGCGCGAACTCCACCTGCTTCGGCGACAGGTTGCCTTCGGGGTTGTCGCCAAGCTGCTGGCCCAGGATCAGGATCGAGTTCAGCGGCGTGCGCAGCTCGTGCGACATGTTCGCGAGGAACTCGGACTTGTACTTCGAGGTGAGCGCCAGCTCGGCCGCCTTCTCCTCGAGGGCGCGGCGGGCCTGCTCGATCTCCTGGTTCTTGCGCTCGACTTCGACGTTCTGCTCGGCCAGCTGCTGTGCCTTCTGCGCCAGCTGCTCGTTCTTCTGCTGCAGCTCGCGCTGCTGCGCCTGCAGCTCGGTCGCCAGCTGCTGCGACTGCGTCAGCAGCGACTCGGTCTGCATCGTCGCCTCGATCGAGTTCAGCATGATGCCGATCGAGGACGTGAGCTGTTCGAGGAACGACAGGTGCAGCGGCGCGAACTCGCCGAGCGAGGCCAGGCCCATGACCGCCTTGATGCGGCCCTCGAACAGCACCGGGAACACCACCAGCGAGCGCGGCATCGCCTGGAACATCACCGAGCCGACCGGCACCGCGTCCGGCGGCACCTCGGTGATGAGGATGCGCTTCTTGTCCTGCGCGCACTGGCCGAGCCAGCCCTCGCCGATGCCGAGCCGTTCCGGGTAGCCCGTCTTCTGGTTGCCATAGGCCGCCAGCAGGCTGAGCACCTGGCGAGCGTCGTCGTCCACCACGCGGTAGATCAGGCCCTGGTGCGCGTTCACCAGCGGCACCAGCTCGGACAGCAGCGTGCGGCCGACGGTGCCGAGGTCGCGCTGGCCCTGCAGCATGCCCGTGAAGCGGGCCATGTTGGTCTTCAGCCAGTCCTGCTCGTTGTTGCGCTCCGTCGTCAGGCGGAGGTTGCCGATCATGGTGTTGATGTTGTCCTTCAGCTCGGCCACCTCGCCGCGCGCGTCCACCTGGATGGATCGCGTGAGGTCGCCTTTCGTCACCGCCGTCGCGACTTCCGCGATCGCGCGCACCTGCGTCGTCAGGTTGGCCGCGAGCAGGTTGACGTTGCCGGTGAGGTCCTTCCACGTGCCGGCCGCGCCGGGCACGTTGGCCTGGCCGCCCAGGCGGCCTTCGACGCCGACCTCGCGCGCGACCGTGGTCACCTGGTCGGCGAAGATCGCCAGCGTCGAGGTCATGTTGTTGATGGTGTCGGCGAGCGCGGCGACCTCGCCCTTGGCCTGCACCGTCAGCTCCTGGTTCAGGTCGCCGTTGGCCACCGCGGTGACGACCTTGACGATGCCGCGCACCTGCTCGGTGAGGTTCGCCGCCATGACGTTGACGTTGTCGGTGAGGTCCTTCCAGGTGCCGGCGACGCCGGGCACCTGCGCCTGGCCGCCAAGCTTGCCTTCGGTGCCGACCTCGCGCGCCACGCGCGTCACTTCCGAGGCGAACGCATTCAGCTGGTCCACCATCGTGTTGATGGTGTTCTTCAGCTCCAGGATTTCGCCCTTCACGTCCACCGTGATCTTGCGCGACAGGTCGCCGCGCGCCACGGCCGTGGTCACCTCGGCGATGTTGCGCACCTGGGACGTCAGGTTGCCCGCCATCGCGTTGACCGAGTCGGTGAGGTCCTTCCAGGTGCCGGCGACGCCGGGGACGACCGCCTGGCCGCCGAGCTTGCCTTCGGTGCCGACCTCGCGTGCCACGCGCGTCACTTCCGACGCGAACGAGCGCAGCTGCTCCACCATCGTGTTGAGCGTCTCCTTCAGCAGGAGAATCTCGCCGCGCACGTCGGCGGTGATCTTCTTCGACAGGTCGCCCGAGGCGATGGCCGTCGCCACTTCGGCGATGTTTCTCACCTGCGCGGTGAGGTTCGACGCCATCGAGTTGACCTTGTCGGTCAGGTCCTTCCAGGTTCCGGCGACGCCCGGCACCACGGCCTGGCCGCCGAGCTTGCCGTCGGTGCCGACCTCGCGCGCCACGCGCGTGACTTCCGAGGCGAAGCCGTTGAGCTGGTCCACCATCGTGTTGATGGTGTTCTTCAGCTCCAGGATCTCGCCCTTCACGTCCACCGTGATCTTGCGCGACAGGTCGCCGCGCGCCAC
>DATLCG010000029.1:0-18166 GCA_035526525.1 Binatia bacterium
GCCGCTGCCGATCGCGACGAAAAGGCGCTTGTGGCTGCCGTCGTAGAAGAAATTGTCCGCGCGCGCGGCGAGGTTGTCGTAGCCGCCGCCGACGCGCAGGTTGCCGCGGCCGTACGGGCGCCACGTGCCGCCCGCGCCGGCGACCTTGAATCCGGCGTCTTCCAGCGCGTGCTTCTGAGCGATCGCGTCGCGAAAGGCGCCCGCCGGCACGGCGCCGGAGCGCGCATACGGACCCGCGTGCGCCTGCATCTGCGCGTGCGCGGGCTCCGGGTGCTGGCGTAGCAGGCAGCCCGCGCCCGGCACGGCTCGGGCGCCGTCATCGTCGTCGGCGCACGGTTGCGGCAGCCAGAACTGACCGGCCACGACGAAAGCGGCGGCGGCGAGCACCCCGACCCAGACCGGCTTGATTCCCATTTCCCCGACTCGTGCCCGCGGACGCGGGCGGCAAGACCCCGAGCGGAAAGTATAGAAAGGCCATCGGCCGCCTGCCGTGGGCAGGAATACCCTCCGGTGCTACAGTCGAAAGAGGGGGAAATCGCCATGGGCAGGACCGCCATCGTCGTCGACGATTCGAAGTCGGCACGCTTCGCGCTCAGGAAGATCCTGGAGGGCGCGGGCTACGAGGTGCAGGCGTTCGAGATGCCCGACGCCGCGATCGCGGCGCTGGCGGCGCAGCGCCCCGACGTGATGTTCCTCGACCACCTGATGCCCGGCGTCGAGGGTTTCGACGTGCTGCGGCAGATCAAGAGCGATCCGCGCACCGTCACCCTGCCGGTGGTGATGTGCTCGTCGCACGAGGGCGAGGACTTCACGCTGCAGGCGCGCTCGCGCGGCGCCGCCGACGTGCTGCACAAGCCGCCCAATCCCGAACAGCTGCGCGCCGTGCTCGCGCGCATCGAGCAGGTTGCGGATGCGCTGCGGCCGGCGCGGTCGCCGGCGGCCGGCGCTCCCGCCGCAACCCGGCCGGCGCAGGTGCCGACGCCGTCGACGCCCGAAGTGGCCGAGACTCCCGCGGTTGCGGCGGCGCCCAACACTCCCGTGACCGCCACGCCCGTAGCCAAGGTCCAGCCGATCCGCGCACCCGAGGCCGCGATCGAGCAGCGGGTGATGCAGAGCCTGCGCGACGCGCTGGTGCCGGCGGCGGACGGCGGCGGCGATGCCGAGCGCCCCGTGCAGAGCCGCGAGGCGATGGATTCGCGGCTGCGCAAGATGACCCAGGATTTCTATGCGCAGATTGCCGAGATCAAGGCCCACCTGGCCAGCCTCGACGACGCCTTCACGGATCCGGATCGCCTGCGCGAGATGATCCGCGAGGAAGTGCGCACCGCGCTCGCGGGCCTGCGTGACGAATTGCTGCAGGCGGCGCGGGCGGAAGCGCAGGCCGAGAGCGAGCGCACGGTGATGAATGCCGCGGGCCGCATCGCCGACCAGATGTCGCAGTCCCTGCTGAAGTCGCTGCCGGCCGGCAGCGTGACGATCAAGCGCTAGCGCGCAGACGCACTAGCGATGCGCCGCCCTCGCACGGGCGCGCGGCGTGACAGAATGTGCGCCCCGTTTTCCGCAACCGAGTTCAATCGTGTCGCAATCCTCCGCTCCCGGCGCCACCAACGTCGTCTGGCACGCCCACAAGGTCACGCGCGAGCAGCGCGCGCAGCAGAAGAAGCAGAAGCCCTGCGCGATCTGGCTGACCGGTTTGTCCGGCTCGGGCAAGTCCACGATGGCCAATGCGCTCGAGGTGCGGCTGTTCGAGCAGGGCCACCACAGCTACCTGCTCGACGGCGACAACGTGCGCATGGGGCTCAACAAGGATCTCGGCTTCTCCGACGCGGAGCGCGTCGAGAACATCCGCCGCATCGGCGAGGTCGCCAAGCTGTTCGTGGATGCGGGGCTGATCGTGCTGACCGCGTTCATCTCGCCGTTCAAGGCCGATCGCCAGCTCGTGCGCGCGCTGTTCAAGCCGGGCGAGTTCGTCGAGGTCTACGTCAAGGCGCCGCTCGACGTGTGCGAGACGCGCGACCCGAAGGGCCTCTACAAGAAGGCCCGTGCCGGCCAGATCAAGCAGTTCACCGGCATCGACTCGCCTTACGAGGCGCCGGACGCCGCGGAGCTGACCATCGATACCGCGCAGAGCGACCTCGACGCCTCGGTGGCCGCGCTGCAGAAGTACCTGCGCGCGCAGGGCTACATCGCCTAGCGGCGTGACCCGCACGCCGCGGGACTTCTGCATGAATGGCACAGCGCCTGGCGTCCTGCTGCTGCTCGCGGTGCTGCCCGCGGCCGCCGCGCCGGTGAATGCCCCGCACGTGCAGGCGGAGCTGGTGGCCGAGCGCACCGCCTTCCTCCCCGGCACCAACACCGTCGCGCTGCGCCTGTCGCCCGAGCGCGGCTGGCACACCTACTGGCGCAACCCGGGGGATTCCGGGACGGCGACGTCGCTGGCCTGGACGCTGCCGGCCGGCTGGACCGCCGGCGACATCCAGTGGCCCGCACCGTCGACCGAGCGCATCGGCGAGCTGGTGAACTACGGCTACGCCGGGGAAACGCTGCATCTCGTGGACCTGCAGGCGCCGGCCGCGTCCGTGGGCCGCGAGGCGACGGTGCAGGCGACCGCGCGCTGGCTGGTGTGCAAGGACGTCTGCATTCCCGGCAGCGCGGAGCTGGCGCTGACGCTGCCGGTGCGCGCCGACGCGCCTCCCGATCCGGGCTGGAGCGCGCTGTTCGCCCAGACGCGTGCGCAGCTGCCGCGCACGCCGCCGCTGCCCGGCATGTTCGCCGCCGACGCCGGCACGCTGCGCCTGCGCGTGGATGCACCGGGCTCCGGCGCGGTGGAATTCTTCCCGTACGCCAACGACCTCGTGAACCACGGCGCGCCTCAGCACGCGCAGCGCGAGGGCGAAACGGTCGTCGTGCAGCAGGCGCTGAGCAGTTACTTCACGGCCGCGCCTGCCGCGGTCGAGGGCGTGCTCGTCCTGCAGGATGCGACGCGCACCGCGTGGGAGGTGCGCGCGCTGCCGGGCGTCGTGCCGGCCACCGCCCATCCCGTCGTGTCCGCGGAACCGGGCGGGGCGGCGAGCCCGGGTGCTGCAACGGCCCTGCTGTTCGCACTGCTCGGCGGGCTGATCCTGAACCTGATGCCGTGCGTGTTCCCGCTGCTGTCCATCAAGGCCATCTCGCTGCTGGAGGCACAGGGCGCGCAGCGCTCGCAGCAGCGCCGCCATGCGATCGCGTACACCGCGGGCGTGGTCGGCGCCTGCGTGCTGGCCGCGGCGACGATTCTCGGATTGCGCGCCGGTGGCCAGGCCCTGGGCTGGGGCTTCCAGCTGCAATCGCCGGTGTTCGTCGCGGTGCTCGTGTACCTGCTGTTCGCCATGGGCCTGTCGCTGTCCGGGCTGGTGCAGCTCGGCACGCGCCTGATGGGCGTGGGCCAGTCGCTGGCGGTGCGCGGGGGTTACGCCGGCTCGTTCTTCACCGGCGTGCTGGCCGTGGTCGTGGCGAGCCCGTGCACTGCGCCCTTCATGGGCAGTGCGCTGGGCTTCGCGCTGACGCAGCCGGCGGCGCTGTCGCTGCTGGTGTTCGCCACGCTGGGCCTCGGGCTGGCGCTGCCGTTTCTGGCGATCGCCTTCGTGCCGGCGCTCGGCGCCTGGCTGCCACGGCCGGGCGCGTGGATGGAAACGTTCAAGCAGGCGATGGCTTTCCCCCTGTACCTGAGCGCCATCTGGCTGCTGTGGGTGCTCGGGCGCCAGTCGTCGATGGACGCGGTCGCGCTGGTCCTCGGCGGCGTGGCCGCGATCGCCTTTGCCTGCTGGCTGGCGGCGCGTGCCGGCGTCGCGGCGCGCGTGCTGCGCTGGGCCGCGCTGGCGGCGGCGATGGCCGTGCTCGCGGCGCCTGCGCTGCGCGCGCCCGCTCCTCCGCCGGCCACCGGCGCGAGCGACTGGCAGCCCTGGTCCGAAGAGCGGGTGGCGCAGCTGCGCGCGCAGGGCCGGCCGGTCTTCGTGAACTTCACGGCGGACTGGTGCATCACCTGCAAGGTGAACGAGCGCGTCGCGCTCGGCACCGACGAGGTCCGCAATGCCTTCGCCCGGCACGGCGTGGCGCTGCTCGAAGGCGACTGGACCCGCTCGGATCCGGCCATCACCGCGGCGCTGCAGCGCTTCGGGCGCCCGGGCGTGCCGCTGTACGTGCTTTACCTTCCCGGCGCCGAGCCGCGGCTGCTGCCGCAGCTGCTGACGCCGCGGATGCTGCTCGATGCCCTCGCACCCCTGCCGGAGAAACCCGCATGACGTTCCGCTGGCCGCTTGCCCTTGCCGCTCTCTTCCTTTCCGTCGCCGCCACTGCTGCGCCGAAGGTGGGCGCCCCGGCGCCGGAGTTCTCCGCGACCGATACGCGCGGCCGCACGGTGAAGCTCTCCGACTATCGCGGCAAGGTCGTGGTGCTGGAGTGGACCAACCACGAGTGCCCGTTCGTCCGCAAGCACTACGGCAGCGGCAGCATGCAGGCGCAGCAGAAGGACGCCGCCGCCAAGGGCGTGGTGTGGCTGTCGGTGATTTCCTCGGCACCCGGCAAGCAGGGCCACGTCGACGGCGCCCGCGCCGACGAGCTGACCCGCTCCCGCGGCGCTGCCCCGGCCGCGGTGCTGCTCGACGAATCGGGTGCGGTCGGGCGCCTGTACGAGGCGAAGACCACGCCGCACCTGTTCGTCGTGGACGCGAAGGGCACGCTGGCCTACATGGGCGGAATCGACAGCATCGCCTCGCCCGACCCGGAGGACCTGCCGAAGGCGACGCCTTACGTGAAGGTCGCGCTGGAGGAACTGCTCGCCGGCAAGCCCGTCACGCAAGCCGTCACGCGGCCATACGGCTGCTCGGTGAAGTACTGAGCAGGCTGGCGACGAGGTACGCCGCCAGCGCCGCGGCGACGGAGACGAGGTAGGGCGATTCCAGCTGCAGCCGGTGGGCGCTCACGAGGTACGTGCCGGTGCCCGCCACCAGCGCCGCGTAGCCGCTCGCGGGGCCTCCGAGCCTGCCGCCCCACAGCGCGAACAGCAGCAGGATCAGGATGCCGGACGAGCCCAGGCTGGAAGATTCCTGCACCAGGCCGTAGACGCTTTCGCTCGACAGCGCGATGACGTAGGCCACGATGCCGAAGCCGATCACTGCCCAGCGGTTGGCCGACAGCCTGGCTTTCTCGCTCAGGCCCGGACGCAGGTGCACGAACAGGTTGTGCGCCGCGAGCGAGCCGGCGACGAGCAGGGCGCCGGACAGCGTCGACAGGATCGCCGACACCAGCGCGCCCAGGAACAGGATGTAGAGCGGCTTCGACAGGTACTGCTGCGCGAACAGCGCCAGTACCTGCTCCGCGGGACGGCCTTCGCCGATGTAGGCCGAGGCCCCGAGCCCGAGCAGCACCGGTACCGCGCCGATGGCCAGGTACATCACGCCGGCGCCGACAGTGCTCGCGCGCGCCAGCGGTGCGCTGCGGACGGCCAGCACGCGTGAAGCCAGTTCCTGCGCGGCGATGGTGGAGAAGATGGGCACGGCCAGCGTGTCGAGGGCGTCCCATGGCGTGCGCCCGTGCACGAACGAGAAGCGCTCGGCTGGCAGCTGCGCGATGGCCTGCAGGCCGCCCATCGCGACGAACATCGCCCCCAGCGCCAGCACGCCCGCGATCAGCACCACGCCCTGCACCAGGTCCGTCACCGCGTCCGCCCACATGCCGCCCACCGCGGTGTAGGCGATGACCACCGCCGCGGCCAGCGTGATGGCGAAGAACAGCCCGATCTCGCTGGCGGAGGAGAGCACCTGGCCGAAGGCCCGGATCTGCGCGGCGGCCCACATGACCGACGAGGGGATCATGATCACCGCGGCGAGCCGCTCGACGCCGGCGCCGTAGCGATTCCGGAACAGGTCCGCGAGCGTGACGATGCCGCGCTTCCACAGCGCCGCCGCGAAGAACGCGCCCATCAGCACCAGGCCGATGGTGTAGCCGAACGGATCGGCGATGACGCCGGCCAGGCCGTGCTGGTAGGCCTCGCCGGCCGCCCCGATGCACGATTCCGCGCCGAACCAGGTCGCGAACACGGTGAACGTCGCCATCCACGGGCCGAGGCTGCGGCCCGCCAGCAGGTAGTCCTCCTCGTTGCGGTTGCGCCGCGAGAACCAGAACGCGATCGCCAGTTGCGAGGCGATGTAGGCGAGGATGCAGGCCAGGACCGTATTCATCCGCGCGAAGTGTGCGATACATTTCCACCCATGCCCAACGACATCCGTTTCGCCCTGCACGGCGGCGCCGGCAGCCCCTCGCCGGAGATGGACGTGGCCGAGCAGCGCGCGGCGCTGCGCCGCATCGCGGACGAGGCGCTGGCGCTGCTGCGCGACGGCGGCAGTGCGCTCGACGCGGTGGAGCGCGCGGTGGTGCGGCTGGAGGAATGTCCGCTGTTCAATGCCGGCGTCGGTGCCGTGCTGAACAGCGACGGCGCGCCGGAGCTCGACGCCGCGATCATGGACGGCCGCTCGCGTGCGTGCGGCGCGATCGCAGGCGTGTGCCGGGTGGAAAGCCCGGTGCGGCTGGCCCGCGCGGTGATGGAAAAGAGTCCGCACGTGATGTTCCTCGGCGCCGGCGCGGAAGCATTCGCGCGCGAGCTCGGCATGAAGGAAGTCAGCCCCGACCACTTCGTCACCGAGCTGCGCTTCCGCCAGCTCAAGGCGGCGCACGCGAAGGGCGCGATCCTGCTCGACCACGATGGCGGCGGTACCGTCGGCGCCGTGGCACGCGACGCGCACGGGCACCTGGCCGCGGCGACTTCGACCGGGGGGCTCACCAACAAGCGCCCGGGCCGCGTCGGCGACACGCCGGTGATCGGCGCGGGCACCTTCGCCGACGACGAGACCTGCGCGGTGTCCTGCACCGGCAGCGGCGAGAGCTTCATCCGCGCCGTCGCCGGCCACCACGTGCACGCGCGGCTCCAGTTCTCCCGCTGGACGCTGCCCCAGGCCTGCGAGGAAGCGCTGATGCTGGTGAAGCGCTACGGCGGCGATGGCGGCTGCATCGCGGTGGATCGCGAGGGCACGCTCGCGCTGCCGTTCAATTCGCGCGCCATGTTCCGGGCGTGGGCCGGCGCCGACGGCGTGGTGCACGTGGCGGTCGGACGCGACGAGGCGTGAGGCGGGCGCTGCTGCTGGCGGCGCTGACGCTGACGCAGTCCGCGGCCGCCTTCGAGTTTCGCGGCGCGATCGAGGGCGAAGGCCGCGTTTTTCCGCAGCGTGAGTCCATGGCGGGCGACGGCTCGGCTGCCGGCCGCATCGAGTTCTTCCAGGATTTTCTCGGCACCCAGCGCATCGCCGGCGAGCTGTTCCAGCGCGTGGACGGGCGCGACCCGGCGCGCACGCACGGCGACGTGCGCGAGCTGTACTGGCAGACCGCGGCCGAGACCTGGGAGGCGCGCGCCGGCGTGCGGCGGGTCTACTGGGGCGTGACGGAATCGCGCCACCTGGTGGACGTGCTGAACCAGACCGACTTCGTGGACAACCTCGACGGCAAGACCAGGCTCGGCGCGCCGATGCTGGATCTCGCGCTGATCCGCGGCTTCGGCACGCTGGATGTCTTCGCGCTGCCCTACCAGCGCGACCGCACGTTCCCGGGCCGCAACGGCCACCCGCGCTTCCCCTTTCCGGTGGATGCGCACGACGCGCAGTACGGCGCGCGCCACGGCCAGCGGCACCTGGACTTCGCCGCGCGCTGGTCGCACACGCTCGGCCCCGTGGACTTCGGCGTGTCGTGGTTCGACGGCCTCGCGCGCGACCCGCGCCTGAGGCCCTGCCTGCGCCGCGGCAGCGGATTCGCCGGCACCCAGAACGGCCCGAACTGCGACATCTTCTCGGGCATCGTCGTGCCGACGTCGCCGTTTCCGTCCGCGCTGGTGCCGGTGCTGCAGCAGGTCGGGCTGGCGCCAAGCGACGACGAAGTCGCCGCGCAGATCGCCGCCGACGTGCGGCGCAACCTGGTGCTGGTGCCCTTCTACGACCGGCTGCGGCAGCTGTCGTTCGACGGCCAGGCGGTGGTGGGATCGCTGGCGCTGAAGCTGGAGGCGCTGCACCGCGAGCAGCGCGGCGGCAGCTGGGCGGCGGTCACCGGGTTCGAATACACCTTCGGCGACGTCGCCGGCAGCGGCACCGACGTCGGCGTGCTGGCGGAATACCTGTACGACCGGATGGACGATCCCCTGCGGCGTTTCGACGACGAGCTGTTCGTCGGCACGCGCGTGGCGTTGTCGGACGTGGGCGGCACGAGCCTGCTCGCGGGGATGCTGGTGGACCGGCGCCGTTTCGACGACCGCCTGTGGGGTGTCGAGGCTTCGAGCCGCCTCACCGACGACTGGAAGGTTTCGCTCGAGGCACGGCTGTTCGAGAAGATCCCGCAGGACTCGCCGGCGGATTTCCTCGAGGGCGAGGACGTGGTGACGGTGCGGCTGGAGCGGTTCTTCTAGGCCTGACGCAGCCGGTCCGGGTCCGGCTTGGCCAGCATGCGCTGCGTCTTCTCGAGCTTGGGTTTCAGCTCCTGCTTCTGCACGTCGGTGAGCTTGGCGTTGCGGCCCTGCTCCTGGCGCATCTTCGACAGGTCGCGGAACCAGAGCTTGATCGTGGTGTTGGGGATCAGCTTCGCCTCGTCATCGGCGCGGTCCTCGTCGTTCCAGATGAGGTCCCACGGACTGCCGAACTCGCGCACGTGCTGTGCGATCTGGAACGCGGTGAGCTTGCCGTAGGTCTTCCACACCCACTGCAGCGCCGGCACGGTCGGATCGTCGGGCGCAAGCTCCGGCTTGTGCTCCGACATCACGCCGCGCGCCTCGTCCATCTTGATCTGCGCAACGTGTTCGTTGACGGTCCTGGAGCCCCAGCAGCCGGCATCGCGCAATTCGGGCACGAACACGCCGTCGCGGTCGGCCTTCACCGGGCTGACGATCATGGGCTTGCCGGCGGCTCCGAGCAGCCAGCCGTGGGCCGCGTAGACCAGTCCGTGGAGCTTGGGCGGGGTCAGGTCGCGCACGCCGTCGGCCTTGGCGGCATCCACGAACCAGTTGGCGATGGCCAATGCGCTGTGCAACGGGTCCCCGGCGGAGGCGGCTGGAAAAAGCGCGGCGAGAATATCACGCGGCTCCCGGGCGTACGGCGTGGCACAGGGCCATCCGCACGGTGCCGTCGCTGCCGCGCGGCGCGCCTTCCGGTTAGGCTTTCGTGAACGACGGTTGGGGGGGCGGCATGCGGCGGACAATCGGGTGGATGACGGCGGCGCTGTGCGCGCCGGCGGCGTGGGGCGCCACGGTGGACTGCGGCCACCTGCTCGACGTGAAGGCCGGGCGCTGGCGCGAGAATGTGCGCCTGACCGTGGAATCCGGGCACTTTGCGGCCGTGGCGCCTGCAGCGGATGGCGGCGCGGACGTGGACCTGCGCGCCCTCTGGTGCCTGCCGGGCCTGATCGACATGCACGTGCACCTCACCGACCAGACCAAGGACCAGGCCCACAGTTTCCGCGACACGGTCCAGCGCAACCTGTGGGACCAGGCCTACGAAAGCACCGGCTTTGCCGAGCGCACGCTGCTCGCCGGCTTCACCACCGTGCGCGACCTCGGCGCCGAAGGTGCGCTGAACGTCTCGCTGAAGCACGCGATCGAGCAGGGCTGGGTGCGGGGGCCGCGCATGCTGACGGCGGGCATCGCGATCGGCTCCACCGGCGGGCATGCCGATCCCACCGACGGCTACAAGCACGAGTTCGCGAAGGCCGGCGGGCCGGCGGACGGCGTCATCGACAGCGTGGACGACGCGCGCAAGGCCGTGCGCGCCCGCTACAAGGAAGGCGCCGACCTGATCAAGGTGATGGTGACCGGCGGCGTGCTGGACCTTTCGGCCAGCGGCGACAACGCGCAGCTCACCGAGGAGGAGATTCGCGCGATCGTGGCGACCGCGAAGGATTACGGCTTCCGCGTCGCGGTGCACGCGCACGGCGCCGAAGGCATGAAGCGCGCGATCCGCGCCGGCGTGGACTCGGTCGAGCACGGCACGTACATGGACGACGAGGCGATGCGGCTGTTCCGGCAGAAGGGCACCTGGTACGTGCCGACGCTGTCGGCCGGACGCTTCTGCGTGGAGAAGGCAAAACTGCCGGACTATTTCCCGGCGATCATCCGGCCGAAGGCGCTCGCCATCGGCCCGCTGATGGCGGGGACCTTCGCCAGGGCCTGGAAAGCCGGCGTCAAGGTGGCCTTCGGCACCGACACCGGCGTGTCGCCGCACGGCGAGAACGCGAAGGAGTTCGCCTACCTGGCCGAGGCGGGCATGCCGGCGATCGAGGCGATACGCGCTGCCACGCTCAATGCCGCCGAGCTGCTGCGCGCGGGCGAGAAGCTGGGCTCGGTCGAGCCCGGCTATGCCGCCGACCTGATCGCGGTCGACGGCGATGCGCTCGCGGACGTCACCCGGCTGCAGCACGTCGCCTTCGTCATGAAGGCCGGAAGCGTGGTGAAGACGCCATGATCCTGACGGTGCACGGCGTGCTGCCTGCCGCCGACGCCGAGCGCATCGAAGCCGCGCTCGCGCAGGCGGCATTCGTGGACGGCAAGGCGACCGCGACGGGTGCGGCGGCCGCGGCGAAGAACAACCGCCAGGCCGCTGCGACGCCCGCCGTGCGCGCGCTGCAGAAGGAAGTGCTCGACGCGCTCGGCCGCAGCGACACCTTCGGTGCGTTCGCCATGCCGCTGCGCATGATGCCGCTGCTGTTCAACCGCTACGAGCCGGGCATGGCGTACGGCGATCACATCGACCGGCCGGTGATGCACGCGCGCGAGCCGGTGCGCACCGACCTCGCCATGACGCTGTTCCTGTCGGATCCCGCGGGCTACGACGGCGGCGAGCTGGTCATCAGCAGCGATCTGGGCGCGCAGCGCGTCAAGCTGCCGCGCGGCTCGCTGGTGCTGTACCCGGCGTCCACCATCCACCGTGTCGAGCCGGTGACGCGCGGCGTGCGCGTCGCGGCGGTCACGTGGATCCAGAGCATGGTGCGCGAGCCCGAGCGGCGGCTGCTGCTGGCCGAGCTCACCGGGATCAAGCGCTGGGCGGACCAGCAGGGCGGCAGCGCGCAGAGCCTCCAGCTGCAGAAGATTCGCGCCAACCTGATGCGGTGGTGGGCGGAGGTCTGAGCGCAACGGTGCTTCAGGCCGCCGTCGCCAGACCCGGCGTTTCGCCGACGTTGAAGTGCGGCACGGGCTCCGCATAGCCCTTCACCTCCACCGGCTTGCGCGGCTCCAGGCGGGGCTCGCCGGACGGCTGGGCAGATTGCTCCACCGTCGCCGCCGCCACCAGCACCTCGCCGTCGGCGGCGCATTGGCATAGCCGCGACGCGAGATTCACCGCGGGTCCGACGGCGGTGTACTCGAAGCGGCCGCTGGAGGCGATCACGCCGACGGTGACGTAGCCGCTGGCCACGCCGACGCCGATGCCGAGGCGCGGACCGGCGCCTTCGGCCGCCCGCGCCGTCACTCCGCGCGCGGCGCTGCGGATGCGCCGCGCCAGATCGACGCCGATGGCCGCATGGCGCGGTTCCGGCAGCGGCGCGCCGACCAGCAGCAGCACGCCGTCGCCGGCGAAGTCCTTGATGGTGGCGCCGGCCTCGGCAGCGCACTGTCCGACCGCGTCGTAGTACTCGCGCAGCACCTGCAGCACGCGCGCCGACGGATGCGCCTGCGCATACGCGGTGAAGCCGCGCAGGTCGCAGCAGACGACGGTGATCTCGAGGTGGTTCTCCTGCATCGCGGTGGCCAGGCCGCGCTCGCTGACCAGCCGCGCCACCTGTGGCGACAGGAAGCGCGACATGAACTGCCCGCGCTGGCCCTGCAGCACGTGGTACTGCGTGGCGCCGACGAGCAGCAGCAGCAGGCCGATCACCATCAGGATCGCGGAGTAGTGCAGGCCGACGACCAGGCTGCCGGACATGAAGGGGATCGCGGCCACCATGGCAGTGACGCGGGTGCGCTCCGCGCGGTCCGGGCGGCGGTTGAGCATCAGCAGGATGGATGCCGCGCCGCACGCTGCCGCCAGCAGGATCGGCACCAGGAAAAGCCAGAAGCCGTAATGCCGGTATGCGTCCGGCTGCGCCAGCGCGCCGAGGAACTGCCGGTTGCGGACCTCGGGCAGCAGCGTCGACAGCACGCCGTAGAGCAGGCCGGCGGCCTGGCCGACCCGCACCAGGCGGTCGCCGAACTTCGTGTCGAGCGCGCCCGCGGGCACCGTGCGCCGCACCCGCATGATCCATTCCATCAGGAACACGATCGCCAACGCCTCGGACCAGCCGAACAGGCCGATCACCCGGTGCGGCAGCGGGTACTGCACGCCGACCACGATGCCCAGGTCCACCGACATGCCGATGAAGGCGAGTGCGAGCGCCAGCGCGCGGCTGGTCGGCGACTGCCGGTCGGCGGACACGAATGCCAGCGCCATGCCGAGCGCGAGCAGGCTGACCAGGATGTAGGGCGTCAGGTCGAGACCGGCGTAGTCCGCGAAGATCGGGTTGATGCTCACGCCGCGCGCTCCACGGTGTCGGGCCGGTCCGACTCGAACAGCTGCTCCAGCTCGCGCGCCGCGGCCTGGGAGCTCTGGATCAGTTGGGTCTCGTCGCGGTACACGGCCTGCTGCTTGAGCAGCGTCGCTTCGTCGTGGCTGCGGAACGTAGTGATCGCGCGCGCGGCGGCGGGTTCGCTCTCGCCGAGCGTCACCAGCACGCGGCGCGACAGCTCCAGGCTGGAGAAATACGCGCGCCGCACCACGTCGGTGATGCCGAGGTCCATCAGCCTCAGCGCGTGGTTGCGGTCCTGCGCCACGGCGAACACGCGCAGCTGCGGAAAATGACGCCGCACGGTCTCGGCGATCTGCAGCGAGATTTCGGCGTTGGCGATGGTGATCACGAACAGCGCGGCGCGGTCGGCGCGGGCGGCACGCAGGAGGTCCAGGCGCGCGGCGTCGCCGTAGTAGATGGTGCTGCCGAAGCGGCGCACCACGTCCACCTGCTCCCAGCTCTTCTCGAGCACGGTGAACGGGATCTTCTTGACGCGCAGCAGGCGGCCGACGATCTGCCCGAACGGGCCGAAGCCGGCCAGCAGCACCGGCGCCGGCGGCGCGTCGATGGCGTCGAAGGCGGGGCCGACGGTCGCGGGCTGGAAGCGCGCCTGCAACCGGTACAGCGCGGGCGTCAGCAGCATGGACAGCGAGACCGCCAGCACCAGCAGCTCGCGCGTGTCCGCGGCGAGCAGCCCCGCCGCACCGGCGAGCGCGAACAGCACGAAGGCAAACTCGCCGCCGGCGGCCAGCGCCGCGGCAAAGGCGCGCGAAGCGGCAGCCGGCAGCCGCGCGAGGCGTCCCAGCGCGTACAGCGACGCGGTCTTCAGCGCGACGAGTCCTGCAAGCAGGGCCAGCACCGCGGCTGGGCGCGAGGCCACCAGGCCCAGGTTCACCGACATGCCGACGGCGATGAAGAACAGGCCGAGCAGCAAGCCCTTGAACGGCTCGATGTCGGCCTGCAGCTCGTGGCGGAACTCGGATTCCGCCAGCAGCACGCCCGCGAGGAACGCGCCGAGCGACATGGACAGCCCGGCGGCCTGCATCCCCAGCGCGGTGGCGATGACGACCAGCAGCGCCGCGGCGGTGAAGATCTCCGGCACGTTCGCGGCGGCCAGCCGCCGCAGCGCGGGACGCAGGACGGTGCGGCCGAGCACGACGACGCCGGCGATCGCGGCGAGCGCCCTGGCGGCATCCGGCCAGTGCAATCCCGCCTGCCCGCCGGACAGCAGCGGCAGCAGCGCGATGAAGGGAATGACCGCCAGGTCCTGGAACAGCAGCACCGCGAACGCGGCCCGGCCATGGCGCGCGTCGAGCTCGCCGCGGTCCGCGAGCAGTCGCAGCACCAGCGCGGTCGACGACATGGACAGGCCGAAGCCGGTGACGGCCGCGGCCACCGGCGGCAGGCCCGCGGCCGTGGCGGCGAGCCCGAACACCAGCGTGCCGAGCAGCACCTGCGCACCGCCGAGGCCGAACACGTCCACGCGCAGCCGCCACAGCCGCGAGGGCTGCAGTTCCAGCCCGATCACGAACAGCAAGAGCACCACGCCGAACTCGGAGAAGTCGAGGATGCTCTGCACGTCGGTGACCAGCGCCAGGCCCGACGGCCCGATGGCGATGCCGGCGACCAGGTAGCCGATGACGGCGCCGAGCCCGAGCCGCTGCGCCAGCGGCACGGCGATCACGGCAGCGGCCAGGAACAGCGCGATGTCGGCGAGCATGGGGGACGGGAGGGGAAGCGCGTTCCTATTCTGCGGCAAACGGCGCTACTGCCGGCGCGCGTGCCGGCAAAGGCCGGGGCGCGCCGCGGTTCCTGTCGCCTGCTTGCGCTGCCTGCTCGCTACGAAACGTGCCGCGCGTAGTGCAGCGTGAACGGCACGCCGTCCACGTACACCTTCAGGTTCAGCGCATTGCCCGTCACGCCGGTACTGAGCGACACCGAGTACGTGCCGTCGCCGCGGTCGGTCGCGAGGACCGCCGTGCCGGTCCCGAGCGGGTTCACCGACGTCCGCGAGCTGACGGTGGTGGCGGTGTTGTCGCTTACCACTTCCACCACCACCAGGTGCCCGGCTCCCAGGCTGTCGCCCCCGCCGTCCTGCGGGCTGAACGTGATGGTCCTGGCGTAGTCGCTGAAGAAATCGGCATTGTTCGCCGGCACCTCGTTGAGGGTCGCCACCGAGACTGCCGGGAAAATGTAGTGGAAGCCCTGGTCGACGCGGCCCGTGTCCGCGCCGCCGGTGAAGTTCGTGGTGTAGCCGCCGGCAAAGTAGGACGTCGCATTCAGCTGTCCCGCATCGATCGAGGGCGATGGCGTGACGTGATCGAGATAGAACCCTTTCACGAAGCGGGGGGGCAGGCTGATGTCGGAGCCGTCACCGCCGCCGTCGCCCACGTTGTTGGTGCTTTCCTGGATGGCGTTGAAGGTCCCCGCCTGCCGTTTGAGGTCGTCGCCAGGTGCCGATGTACCCGTCACGTCGTCCTGGTTGTAGTACAGGATGCTGTCGCGCACCTGTGGCACCACGTACAGGCCGGCTTCCTCGAAGTACGCGCCGCCACCCTTTCCGGTCGTGCCGACCTGGTTGTACGCGATGGTGTTGACGTTGATGTCGATGCTGGTGCCGTTGTTGGCGCTGACTCCCAAGCCGTAACCGTAGATGCCGCCGCCCTCGAAGCCCGCGTAGTTGCCGACGATCAGGTTGTTGTTGAGGACGAACGTGTGGTTGACGTTCTGCAGGGAAATGCCGCCGCCCGTGCTCTTTGCGTAGTTCGAAAGGAATTTGCTGTCCCTGATCGTGGTGGAGCCGCAGATGCCGCCACTCGCGCCACACGACCCGCCCGCATCGCCGCCGGTGATGTACAAGCCGCCGCCACCCGCGCCACCGCCCGAGTTATAGGCAGAGTTGCTTGCGACCACGACGCCCTCCATCGCGAGGTTGCCGCCGCGCGACACGCCGCCGGCGCCGAGCGACGTGCCGGCACCGAAGATGTTGTTGCCGAAGGCGGTACCGCCGGTCACGGTCAGGCCGTCGCCGGCGCTGTTGCTGGCATCGACGTAGAAACCGCCGCCGCTCTCGCCCGCTTCGTTGTAGTCGAGGTAGCTGTCGTCGAGCGTGACGGTGGCGCCGGACTCGAGGTAGAGACCGCCACCGCTCACATAAGCATTGTTGTTGACGATGCGCGTGTCCTCGTCCACCCACAGCGTACCGCCGCCTGCGACCAGGACGCCGCCACCGAACCCGCCGCCCGTTCCGGCAACGTTGTCCGAGATGTACGAGGCGTGGACTTCGACCGTCATGTTGCTGCCGACATACAGGCCGCCGCCGCCGCCGGATGAGCCGTTGGTCTGGTTGAAGTCGATGGCCACGTCGCGGAAACGGACGGTGCCTGGCGCCAGCCCGGCCGTCACGCTGATTCCCGCGCCGTTGCTGCTGCCGTTCAGACCCCCGGTCATTTCGAGGCTGCGCACGTCGATCTCGTCGCTCGCGTAAACGAGGAGCGGCGTTGCCACGGAGTTGCCGTCGAGGATGGAATCGATGGGGGACCTTGGGACATAGGTGCCGGGACCGACCGAGCCGATCAGCCTGACGTCATTCAGTCCGTTGACGGAGAGCGAACCGGTATAGGTGCCGGCGTCGAACAGGACGTAGGCCGGGGAGCCCGGCGAGCCGCTGGTCAGGGATGTGGATAGCGTCGTCAGGTTGCTCCCATCGCGCGCATCGCTCCAGGACGATCCATTGCCCAGACCGCTGCCTCCCGGCGTGACGAAAAGGACGTTATTGCCGATCAGCGGATTGCTGGAGAAGCTGAGTTCCGTGCCGTCGCCGACCCCATCGCCATCCGTGTCGGCCAGTGCCGGGTTGGTGTACGACGTGTTCACCTCGTAGCCGTCGTTCAGGCCATCGCCGTCGGTATCGGCCGTGCCGTCGGAAGTGCCGAAGACGCTCTCGTCGAATGCGGTGAGCCCGTCGCCATCGCTATCGACGAGAAGAGGGTTGGCGGAGAACAGCGGATTGGCGACGGCGAAGGTGTCGGTGCCGGAGTTGCCGTCGGCGGCAACGATGTTGTCCGCGTACGACTCGAGCGTCAGCAGATCGCCGCCGAACGACTGCCGCGGGAACATGCTGTCCGCGTCCAGCGGCTGGAACAGGTTGCCGCGACTGAAGCCGGCAATCGAGCCGGTGGCGCCCTGGCCGTTGACGGCGCCGAAGACGCTTGGCAGCGCCTTCACGTAAACGAGCTGCACCGGCGTCGGGTTGTAGGCGCCGAGGTTCTGCGCCGAACTGGCAAACGTGACGTAGCGCCCGTCGCCGCTGATGGCGGGCTCGCCCCCGAAGATGCCGTCGCCGAAGGCGCCGCTGACGTCGGTGTCGGCCCGGGTCAGGTCGCCGGTGAGCCGGTCGGCGACGTAGATCGCGTCGTCGCCAGTGGTGCCGGCGGTCATCAGGTTGGTAGCGTTCGAGACGAACGCCACGCGGCGGCCGTCCGCGCTCATCGACGGTGCGCGGCTGGGCCCGTCGCCCACGGCCGAGCCGGTGAAGCTGATGAGCTGGAAGCATGCCGGCGACGCCGGATTGGCGCACTGCATGTCGCGGACGTAGACGTCGGCGGTGCCGTTGGTGTCGTCGGGGGACCAGGGGTCACCGGTCTCGAACGCCACGTAGCGGCCATCCTCGCTGATCGAGGCGACATGGGCGTCGCCGGTCTCCACGACCACGTCCATCGTCGGGGGCGAGGTCGCCAGGTCGGCGCGCATCAACCGGCCGTTGAGACTGGTATATCCGCCGATGTTTCCCTGCGGCGCGAAGAACACCACGTAGCGGCCCAGCGCGCTGATCGCCGGGTTGATCGCGCCGCTGGTGGAGATCTGCCCCGCAGTGCCGTTGTGGCTGATCAGGAGCACAGCGCCGGTCTGGCGGTCCTTGCGGATCAGCTGGGTCGTGAACGAAGGGTTGCTGAAGCCAAGGTTGCTGGCCCCCGTCTGAAACACGACGTAGCGCCCGTTGCCGAAAGTCACCGGATTGACGCTGGGATAGTTGCCTTCGCTGCCGGCGAAACTGCTGACCAGCTCGGTCGCGCCGCTGCCGATGTTCTTGGCGAAGACCTGCTGGTAAATGGCGCTGGCGCCCGCCAGGTCCGCGGTCGCCGTGAACAGGGCGAGGCTGCCGTCGCCGCTCGACGGACCCGCGTCGGCGCCGCTGGGGATCTCCTCCCCGGCCGACCCCGTGTCGGTGCGGATGAACCCCGGGCTGGTATCGGCACTCAGCGGATCGGTGTCGATGCCGGCCTCGTACGCCAGCGGGTCGCCGGCGGAAACTTCCGCACCGTCGAGCAGGCCGTCGCCGTCGGTGTCGGAATTGGCTGGATTCGTGCCAGTGCTGTTGATCTCGACGCCGTCGCTCAGCCCGTCCCCGTCCGTATCCGTCACGAGGGGGTTGCTGCCGAACACGGCTTCCTGGCTGTTCGGCACGCCGTCGCCATCCGAATCCGTCTGCGGCGCCTGCAGCGCGGCCAGCGCGTTGGTCGCCGTGAAGATGTCGGTATGGCCGTTCGCATCGGCGATGTTCGGG
>DATLCG010000123.1:0-33287 GCA_035526525.1 Binatia bacterium
GGTACCGGAACTGCACCGCCAGCGCGCGCACGTCGGCGACGTCGAGCGTGGCCTCGAGCTTGGGCTTGAGCGGGTCGTCGAGGTCGGCGACGGCGATGCCGCGTGCGGTCGCGACGTAGACGCGATGGCCGGCGATCGCCAGGTGACGGGCGCCGGCGAGCGCACCGCCCGCGTCCCAGGTCAGCGCGCGATCGAGGAAATTGTTGCGCGGCTCGCCGTCCTGCAGGGTGTCGACGTTCACCAGCACCAACCCTTCCGCGCGATCGGCGACCAGCGCGTAGTGGTAGATGGGATGCATCGGCTGTTCCTGGTTGTCGATGCGCATGCGATCGGTGGTGCTGCGCCACGGCGCGACCGGCTGGTTCGTGGGCAGCGCCACGCACGCCGCGTCGCGCGTGCCGACGTGGCTGTCGTGGCCCAGGGGCGAGAACGGCGCCGTGACGATGCGCTCGGAGAAGCCCTTGTTGGCGATGCTGGCGACGTCGTAGACGCGCAGGCCGCCCGAGCCTTCCGCCGCGTACAGGTATTCGCCGCGTAGCTGCAGGCAGCCGACCGCGCCGCTGGCGTCATGAGCGTGCGCGCCCGTCAGCTCGCGGCCGCGCAACTCGTGGGCCGCGTAGTTTTCGGGATAGGCGTAGCGCTGCAGGTAGGAGCCGATCACGGCCTGTGGCTCGTCCCACTCCGTCACCTCGACGCCGGCGAGGGCGCCATCCAGGCCGACCCAGGCGTCGAAGCCGACAAAGTTGACGAAGCCCGTTCCCAGGCCCAGCAGCGACGCCATCCAGGCGTTGTTGTCGTTGGCCTTGGCCAGGTGGCAGTCGGTGCAGGTCTTGGTCTCGGTGGTGCGCTCGGTGTGCGGGTAATGCGGCGCGAAGGCTTGCGACGAGTAACCACTGGCCGCGACCGGCGGCTGCTGGATGTAAATGCGCTCGCGCGAGAGGTTGGTCGAGGACAGTACCAGCGCCGACGACGAGCGCACCGGCGCGATGCGGAAGCCCTTGGCCGCGCCATGGCGGCCGAGCATGAAGAAGTCGTCGCGCGCCACCTGCGGGTTGTAGCTGGCGAAGTTGCGCGACTCGCCGCCCTCGAAGTGGTGGCGCTCGGTCTTCCAGTTGGCCTGGATCGGCAGGTGGCAGCCGAAGCACGAGGTGGTCCACGAGCTGTGGCAGGTCACGCACAGCATCTCGTCGTCCGGATGCGCGCGGTTCTCCACCTTCACCTGCTTGCCCCATCCCTGCTTCGCGGTGTCCTTCGACATCAGCTTGGCGCGCGCCGACCGCGGGTTGTAGTGGCCGCTGCCGGGCGTGACGCTGTCCTTCACCAGCGAGACGCGCCAGCGCTTGTCGGGGTCCACGTTCGAGCGCTGGTACAGCGCACCGCCGATCCATTCGAAGCGGCGCTGGCCCCACGGCGTGCGCAGCACCGACAGGTCGGTGCCGCCGGGAGGCGCCGCCGGGCCGCTGGTGAGCAGCGACGGATACTTGTCCGCCGTGCCGTGGCAGTCCACGCAGTCGATCTCGATCGCCTGCGCGACCTCGCCGTAGAGATGGCCGTTGCCATGGCTGTCGCCGCCGAAATGGCAGTCGACGCAGTGCATGCCCTTCTCGATGTGGATCGACTGGAGATGCACCGCCTTCTTGAACTTCTGCGGGTCGGTGTCGCTCACCTGGCGGCCGGAGCCGTCGAGCAGGTTGCCTTTCTTGTCGCGCTTGTAGATCGCGCGGAAATTCCAGCCGTGCCCGTGGTAGTCGGCGAACTGCGTGTCCTTCAGCTTCGGATTGAGCTCGCTGACCTTGTCGAGGAATGCGCGGTCGCCCCAGGAGCCGCGGATCGCGGCCTCTTCCGGGTTGCGCTCGTTGATCGCGCGGATCTCCTCGGCGCTGCGGTGCAGCTCCTGCTTGGGCCACATCGCCGGCGCGTCCGACTCGTAGTCCCACATGGTGTAGCCGAGCATCGAGTTCAGGAAGATGTTCGGCTGGTGCATGTGGCAGACCATGCACTGGCTGGTCGGGATGGCGCGGGTGAAGCTGTGCTTCAGCGGATGGCCTTCCTCGCCCTTCGGGATGGTCGGGTCCGCGGTCTGGGTCCGGCCGCCGTGGCCGAACTTCGCGTAGTGGCCGGAGTGCAACGGATCGCGGTCGTTGGCGTAGACCACGTGGCACGACGAGCAACCGGACGAGCGGAAGTCGCCCGGGTTGTCGTTGGTGCCCATGAACCACATCAGCGGGTCGTTCAGGCGCGTCTTGTGGACGTTCAGCACCGGCACCGAGATGCGCAGGCCGGTGCCCGGGCCGCGATTGGACTGCTTCAGGTCAGGGCGGCCAGGCTCCTCGAAGTTCTGGATGTTCGAGCCGGCGTTGAACAGGCCGGTCTCGGAGAACAGGTTGCCGAGCAGGCGCCCGCCGCGCTCGAACACGCGGAACACGTCGCCGGGCGGCGTCGTTTCCCATGACGGCATCGGGTAGAGCACCGGCAGCACGCCCTTCTTCGTCATGTTGGCGTCGGGCTTGACCGGGTTCTCGATCTTCGCGGGCTCGCCGTCGCGCGTGTAGGCCTCGCCCAGGAAGTAGCGCTTGTACGGCAGGATGCCGTTGTTGTACGCGGCGCCGCCCCACAGCATCGCGCCGGTCGCCATCAGGCTGCGCATGGCCGCGTCGACGATGCGCTGGTGGCAGGCGCCGCAGGCCTCGGTCGCCACGCGCAGGTCGCCCGGATTCACGAAGCGCACGAACTCCGGATTTTCCTGGTTCAGCAGCGCGTAGCTGTCCGCCGGGTTGGCCGAAGTCTTCCAGCGGTCCGGGTAGCGCGCCTCGACGTGTGCCTGCCCGATCGCGTCCTGGTACTGCTCGTCGCCGGGCTTGACGCCCTTGGCCAGCCTCACCGAGGCGTCGCCGCCGTGGCAGTCGGTGCAGCCGAGGTTCACGGCGGGCGACTCGTGCATCGACGCCGCATCGCTCTGCGTGTGGCAGCCGACGCAGCCGGCGCTCTTGGCCTTGGCCTGCGCCAGCGTCTGCTGCCGCGGGGCCGCCAGCGACTCGCCCTCGTAGGCGGACGCTCCGGTGGCGCACAGCATCAGCAGCAGGCCCGCGGTCGTCGTGCGCATGTCAGTACGTGAGGATGAGGTTGACCAGCACGGAGTAGGGCATCTCGTCGCCGTACAGCTGCTTGTACGCCGCGCCCGGGATCAGCGCCGCGCCGGAGGCGCGCAGCACGATGTTCTGCGTCATCAGCGGCCGCCACACCGTCGCCATCGACACGTCGGTGCCGATGGTGCGGGAGATGCCGGCCTGCGAGCGCGCTTCCTCGATCACCGCGGTCTCGGCGAAGCCGATCTCGTTGACGTTGAAGCTGACGCGGAAGCGGGGACCCAGGTCGAAATCGGTGCCCAGGCCGAGCAGCATCGTGCCCGGGTTGACGAAGTTGGACTGCCCCTCGTCCTTGGAGCTGCGCAGCGAGTTCAGCACGCCGTTGCGGCCCGAGATGGCCACGCCGCCGCCGCCGATGAGGGGCACGTTCTCGCGGATCCAGAACGAGGTGTCGGCGCCCGCGAACAGCGGGTTCTCGAAGATCGCGTCGTAGCCCGTCTCGACGTCGTCGTACGGGTTCTTGTCGCCCGAGGCGTACAGCGCCGACAGGCGCACGCGGCGCCAGTCGAAGTCCATGGACAGCTCGGTGGCGGCGAACACGCCGCGCACGTCGCAGTCGCACTCGACGAAGACGCCGCCCTTGTCCTTGCCGAACAGGCCGTAGGCGGTGGCCGAGACGTTCAGCGGACCCATGTGGCCTTCGCCCGCGCCGCCGCCGTACCAGACGTCGTAGTTGCGCGGCGTCTCGCGGCCGAACGAGGCCGGGCGCTCGCGGAAGCCGTTCTTGTTGTAGTACGCCTCGTCGTCGTCGCCCTCGCGGTTGCGGTTGTACGCGACGACGAACGAGGTGTTCAGGCCGGTGGCGACCAGGTCCTGCCAGTACAGGTTGGCGACGGCGACGTCGTCCTTGCGCAGCGGCACGTCGAGGTCGTTGAGGCCGCTGTTGGTGTCCTTCTCGATGCGCCGGAACCAGGCCAGGTTGTACTGGAAGAAGTTGTTGCGGCGGTTGCCGAACAGCCGCGCGCCGAGCTGCGCGTCGCGGAACAGGAAGCCGCGGAAATCCGCGTTGAACGGCTGGATGCCCACGCGCAGCGAATCGAAGTCGTAGCGCTCGCCGACGTTCCAGAGGTGCTTGTCGAGGAACGCCTCCTGGATGCCCACGTGCTCGTCGGTGCGCGAGTCGCCCTCGGTGGGGTCGACGCGCAGGGCGCGGTACTGCTGGACGTCCACGCGGTTGAAGTTGAACACCGGCGTGAAGCGGAATTCCCAGTCCGGCGGCCGGAACGTGGTGTCGCCCTGGTAGATGGCGATGCCGGTGGTGAGGTTTTCCTCGAACACCGTCTGCGTGCCCTGGCCGATCGTGTCCTGCGAGCCGGGGCCGCCTTCGCCCTGCGGCGCGACCGGGATCGGGAAGCGCCGCGGCTCGTACACCGTGTCCGACACCAGCAGCAGGTTGAAGAACCAGCGGCCGAAGATCGGGCGGTCGGCCTTCAGCGTGTTCTGGTTGTACGGGTCGAAGAAGATGTAGTCGGTGAGGCCGAGCTGGCGCGTCAGCTGCCAGCGGTCCGGCACCAGCGTCACGCCGTAGACCGCGTCCGCCGGCGGCGGCGAGACCGCAGCGAGCGCCGAGCGGCGGTTCGGGTCGAACGCACGCCGGTCGCGCACCGCGCCCGGCTCGGGACGCTCGCCGGTGACGGTGGTCTGCGCATAGTCCGGCTCGCCGGGACGGCGGCGGCCCCGGCGCGCCGGAGCCGCGGCCTCGGCGGTGGCCGGCTCGGCCGTCGCGGCGCGAGCCTGCTTCTTCCTGGGTGTCGCGGCCGGCGCGGCGGCTTCCGCGGGCGGGGCGGGCTCGGCCGGCGCAGCCGGCGCGGCTTCCGCGGGGGCCGGCTCGGCGGGCTTCTTCTTTTTCTTCGTCGGCTTGTCCGGCGCGACCGTTTCCTCGCGCGTGCCTTCGCCGACGCGACGCCGCGAGTCCTGCGCCTGCGCCGTCAGGGCCGGCAGCAGCAACGCGAGAACGACCGCGGCGCTAGATCCCTTCACAAGGATCTTCCTCGTCGGAATCCAGGAAGGGCTTTTGCGGGCAGATCGCCCAGCGCAGGTGCACGCCGCCCGGCGACAGGATGTCCGCGCGGATCGCCTTCGGCGCATTGCTGATCGTGCCGAGCTGCTTCGCCGTGGCATCCACCGCCAGCAGCGGCACCATGTTGTCCTGTTCCAGGCCGTCGCCCGAGGCGCCGATCGCGCCCACCAGCACGCCGCCCTTGTAGATCGGCAGGCCGCCGGCGAAGAGCGTGATGCCGTTGCGGACTTCCGGGATCGACGCGAGCTTCGCGAAACCGCCGGAGAAGCCGTCGAAGCCGGTGCAGTCGCCCTGCGCGACGTCGGTTCCGAGCGCGCCCACCACGAAGGCGACGTGCCGCAGGATGGCGTTGTAGACCAGGTCCAGCTGCAGGCCGGTGGAGAAGATGCTCCATTCCTCGATCGGCTTGCTCAGCGGGCCGCGCGGGTTGGCGTCGATGTCGTCCGGGTAGTGCGGGCGCGAGATGTTGGACAGCGCGCGCAGCGACCACGCGATGCTGCCGTCCAGCGGCCGGCCGATGAAATCCTGGTAGTCCGTCGCGTACTGGCCGATGTCGGAGGTCCGCAGCGTGACGAACGGCGCAAAGGCCGGGTCGGCGTACTCGGCGTCGGGCATCGCGTTCAGCGCCGCGTCCGATCCCGGTTTCGAGAAGAACAGCGCGGTACGCGCCTTCTGCGTCGTCACGTCGATGGCGTCCACCAGCGCATCGCGCGTGCGCGCCATGCCCAGCACGTCGCCGGTCTGGCCGACGATGGTGACGTGGATGCCGGCGCGCGAGCCCAGCGGCCGGCGCACCTGGCTGCGCGTGCGGTTGGCGATGGCCAGGGTGTTCTCGAGCAGGCTCTCGACCTCGGCCGCCGTCAGGCCGCCGCCTTCGCCGGTCGCGGGAAAGCGGTTGACGTTGGCGTCGTCGACGACCAGGAAGCCGTCCAGCGCGGCCAGCGGCGCGGCGATGCCGTCGCCGGCATTGGCCGGCCGCACGCCCGAAGGATTGGTGCCGAACGCGGGCGAGAGCGGATCGGAGGTGTCGGCGCCGAAGAAGGTGCCGTCGAGCACGGTCGCCGTGGTGTAGCCCGGCACGGCGACCAGGCCGGCCGGCAGGGTGCCGAACGCCGGGGCCGCCGCCGGGCTGGCGGCGAGATCGTCGAAGTCCACGTCGGCGAAACGCAGCGTCTTGCCGTCCAGCGTGATGCGGTCGGCGCGGATCGGGCGCGGCGCGGCGAAGCCGAAGGTGCCGGCGGTGGCGATCAGCTCGTCGGTCTCGTCGGCGTCCTCCTCGACGATGTCCTTGTCGAGGCTGTAGAGCCCGTCGGCGATCACGCCGATGGCGCCGACGATCACGCCCTGCTTGTACAGCGGCAGGCCGCCCGGATCGGCGGCGAAGCCGATGCCCGCGCGATGGGTGCCGGCATTCGCGGTCGCGCCGTTGAACTGGCGCGAGATGTCGGAGCACGGCAGCTGGCTGATCTGCACGCTGAACAGCGGCCCGCCCGGCGTGTTCAGCTCGCCCGGGTTGAAGTGCTCCTGGATGATCTGGCTGGCGGTGCGGGTCGAGAAGGCGTTCTGCTCGGCGGAGAAATACGTCGCGGTCAGCGCCTTCGAGATCACGGCGAGCGTGTCGGGAATGAACGGCAGGCCGTCGAGGCCGCCGATGGCGGCCGGCGGCGGCGTCTCCGTGCTCGAAACGGTGACCGTCGTCGCCGCGCCCGGCATGCGGTAGACCGCCAGCACGTTGCCGACGTGGTCCACCACCGCGATGGTCGCAGGTGCGCTGCGGGCACTGGCCTCGGCACTGGCCTGCGCGATGACCTGCTGCACGTCGGCGACGGTCAGCCGCTGCGGATTGGAGGTCTGGCAGAAGCCGGTGCACTGCGCGGGACCGGCGCCGATGCCGGTGGTGTCGTCGGCCGCATCGCGGCCGCCGGAGCAGCCCGACAGCAGGATCGTGGCGCACAGCGCAGCGCGCACGCCGGGGGCGTGCTTACGGCTTCGGCTGTTGAGCCTCACTGGCGACCACGCCCCTGCGCGATGCGTCCGCCGTCCATGGCAGTCCCGCCTGATGCAGGCGGTGACAGTCGATGCACGTGGAAGCGACCCCCGAAGACGAATGTACTCCGCCGTGGCAGACGCGGCAATCCCCGAGCGTGGGCAGCAGCAGGTCTTCCGCGAACTGCGACTGCGCGGCCGCGTGGCACTGCGCGCACTTGACCGCCTCGTGCTGCGCGTGCGTGAAGCGCGCCGCCGGCAGCCAGGATTCGGTGACGCGCGGCGGCCGCACGTGCGGCAGGTCGCCCTCGCCCGGGACCAGTTCGTGGCACTTCGAGCACAGCCGGAATGCGCCCTGCTGCGCCTGCTCGGCGAAGCCGCCGAGGCCGCCGCGCTGCGCGCCCTCGCCGGCGCGGCGGCGGGCATCGTCGGGCTCTTCATCCGCCGCGGGCGCTGCCGCCGCCGGGCGCTGGCGCAGGGTGCGATCCAGCACGACGCGCAGCAGGTCCTCGCTGCCGTGCGGCAGCTTCACCGCGGCGCCATTGAGCGTGGTGTCCAGCGTGTGGCAGCGCGCGCAGTGGGTTTCGTACTTCACCGGCAGGAAGCTGGTGCGCGTGGCATCGGGCACGTGGCAATCCGCGCACTGCATCTGCTCGAGCTTCTCGGGACCCTTCACGCCCTTGGCGTCGACGTGCAGCGCGTGGTTGTAGAGCAGGCCGCCCCAGTCCTTCAGCTCGGGCGACTGCTCGCGCCGCGCCACCTGCACGCTGCCGTCCGGCAGGCGCGCCGAGACGCGGGGCCGGAACGGCGGGTGCGCCTTGCCGAAGTCCTTCGCCGGCCTCAGGTCGGGAAACTCCTTGAAGTCCGGGCTCGCATGGCAGCTGGTGCAGACCGCCGGGTCGCGCGGCGCGAGTCCCTTCACCGCGTCGTGCTCGTGGTGGCAGGTGGCGCAGCGCACGCCGTCGAAGCCGTCCACGGTGCGGATCTCCGGGTGCTCCGAATGGTGCGCGACATTCGTGTGGCAGCTGGTGCAGGCCGAGTCGCGCACACGCACGAACAGCGTCTCGTGGCAGGTGCCGCAGGACGAGCCGAAGTGGCTGTGCCCGGCGCTGATGCGCCCGGCGGTCCACACGCGATCCGACGGCAGCAGGAACGGCCACCACCTCGCCGGCAGCAGGTGCGAGGCCAGCGGCAGCAGGAAGCCGAGCACGATCACCACCGCCGCGAGCACCATCGCCGGCTTGCGGTACTGCAACCCGGCGGCGCGCAGGTCGGTGCGCGCGCCGGAGTGCCCGAGGGCGCGGTCGGTCTCGCCGAGCTGCACCTCGATGGCGAGGTCGGCGCCGGCGGCGGGCGGCAGCACCTCGATCGAGTGGCCGGCGATCTCCAGCCGGTCGCCCGGCAGCAGCTCGCAGGTCTTCACCCCTGGAATGCCGTTGACCGTCACGCCGGCCAGGGCCTTGCTGTCGAGCCGGAACTGGCCCGGGCCGAGCACCACGATGCGCGCGTGCAGGGGCGCCACCAGCAGTCCCGGCAGCTGCACCGCGTTCTCGGCGCCGCGCCCGAAAGTCAGCGCTTCGACGTCGAGCGTGCGCTCCTGCACCGCGCCGTCGCGCGTGCGGCTGCGGATCAGGCCGCGCATCGGGGCGCCTCGGTGACCTTCACCTTCACCAGTAGATGAACACGGTGACCACGTGCACCACCATCGCGACCAGCAGCGCCACCGTCAGCGGCACGTGCAGGAACAGCCAGACGTTCTGGCGCGCGCGCAGCGTGATGTCGCGGTTCAGGCGCTCGACCAGCGCCTTGCGCTGGGCGATGGTGTTGAGCAGCTTCTGCAGCTCCTCGCTCTTGTTGTTGCGGCCGGCCTCGAACATCTGCTCGGCCACGTACATGAGCGTGACCTGGCGCGTCGCGGTCTCCTGCTGCTGCTGCGCCGACACCAGCGCGTCGGACTTGATCTGGCCGGCCTTGCGCTCGAGGAACTTGCCGAGCGTGCCGAACTGCATGCCGGTGGCGTAGCGGCCGGACAGCTGCTGCCACAGGCTGCCGCCGATCTGCACGCGCGTGGCTGACTGCGCCACCATCTGCTGGGTCTCGGGATCGATGCGGTCGGCGATGCGCAGCGCGGCTTCGTCGAGGCGGCGCACCTCGGCCTGCATCGCGTCGGGGTCCATCTGCCGGCGGTTCTCGGTGATGCGGCGCGGCACGATCACGTAGGCCAGCACGCCGTAGCCGCCGCTGGCGATCACCAGCAGCATCAGCACGTAGGCCAGGCCATGGACGTTCCAGCCGAGCTGGAAGCCGGAATGCAGTGTCGCCACCACCAGCAGCGACAGCCCGAGGTAGACGTGCGCCGAGACCCACTCCTGCGCGGTGCCGCGCCCGTCGGCGAGCTGGCGCTTGCGCACGCCGTACCAGGCCAGCCAGCCGATCAGCGCCAGGCCCACGGTGCCGAGCGTGTAGCCGAGCCAGGTGTTGCCGCGATGGCCGTGCACCGGGTCCGAGACGGCGTACAGCAGCACGCTGATGCCGCAGAGCCCGCCGGCGATCTTCAGGTAGCGGTAGTCGCCCCACGCCACGAAGGAGCGATGCCCCGCGGCATCGCGCACGGTGCGCCCCGCGCCGTCAGCCGCCACTGCGCGAGATCACCTGGAAGAATTCCTCGGGGCCGACGCGCAGCGCCGCGCCGGTCGGGCAGGCCTGCACGCAGGCCGGTCCCTCCGGCCGCTGCCGGCACATGTCGCACTTCACCGCCTTCTTGGGCGCGCCCTTGGGGTAGTGGTGGCTCTGCTCGCCGGGCGCGAGGCCCTCGCCGAACAGCATCCAGCGCCACAGGCTCGGCTTGCCCTTGCTCTCGATGCCCATCTGGATCACGCCGTATGGGCAGTTGCGCTGGCAGTTGCCGCAGCCGATGCAGGTGTCCTGGATGAAGACCTCGCCGTTGGGTGCGCGATGGATCGCGTCCGGCGGGCAGTCCTTCATGCAGTGCGGGTGCTCGCAGTGCCGGCACGAGGTCGGCACGTGCAGGTTGGCGAAGGTGGCGCCGCGCTCGCGGTCCAGGCGCGAGACGTTGCCGTGCGTTGCCGCGCAGGCCTTCTCGCACTGGTCGCAGCGCACGCACAGCGACTCGTCGATCAGCAGCGCGTCGGTGGCCTCGCCCAGGCCCTCGCCGAGCAGGAACTGCATGACGGCGCCGCGCTCGGGCGTGCGCTCCATCTTCAGCCGCTGCTGGATCTGCTGCTTGAAGCGCGCGCGCACCGCGCTGCGCAGCGCCGGGTTGGAGTCCAGCAGCTTCAGGAACGATGCCGCCTCGATGCGGATGGTCTCGGTCTTGATCGCGGCCTTGGCGGACTGCTTGCGCGCCGCCGCGGCGATGACGTCCACCTCGCCGAAGTACTGCCCGGCGGCCAGGTACGACAGCACGATCTCGCGGCCCGTCACCTGCGCCGACAGCGTCACCGAGCCGCTGCGGATCAGGTGGATCGCGTCGGCCGGGTCGTTCTCCTTGTAGATGCTCTCGTTGGCCTTGAAGGCGCAGACCTTCGCCGTGTTGATGACCTCGGCGAGCTGTTCCTCCGTGGCCTCGGGAGCGAGGTAGGTCTGCAGCGCGCGGCTGGCGAAGGTGCGGTCCACCAGGTCGCGGGCCGGCTGCACCGAGTTGATCAGCTTGAGCATCGCGCGGCGCGGGATCTCCAGCAGCACCGCCGCCTGGTTGGCGACGATCGTCGCCGAGCGCCGCCGCCCGGAGATCAGGCTCATCTCGCCGAAGATGGACCGCGTGCCGATCCTGCGGTCGCGCTCCGGGTTGGCGGGGTCGAGCTTGACCGTGACCGAGCCCTGCACCACGCAGTACACAGAGTTGCTGTAGTCGCCCTTGGCGTAGACCGCGGCGCCATCCTCGGGGCCGTGGATGGTGCTCTCGAGCAGGAATTCCCGCGCCTGCAGGTTGGTGAGCGGCGACAGGATCGGCACGCGCTGCTTCAGCAGGTCGATGACGGTGTCGACGTCCTTCATCATCGTCAGCCGCTCGAACTTCTTCGCCAGCAGCGGCTCGTCGGCGGGCACGACCGGCCGGTTCTGGATGAACTCGACGACCTCGAAACCCTGGTTCATGGCCTGCTTGATCAGCGGGTAGCCCGCCAGCGCGCCGACGATGTACAGGCCCTTGACGTTCGATTCGTAGGTCGCCGACACCGCGGGCACCGCGGCGGGGTCCTTGCTCGGGAACTGGATGCCGCAGCCCTCGACGAACTCGCGCGGCGGCGTGGCGCCGAGGCGGCCGATGATGCGGTCGCACGGCAGGTCGGCGATGCCGTCCTTGGTGTTGAGCTTCAGCGTCATGCGCCGCGGCCCGCCGTCCGGCAGCGCGTCGACGCGCTCGACGCCGGTGTTGTAGTAGACCTTCACGCGGCCCTGCTCGATGGCCTGCAGGATCAGCGTGTTGTTGCCTTCCTTGGCGCGCGAGAACTCGCCGCGGCGGTTGACGATGTAGACGGTGTTCTGGTTGGCCAGCGCCACCGCGTTCTCGATGGCGGCGTCGCCGGCGCCGACCACGACGATGCTCTCTTCCTTGTACTCGTCCGGGTCGTCGAGCTGGTACTGCACGTGCGGCAGGTCCTCGCCCGGCGCGCCGAGCTTGCGCACGTTGCCCTGCACGCCGATGCCGAGCACCACGTGCTCGGCCATCACCGGGTCGCCCGACGACAGCGACAGCCTGAACAGGTCGCCGGCCTTCTCGATCTTGGTCACCTCGGTCTTCAGCCGCAGGTTGACGCCGCGCGCCCGGAGGTCCGCATCCCAGCGGTCGAGGATCTTCTCGCGGGTGCCGGCCTCGAACGCCGCGGACGCGCGCAGCGGCAGCACGCCGGGCTCGGCCATGACGTGCTTGCCTTTCTGGTAACGGAAGATCGTGTTGGAGACGTGCGGCTGCGCCTCGAGCAGCACGTGCGAGTCCTTCATCTCCGCGGCGCGGCAGGCCGCGGACAATCCCGCCGGCCCCGAGCCGACGATGGCGATGCGAAACGGATCGGCCATTTTCCCCGAAGCAGGCGCGATGATTCCGCGGCTATAGTACGAGAACGCTCGGGGCCGGGGGCGCGATGCGCCGCATTATTTCCACGGTAGCTCTTGTCCATTGCCTGGCGGCCGGCGCCGCCGAGCCGCTGCCGTGGGATGCGCCGCACAAGCATCTCGGCGCCGCGACCTGCGCCGGGAGCACCTGCCACGGCGCCAACCGTCCCGCGGCCAAGGGCAACGTCCTCGGCAACGAATTCCCGACGTGGGAAACGAAGGACGCGCACTCCAACGCGTACAAGCTGCTGCTGACTCCGGCCGGCGCGCGCATTGCGAAGAACCTCGGCCTGAAGTCGGCCGGCTCCGCGCCCGAGTGCCTGACCTGCCACACCGACTTCGTGCCCGAGGCCAGGCGCGCGCTGCGCTACCAGGTCAGCGACGGCGTCGGCTGCGAGGGCTGCCATGGCGGGGCGCAGGACTGGAACCGCTCGCACGCGGCGTCGGACGCCACGCACGCCGCCAACGTCGCTGCCGGCATGTACCCGCTGGCAAGGCCGGAAGCGCGCGCGCGGCTGTGCCTGAACTGCCACCTCGGCAGCGCCGCCAAGCCGATCGATCACCGCATCATGGGCGCCGGCCATCCGCCGCTGTCGTTCGAGCTGGACACCTTCACCGCGATCCAGCCGGCGCACTTCAAGGTCGACGCCGACTACGAGAAGCGCAAGGGCTACGCCGGCAACCTGCGCACCTGGGCGGTGGGGCAGGTGGTCGCCGCGGAGTTCTGGCTCGACGGCGTCGCGAGCGAGCGCTTCAGGCAGAACGGCCTCGTGCCCGAGCTGGTGTTCTTCGACTGCGCCGCCTGCCATCACGCCACGCGCCCGGTCCGCTGGAACGCGCAGGTGACGCGCGCACTCGGCCCCGGCGAGCCACGCCTGGCGGACGCAGCGCTGGTGATGACGGGTCACATCGCCGCCGCGCTCGTGCCCGCAGTCGGCGCCGAATGGGACAAGGGACTGGAGGCGCTGCACGCGGCCACGCACGGCGGCGTCGCGCCGATGAAGGAAGCGGCGGCGAAGCTGCGCGCGCTGCTGCCGCAGGTCCTCGCCGCGGCAAACGGTCACGCGATGGGCAAGGCCGAAGCCTTCGCGCTGCTCGATCGCGCCCTGGTCGCTGGCGAGCAGAAGGCCGAAGGCGACTGCAGCGCCGCCGAGCAGACCACTTACGTCGTCGGCGTGGTCAACGAGTTTTTGAAGACCCAGGGCGCGGCGACCAAGCCGCTCGAGGGCGCGTACAACGAATCGGTCGACGCGGTGAACTGCCGGCGCGGGGATTTCGACGTGCCGAAGTTCAAGGCGGCGGTGGGGAAGATTCGGGAGCGGGCTGCGAAGTTGCGGTGAATCGTCCCGCGCAAATGCGGGAATCCCATTTCGTGAGGGCCAGTGCCGCCGGTCCCGCCTCCGCTCTCCCCCGCGCCGCTAAGCGGCGCCGGCTTCGCCGGTGCCCTGCGTCGGCGGCATCTTCTACCGCACCATCGCAAAAATCGGCCGCGCCCCGCTGAGCCCCTTGAGCTCATGCTCGCCGCGCGACTGAAAGGTCAGGCCTGACCCGTCGAGCAGGTCGCGCGTCGTTCCCGAGACCAGCACCTCTCCAGGCCCCGCCAGGCTGGCGACGCGGGCGGCGGCGTGCACCGCGACTCCGCGCGCGTGTCCGCCGGCGATCTCGACTTCGCCCGTGTGGATGCCGACGCGGACGCGCACGCCGAGGTCGGCGACTGCCGGGTCCATGAGCGCAGCCGCGTGGACGGCGCGGGCGGCGCCGTCGAAGAGGGCGAGGAAGCCGTCGCCGGCCGAATCGATCTCGCGGCCGCGGTGGCGGTCGATGGCGGCGCGGATGCGCATGTTGTGCTGCTGCACGATCTGCGCCCAGGCGTGGTCGCCGACGCGCTCGAGCGTGGCGGTGGACGCGACGATGTCGCTGAACAGGAGCGTGGCGAGGATGCGCTCGCCGAGGTCCGCGGGCGGCACGCCGTAGTTGTGGGCGCTGGCGAACTCGACCGATTTCCACGGCTCGTCACCGACGACCCACGCGTCATGACCGGGCGGGATCTCGTAGGCCTCGCCGGGGCCGATGGTGAGCACGGTGCCGTCGTCCATGCGCACCTCCAGCGAGCCGGAGATGGTGTAGCCCAGGTGGCGGAACTGGCAGGACCTGGTGCCTGCGATGGGCTGGACATCCCTCGACCAGCGCCAGCCAGGCTGGAACTCGAAGCGGCCGATGGAAGTGTCGTCGAGCGTGACGATGTCGCAGCGGCCGGTGGGGAACGTGCGGACCTGGTCGGGCGTGGTGAAGCTTTTGCGTTGCAGGCGCGGCATGACAGTCCTGTTGCGACCGTAAGGGGTCGTGCCGCGTCAGGCCGCCTGCTGCTCCGGCAGCTTGAAGCCGGCGACCGACTGGCGGAGTTTTTCCGACAGGGCGGACAGGTTGCCGACCGCGTCCGCGGTCTGGGCGGCGGAGCCGGAGGTCTGGACCGCGATGTCGCGGATGACCTGCATGGTGCCGGCGATCTTGGAGGCAGCGGCCGACTGCGCGCGCGCCGATCCGGAGATCTCCTGGATCAGGCGGGCGAGGTCGGTGGACGAGCCTTCGATCTGGTTCAGGGCCTGGCCGGCTTCTTCGGCCGATTTCGCGCCGGCGACCACGTTCGCGGTCGATCGCTCCATCGAGACGATGGCCTCGTTGGTGTCGGCCTGAATCGTCTTGACCAGGTTTTCGATCTGCTTGGTGGCGTTGGCGGCGCGCTCGGCGAGGCGCTGCACTTCGTCGGCGACCACCGCGAAGCCGCGGCCCTGCTCGCCGGCCATGGCGGCCTGGATCGAGGCGTTCAGCGCGAGCGTGTTGGTCTGCTCGGCGATGTCGTTGATGAACTCGATGATGTTGCCGATTTCCTGCGAGGACTCGCCGAGGCGCTTGATGCGCTTGGCGGTGTCCTGGATCTGCTCGCGCAGGTTGAGCATGTTCTGGATGGTGCGGTTCACGGTCTCGGCGCCGTTGTGCGCGACCTGCACCGAGCGCTGCGCGTCAGCGGCGAGCGACTCGGCGCGCGATGCCACCTGCTGCAGCTGCTGCGACGACGCCACGATGGCGTTCGTCACGTTGGTGACCTCCTTGGCCTGCCGCTCGGACGCCTGGTTCATCTTGCGGGCGGTGTCGGCGGTGTTCGACGCGGCGGTGGCGATCTCCAGCGCGGTGTCGTTGATCGTGCCGACCAGGCTGCGCATCGACGCGACGGTGTAGTTGATCGAGTCCGCGATGGCGCCGGTGAAGTCCTCGGTCACGGTGACGTCGACCGTGAGGTCGCCGTCGGCGAGGTTGGTGATCTCGTCCAGCAGCTCGAGAATCGCCTTCTGCTGGCGCGCGTCGCGCTCGAGCGCATCGCGCACCTGGCGCCGCTGGCTGCCGAAGAACAGGAACAGGAACAGCACCAGGAACACGACCGCGGCGGCGCCGAGGGCGTAGACGATGCGCGGGTCGAGGTGCCGCGAGACGCGCGCGTCGAGCACGTCCTGGTCCAGCGCGTTTGCCGCCGTGATGATGTTGGTCGCCGCGCCGAGGAAGCCGCCGGAGGCCTGCCCGTAGACGGACAGCGCCTCGGTGTCGGCGACGATCTGGTCGCTCGAGGTGCCGATCAGCTCGATGTCGGTCGCGGCCTGGCGCAGGGGCTCGGCCGTGATCGTGCGGTGGGTGGCGAAGAAATCGCGCTTGAGCGTGGACAGCGCGTTGGTCGCGGCGCCGACGTTGGTGCCGAGCGCAGTCAGCGAGCGGGCCGCGGTGGCGATGCGCTCCAGGCGCAGCAGCTGCATCGCCGACGGCAGGCTGGGCGGCAGCCCTTCGTACGCCTGCCGCGCGGTGACGATGGCGTCCAGGATCTGCGCGACGTTGGTGGACGTACGCTGGAACACCTCGGCGTTCTTCAGGATCGCCGTGATGGTCTCCTGGTTCTCGCCCCACACCTGGGCCAGCGCATCGATGTCGGCCTGGTACTCGGCCGGCAGCGGCGGCATGCCGACCTCCTCGTCACCGGTCTTGAAGCTGCCGAAGAGCGTGGCGAAGCCTTCCTGCAGGTCGGTCAGCGCGCGGAAGTCGGGCTCGATGCCCTCCGTGGTGGCGCGCGAGATGTCGGTGAGGCGCTTGATCTCCTCGCGCAGCTCCTGGCGCCGGCCTTCCCACGCGTCGTTCTGCGCGGCCACGCGCTGCAGGTAGAAGAAGCTCGCGACCGTCGCGATCACCAGCAGCACCGCGACCAGCAGCACGGCGAACATGCGGCGGACGCCGCGCGGCCGCGTCGATGCAGGTTTGGGTGTGGCCATCTCTCCCCCGAAGAATCAGCCCCGCGACTTCAGCCGCCGAGCACCTGCTTCACCTTGGCCAGCAGGTCGCCCTCTTTGACGGGCTTGACGATGTATTCCTTGGCGCCCTGGCGCAGGGCCCAGACGCGGTCGGTTTCCTGGTTCTTGGCGCTCACCACGATGATCGGGATGGCGCTGGTTTCCGGGTCCTTGGCAATGTGGCGCGTCGCCTGGAAGCCGTTGACGCCGGGCATGACCACGTCCATGACGATGCAGTCGGGCTTGTCCTTCTTCACCCGCTCGACCGCTTCCTGGCCGGACTGCACCTCGATGACCTGGTGGCCGTCCTTCAGCAGGATGCTCTTGAGGTTCTGCACGTCGGCGGGCGAGTCGTCGACGATCATGATGCGCGCCATGTGAAGCGGTCTCCCAACGGCCGGCTCGAGCCGTGCTCGGCGAACTTCACTATACACCAAGGGATGTCGGCCTACGGACTGATTTCACGGCGGATTCAGCCGCCGAAAACCCGCATTCCCGCATGCCATGACGCGTCCACCGCGCCGGTGAATTCGCGCCCCGCGAACGGCGTGTTGCGGCCCGCGGAGCGCAGCGCATCCGCCTTCAGGACCCAGCGCCGGCGCGGGTCGACGAGCAGCAGGTGCGCGGGTGCGCCGGCCGCAAGCGCCGGGGCCGGGCGCCGCAGCACCGCCGCAGGACCCGTGACCAGCCGCGCGGCCGCGGCGAGCGGCGTCAGCACCTTTTCGTGCACCAGCGCCAGCGTCAGCGGCACCAGCGTTTCCAGCGCGGAGATGCCGGGCTCGGTCATCGGCAACGGGTTGGTCTTGGCGTCGGGCTCGTGCGGCTGGTGATCCGAGCAGATGGCGCCGATCGCGCCGCTGCGGACGGCCGCGCGCAGCGCGTCGCGGTCGGCCGCGGTGCGCAGCGGCGGCAGCACGTGGGCCTGCGCGTCGTACCCGGCCAGGTCCGCATCGGTCATGAACAAGGCGTGCGCGGCCACGTCGGCGCTGACCGGCAGGCCGGAGCGCTTCGCCTGCGCCACCATTTCGGCGCCGCGCGCGGTGGACAGGCGTCCGAAGTGCACCGCGGCGCCGGTCTCTTCCACCAGGGCGAGCCACTGCGCGATGCACACGGTCTCCGCCGCGGACGGGATCGGCGCCAGGCCGAGCCGCGTCGACACCGCGCCCTCGTGCGCACAGCCGCCCGCCGACAGCGCCGGATCCAGCGGCACCACGTGCACCGGCAGCCCGCAGCCGTGCGCGTATTCCAGTGCGCGCCGTGCGACCAGGGTGCTCGCCAGCGGCGCCAGCCCGTTGCTGAAGCCGACCGCGCCAGCCGCCGCCAGCGCCGCCATGTCCGGCAGCGCCTCGCCGCCGAGTCCCTGCGTCAGCGCGCCGAGCACGGCGACCTCGAGGCCGCCCGCGCGCGCCACGCGCAGCTGGATGCGGTCCACCACCGACGGCGTGTCGATCACGGGCCGCGTGTCGGGCGGCATGCAGAGCGTGGCGATGCCGCCGGCGTGCGCCGCCTGCGCCTCCGAGGCGATGGTCGCCTTGTGCGTCGCCCCCGGCTCGCGCAGCCGCGCGCAGAGATCCACCACGCCCGGCATCAGCCAGCGGCCGGATGCTTCCACGGTCCGTGCGAACTTTTCCCGCGGCGCGCGCGGTCCGGCATGAACGATCACGCCGTCGCGCACCCCCAGGAACCCGGCCGCATCCATTCCCGACGCCGGATCGAGCAGCCGCGCGTCGGCGATGAGCAAGGACGCGGACGCGCCGTCCGCCGCCGCAACCCGGGACCGCGCAGGTTTTTTCATTTCCGCTTCCCGCCGTCCGCTTCCCGCCTGGCCGAGCGTTCGGCCAGCATCGCCATGACGGCCATGCGCACGGCGATGCCATGGGTGACCTGCTGCAGGATCAGCGAGCGGTCGCCGTAGGCGATGTCGCCCTCGATCTCGACGCCGCGGTTGATCGGTCCGGGGTGCATGACGAGCGCGTCCGGCTTCAGCCGGCGCAGGCGCTCGCGCGTGAGGCCGAAGGTGCGGAAGAACTCGCCGGGCGAGGGGATGTAGGTGCCGGACATGCGCTCCTTCTGCAGCCGCAGCAGGATCACCACGTCGGCGCCGTCCAGGCCGCTGTCGAGGTCGTAGCAGGGCCGCGCGCCGAGCGCTTCCACGTGCGACGGGATCAGCGTGCGCGGACCCACGACGCGCAGGTCGCGCACGCCGAGCAGCCGCAGCGCGTGCAGGTCCGAGCGGGCGACGCGCGAGTGCAGGATGTCGCCGACGATGGCCACCGACAGCCGCCGGAAATCCGGCTTGTGGCGCCGGATGGTGTAGACGTCGAGCAGGCCCTGCGTCGGGTGCGCGTGGCGGCCGTCGCCGGCATTCAGGACGGCGATGCCGGGCGCGGCATGCTGCGCGAAGAAGTGCGCGGCCCCGCTGGCGCCGTGGCGCACCACGAACATGTCGACCTGCATCGCCTGCAGCGTCGCCAGCGTGTCGAGCAGCGTCTCGCCCTTGGAGGTCGAGGACACCGACACGTCCAGGTTCAGGACGTCGGCGGACAGCCGCTTCGCCGCGAGCTCGAACGTGGTGCGCGTGCGCGTGCTCGCCTCGAAGAACAGGTTGACCACGGTGCGGCCGTGCAGCAGGTCGTGCTTCCTGCCCGGCGCACGCGCGAACTGCTCGGCGCGGTCGAGGATCGAGGTCAGCAGCGCGGGCGACAGGCCGTCGAGATCGAGCAGATGCCGGAGGCGGCCGGCGGCGTCGAGCTGGAGGGACGCGGGGGCTCGGGGCTCTGGGCTCGGGGCCCGGAATTTCGCGACTCGGGTTGTCATCGTTTTTTCGGCAGCCCCTAGCCCCCAGTCCCGGCCTTTTCCCGCAACCACTGCTCCAGAATCAGCTGTGCCGCGGCACTGTCCTCATCCCCTTTCCGCACCCGCCGCGTCATCGCGCCGCTGTTGCGGGCCTCGCGCAGCTGCGACGCGGCGGCGAGCGAAGTGTAGCGTTCATCCACCAGGTGCACGGGGCGCGCGAAGCTCTCGTGCAGGCGCTGCGCGAACGCGCGCGCCTCGCGCGTGATGGGCTGCTCGTCGCCGTCGCGCCCGAGCGGCAGGCCGACCACGAACGCATCCGGGCCCCACTCGCGCACGGCGCGCTCCACCGCGGTCCAGTCGTTGGCGAGCGCGGGCAGGGCCCGGGCGCTGCGCGTGAGCGTGTCGCCTACCGAAACGCCGATTCTTTTCTTGCCGAAGTCGAATGCGACGAGGACCGTCACGCGTGGCCGGCGTCGCCGGCGAGCTGCGTGACGTCCACGCCGAGCAGGCGCGTGGCGGCCTGCCAGCGGTCGGGCGCCGGCGTTTCGAACAGGATCGGGCGATTGACCGGCGTGTTGAGCCACGAGTTGTCGAGGATCTCGGTCTCGAGCTGGCCCGCGCCCCAGCCGGCGTAGCCGAGCGCGACGAAGAAGCGCTTCGGCCCCTCGCCGCGGCCGATGGCGTCGAGCACGTCGCGCGAGGTGGTGATGAAGAGGTCGTCGCCGACCTGCAGGCTCGAGTCCCAGCGCGACGGTCCCTCGTGCACCACGAAGCCGCGCTCCTGCTGCACCGGGCCTCCCCAGAACACGATGTCGCTGCGCTCGTCGATCGCCGCATGGCCGAGCTTCATGTGCTCGAGCATGTCCACCAGCTTCAGATCGGTCGGCCGGTTGATGATCAGGCCGAGGGCGCCCTGGTCGTTGTGCTCGCAGAGCAGCGTGACGGTGTGGTTGAAATTGCTGTCGAGAAGCTGCGGCATCGCAACCAGGAACTGGTTGTTGAAAAACGGCTTCTCCGCCATGCGCTCATTATCGGCGCGCGGCGCGCGCGGCTCAAGCGGGCGCCGCCTCCAGCCGCTCGATCAGGCGACCGGCGGCCCATCCGGACAGCATCCCGAACACCAGGGCGGCTGCGGCCAACCCGGGCAGCAGGCGCCACAGCACTCCATCCGGCACGAACAGCACCCCCGCCACGGCCAGCTGGCCCGTGACGTGGGCCAGCGATGCCAGCACCGCCAGGCCCAGCGCCGACAGCGGCGCGCCCGGCATCGCCCGATTCCATGCCATTCCCGCGGCCAGGGCCGCGAGGCTGGCCAGCGCGCCTCCACCGGACAGCCAGAACGCCGGGGCCAGGAACGTCCCGGCCAGCAGCGCGCCGGCGACGACCCGCAGCAGTGCGACCCACGCGGCGACGCTCCAGCCGTGGCGCAGCAGCGCGACGAGCACCACCATGTTCGCGAGCCCGGGTTTCACACCCGGAACCGGCGAGGGCACCGCTGCTTCTAGCACGTGAATGACGACGGCCAGCGCCGCATAGCCGGCGATCAGGGCATCGCGGCGCTCGGCCATCGGCGCGGGGGACATCAATAGGCCAGTGCGTCGAATGCCGTTGCGACGCCCACCAGCGCGACGCTTACGCGGTTCGGCACGCAAGCGGCGACTTCCCCCGCGCGATGCAGCCAGCCGGAGTGAATGCAAACGGCGTTGCGGCACGGGCTGGCGGCGAAGCGCACGGCGCCGTCGCGGATCTCGATCTGCGACGTGCCTTCGCTGCCGGTGACCGCGACGCGGCGGTCCTGCGCCAGCGCATAGCGGCCCACGAGCGCGCTGCCGCTGCGGATCTCGACCACGGCCGCGTTCTGCGGCGTCCAGAAATGCACACCGAGTCCGGCGACGAGCGCCGCGGCCAGCGCGATCACGACCGCATCCGCGCGCGTCACGGCACGATCTGCGGGTGGACGCGCGAGGGATATTTCAGGCGTGCATGCAATGGCGCGGTCACGCGCAGCTCGCCCGCGGCCGTGATGACGAGCGCCTGCTCGATGCCCATCGCCTGCGCGGTCTCGCGCCAGTGCCCGGGGCCGGCCACGAACAGCGCCGTGCTGGCGGCGTCGGCCCAGGCGGCGTCGCCGTGCACGACGGTGACGGCGGCGAGACCCTGCGCCGGGGCACCCGTCGCGGGATCGAGGATGTGGCAGTAGCGCCTGCCCTGGTATTCGAAGAAGCGCTCGTAGTCGCCGCTCGTCATGATCGCCTCGTCGCGGTCCTCGAGCAGCCAGGCGGTCACCGTGTCCGGCGTCGTGCCGCGCGGATCGCGCAGGCCGATGCGCCAGGGCGCATCGCCGCGGCGCCCGGTGCTGCGCAGGTTGCCGCCGGCATTGACGATCGCGCCGGCGATGCCGGCTTCGCGCAGGCGCCGCACCGCCTGGTCCACGGCGGCACCCTTGGCGATGCCGCCGAAATCCCACTGCACCCCGTCCGCGCGGTAGACCTCGCCGGACAGTGCCGGCGCCTGTCCCAGCGCAGCGCGCAGCCGCTCGACCTGCGCCGCCTCGGGCGGACGGCTGCGCAGGTGCGCCTCGTCGTCGAAACCCCACAGCCGCGTCAGCGCCCCCACGCGCGCATCGAAGCGGCCGCCGCTGGCCGTGCGCGCCTCCTCGGCGCGGCGGAACAGCGGCTGCATCACGGCGGGGATCGCGATGCTGCGTCCGGCATCCAGGTCGCGATTCATGCTGGCGAGCTCGCCCTTGCCCCACGCGCGCCAGCGCACCTCGTACTCGTCGAAGTCGTGCCGCAGGCCGGCGACGATCTCCTTGCCCCGCTCGCGCGACATGCCTTCGGGCAGGTACGCGCTGACGGACACCAGCGTGCCGAGCGCGAAGAAATCCTCCTTCAGGAAGCGCGGATCGGCGACCGGCAGCGGCGCGCGGAGCGCGAACCAGGCCAGGCCCAGCAGCACCGCGCCGGCGAAGGCGAGGCGGCCGGTGCTCACGGTGCGGCGGCGCGCCTCACTGGAGGCGCGCTTCGACGGCGGCGATCAGCAGGTCTGCGGCGTCCACGCCGGCGTCGCGCGCGATCTCGCGGGCGCAGGTCGGGCTGGTGACGTTGATTTCGGTCAGGTGATCGCCGATCACGTCCAGGCCCACGAACAGCAGCCCCATCTCGCGCAGTTTCGGACCGACCTGCGCCGCGATCCAGCGGTCGCGATCGGTCAGGGGACGCGTCTCGCCGTGTCCGCCGGCGGCGAGGTTGCCGCGCGTTTCGCCGGCGCGCGGGATGCGCGCGAGGCAATGCGTCAGCGGCGCGCCGTCCACCATCAGGATGCGCTTGTCGCCTTCGGCGATCGCGGGCAGGTACAGTTGCGCCATGCAGTAGCGCGCGCCGCTGGCGGTCAGCGTCTCGAAGATGACCGACGCGTTCGCATCGCCGGCGGCGACCCGGAAGATGGACGTGCCGCCCATGCCGTCGAGGGGCTTGACCACGATGTCCCGATGCTCGGCGTGGAATGCGCGCAGCTCGGCGATGGATGCCGTCACCAGCGTCGGTGCGCAGCATTGCGGGAACCAGGAGATGAAGGCCTTCTCGTTGGCGTCGCGCAGCGAGCCCGGCCGGTTGACCACCAGCGCGCCGGATTCCTCCGCGCGCTCGAGCACGTAGGTCGCCGCGACGTAGGTCATGTCGAACGGCGGGTCCTTGCGCATCAGGATCGCGTCGAGGTCGCCCAGCGGCAGCACCTGCGGCTCGCCCAGCTCGTGCCAGCGCTCCGCGTCGTCGCGCACCTTGACCGGCCGCACGCGGCCATAGGCGGCGCCGTCGCGCAGCCACAGGTCGGGCAGCTCCATATAAAGGAGTGTCCAGCCGCGGGCCTGGGCCGCCAGCATCAGGGCCAGGGTGGTGTCCTTGTATGGCTTGATGGACCCGATCGGGTCCATGACCACGCCGAGCGTGCGCGACATTTACGCTGCGTTCGCCCTGGCCGCCAGCGCGATCTCGCGTGCCGCCGCCAGCAGCGCCAGGCGCGCCACCACGCCGTAGGCGTAGAAGCGGTTGGGCTCGGCGTCGGCGGCGCAGCCGAAGTCCGGGGTGCTGCAGGACTCCGCGAAGGCCAGCATCTGGAAGCGCGATCCGGGCGCGTTCAGGTTTTCCTGGTTGCTGCGGCCGCCGTGCACGCGGTAGAAGCCGCCGACCACGCGGTTGTCGATCATGTAGACGACCGGCTCGGCGGTGGCCTTCTCCGGGCCCCAGCTCTCCTGCGTGTACACGCCTTCCTGGAGGATCGCGCCGGTCACTTCCTTGCCTTCCTTGGTGGCGGCCATCTTCTTGCGCGTGTCGCGGTTCATCGCGCGCACGTCGTCGACGCTGCGCACCGTCATCACGCCCATGCCGTAGGTGCCCGCGTCGGCCTTGACGATGACGAAGGGCTCCTGCTCGACGCCGTACTCGGCGTACTTGGCGCGGATGTCGGCCAGCAGCAGCTCGACGTTGGCGGCGAGACACTCCTCGCCCTCGCGCTTCATGAAGTTGATCTCGCCGCAGTTGCGGAACAGCGGGTCCACCAGCCAGGGATCGATGTCGAGCAGCTCGCCGAACTCGGTGGTGACGTCGTGGTACACGCCGAAGTGCTGCGTCTTCAGGCGATTGGTCCAGCCGAGCGCGAGCGGCGGCACCACCGGCTGCTTCAGCCCCTCGAGGATCGGCGGCCGTCCGCCGGACAGGTCGTTGTTGAGCAGCACCATGCACGGCCGGAAGCCGTCGAGCCCGACGCGGTCGCCGTCGCGAACGATCCGCTCCAGCAGCAGCTCGCGGCCCGAGTCGAGCTTCAGCGGCGTCGGCGCGGTCACCTCGGGCAGCAGCGTGCCGATGCGGCAGTGATAGCCGGCCTTGCGCATCAGGTCCTGCAGCGCGGCCACGTTCTCCAGGTAGAACTTGTTGCGGGTGTGGTTCTCGGGCACCAGCAGCACGCCCGCGGCGGTCGGGCAGACGCGCTCCACGGCGGCCTGCAGCGCCTGCACGCACAGCGGCAGGAACTGCGGGTTGAGATTGTTGAAGCCGGCCGGGAACAGGTTGGTGTCCACCGGCGCCAGCTTGAAGCCGGCGTTGCGCAGGTCCACCGAGCCGTAGAACGGCGGCGCGGTCTCGCGCCACTCGCCGCGGAACCAGGCCTCGATGTCGGGTGCGCGATCGAGCAGCGTGCGCTCGAGCTGGAGCAGCGGTCCGGACTGCGCGGTGATCAGGTGCGGAACGGGAGCGTTCATGCCGCGCGCGCCTCAGAATGGACGCACATGCTACTCCGGGGGCTGGGCCGCATGGAGATCATCCGCATCACCGACGACGCCGGCGCCGTGGTCGCGCCGGACTGGCTGGCGCGCGCGGAAGCCGTGCACCGGCAACTGCGCGAGCGGCTGCCGCCCGGCTACGCCGGCGTGCTGCGGCGCGTCTTCGCCGGAGGCGGCCGCATGGTGGTGGCGGCGGAAGGCGGCGCCGTCGCCGGCGTCGCCGTGTACCGCATCCACGAGAACACCCACGCCGGCGTGCAGCTGTACGTGGACGACCTGGTGACCGACGCGGCGCAGCGCTCGCGCGGCGTCGGCCGCGCGCTGCTCGACTGGCTCGCGCGGCACGGGCGCGAGCGCGGCTGCGAGCTGCTGGCGCTCGACTCGGGGACCCAGCGCACGCGGGCGCATGCGTTCTATTTCCGCGAGGGGATGCCCATCACCGCGTTCCACTTTTCCCGCCGGCTTGGCTGACCGTCCCGTTCGCCGCCCGGCGTGGCCCGGGGGCGGGGGAGTGTGCTAGAACAAGCAGTTGTAAGCGAAAGCTCAAGCGCGGCCGACAGCGGCGCGCGGGCCGCACGGGGGAGGGGGAGCGTGTCCAAGGAAGGCGGCGCCAACAAGGTGATGGTCATCGACGACAGTCAGACCATCCGGCGCACGGCGGAAACCCTGCTGGCGCGCGAAGGCTATGCGGTGATCACGGCGTCCGACGGCTACGAAGCCCTCGGCAAGATCGTGGACCACCATCCCGACGTGATCTTCATCGACATCATGATGCCGCGCCTCGACGGCTATCAGGTGTGCGCGCTGATCAAGGGCAACCCCAAGTTCAGCGGCACGCCCGTGATCATGCTGTCGAGCAAGGACGGCGTCTTCGATCGAGCCCGCGGCCGCATCGTCGGCTCCGACCAGTACCTGACCAAGCCCTTCACCAAGGACGAGATCCTGGCTGCGGTGAAGGCGCACGCGAAGAAGAAATAAATCGCCGTGACCGAGCTGGCCGCACTGCGTGACGAGCCGTTCGAGCTGCTGGCCGAGCTCGAGCGCCGGCTGCAGCGCGCGCGCGCCGACGTTGCCACCGGCGCCGCCAGCTTCTGGGTCGGGCTGGCATTCCGCCTCGGCGACCGCTGGTGCGTGGCGCCGCGCGACGACGTCCGCGAGGTGATCGTGCCGCCGCCGCTGACGCGCGTGCCCGGTGCGCGGCCGTGGCTGCTCGGCGTCGCCAACGTGCGCGGCTCGCTGCTGCCGGTGTGCGACGTGCAGCGCCTGATCGGCGCGGAGCACAACGCGATGGAGCGCAACGCGCGCGTGCTGGTCTACAACTCCGACCAGGTCCCCGCCGGGTTCCTGGTCGACGAGGTCGCCGGCTACCGGCAGTTCACGCCCAACGAGCAGCGCCGCGAGCTGCTCGGCGACGCCGGCCCGCTCGGCCAGTTCGCCATGGGCGGCTTCGTGCGCGATGCGCAGCCGTGGCTGGCGCTGTCGCTGGACCGCATCGCGGGCAGCGACCTGTTCGCGCACGCGGGCTGGTGACGCCGTCATGAGCGCGCATCCGAACCTGATGTCGAGCCTGCACTGGGTGCAGGCCGAGCTGGGGCAGAGTCTCCACCGCGTCCGCACCCAGATCGAGCAGTACATGGAGGCGCCGGCGAACTCGCTGCCGCTGCAGCAGGCGATCGTCGAGCTGCACCAGGTGCGCGGCACCGCCGCGATGATCCAGTGCTCCGGCATCGCCGCCGTGGCCGAGGAGATGAAGCACACCCTGCAGGACCTGCTGCAGGCACGCATCCAGGAAGCCGAGGCCGCGTATGCCGGCCTGCTGGGCGCGGTGGTGCAGCTCACCGACTACATCGACGCGCTGTCCACCGGGCTCGAGGATTCGGTGCTGGTGTTCCAGCCCGCGATCAACGAGCTGCGGGTCGCGCGCGGCCGCGGCGTGCTCACCGAGGCCGAGCTGTTCGCGGAGCAACTCGCGGTCGGCGGTGCGTCATCGATGCTGCCGCCGTCGGCGCACCGCAAGGCCGGCGCCGCGCAGGCGGTGGCCAAGGCCTACCTGCTGGCCTACCAGCAGAACCTGCTGGCGTGGCTGAAGGGCGAGGACGTGCAGCTCGCGCTCGGCCGCATGGGCAAGATCGCCGAGCAGGTCGCGGCGGCGACGCTCGCGGTGCCGGTCTACCAGATGGCGCGCGCCACCGCCGCGGTGGTCGAGGCGCTGCTGACCAAGGGCCTGCAGGAGTCGCCGGAGCTGAAGCGTCTGTTCGGCCGCGCGGTGGCGCAGTTCAAGGTGCTCGCCGACGAGGGCGAGGACGCGGCCGCGGGCAGCGGCGGCACGCTGCCGTACCAGTTCCTGTTCTACGTCGGCCGCAGCCGCAGCCAGGGCCCGCGCGTGAGCGCGCTGCGCAACGCCTACCAGCTGTCGCGCCTGCTGCCGAGCAGCGAGGCGGTGGAATCGCTGCGGCGCAAGATCCGCGGCCCGAACACGGTGCTGCTCAACCGCCTGTCCGAGGAGATCCGCAAGGACCTGGCGCAGGTCAAGGACCACATCGACCTGGTGGTGCGCGCCGGCGACCGTGCCCCGGGCGACCTGCTGCCGACGGTCGAGAAGCTCTCGCGCGTCGCCGACATCCTCAACATGCTGGGCCTGTCGGCGATGCAGCGCGTGGTGCAGACCCAGGCCAAGCGCCTGGGCGCGCTGTCGAAGGACCAGAAGGGCGCGGGCGACCCGGTGTGGCTCGAGGTGGCGACCGCGCTGCTGCGCGTCGAGCACAGCCTCGACGACGCGCTGTTCCGCCAGCTGCGCCGCGGCCAGGACGCCGACACCGCGATCGACCTGGACAGCGGCATCCCTCAGCAGGACGTGCGCGAGGGCCAGGATGCGCTGCTGCGCGAGCTGCTGGTGGACCTGGCCAAGCTCAAGACCGGCGTCGACCAGTTCATCAAGACCGGCGACGCCTCGGGCCTCGGCGAGGCGGCGCGCATGATGGGCGACATCCAGTCGGGCCTGCGCATTCTCGCCAACGAGCGCGCCGCCGAGCTGGCCGGCGCGCTCGGCGTGTACCTGCGCAGCCGCAGCTTCTCGAACCTGCGCGGCCAGCGCGAAACCGCCGACCGCTTCGCCGACGCGATCGCCTGCATCGAGTACTACCTCGAGGCCGTGCAGAAGCGCGAGCCCGAGACCGACCGCATCATCGACGAGCTGGCCGGCTACGTGGAGCGCCTGGAAATCCCGGCCGAGGTCCGCATCGAGGACACCGGCACGTTCCACGCGCAGGAGGCGGCGGCCAGCGGCGCGGGCGCGCAGCCGGCGCTCAACGTGGTGGCCGAAGCCGACGTCGATCCGGAGATCCGCGCGATCTTCGTCGAGGAAGCGCGCGAAGTGCTGTCGCTGCTCGAAAGCCGGCTGCCGGATTTCAAGAACGACACCCGCAACAAGGACGCGCTGACCGACATCCGCCGCGCGTTCCACACGCTCAAGGGCAGCGGCCGCATGGTCGGCGCGCGCGACCTCGGCGAGTTCGGCTGGGCCTTCGAGAACATGCTGAACCGCTGCATCGAGGGCACGCTGCCGGTATCGCCGCAGGTGCTCGAGCTGCTCGACGAGGCCGTCGCGCGGCTGCCGGCGCTGATCGACGGCTTCCAGATGGGCCGCGGCGCGGATGCCGCGGCGGCCAAGATCGCGGCGGAAGCGCACCTGCTGGCCAAGGGCGGCCCCGCGCAGATCGCCGACCCCGAGATCGTCGCCACCTTCGTCACCGACGCGCGCGAGCGTCTGGCGCAGGTGCAGAAGTGGCTCGAGCAGCAGGACCGCGCGATGTCGGCCTACGCCATCGACGGCGACGTGGTGCGCTCGTTCCACACGCTCAAGGGCGGCGCGGCACTGTTGAACGCCCAGGGCATCACCTCGCTCTCCGGCGCCATCGAGCAGTACTTCGACGCGCTGCGTGGCGCCAGCGCGCCGCTGCCGGCGCAGGGCCTCGCGCTGATCGCCGACGCGGTCGCGGAACTGCGCAACTGGGTCGACCGCGTGGCGGCCGGCGACCAGAGCGAGCCCGACATCAAGGTGTGGCTGAAGCGGCTGGAGAGCGTCGAGTCCGCGCTGCCGCAGGGCGCGGCACAGGCCGCCGAGCAGCGGGGCCTGGTGGACGTGTTCGCCAACGAGGCGTTCACGCAGATCGAGGACATCGAGAAGGCGGCAGCGGCCTGGGCGCGCCAGCCGGACACCACGCACCATCCGCGCGCGCTGCAGCGGCTGTTCCAGACGCTGCACGGCGCCGCCGTCACCGCGCAGTGCCCCGCGCTCGGCCACGTCGCCGGCGCCTTCGAGCAGCGCATGACCGAGTTCGCGGCGGGCGCGCGGCCTGGTCCCGATTTCTTCCGCGAATTCGGCCTCCTGGTCGAGGGCATGTACCAGCAGCTCGACGCATTCCGCGAGGGCGATCACCCGGACGACGGCTCGGCCCTGACGGCCCGCGTCTTCGGCCTGTCGGCGCAGGCGCCCGAGCCGCTGGCGGAAGCGATCGAGATGCCGCCGGTCGCGGCGGCGACCGAGGCCGTGACGGAGATCGACTCCGAAGTCATCGAGATGCTGCCGGTCGAGACGCTGGAGACCGGCGTCGACCCGGAGCTGGTGAGCATCTTCCTGGCCGAGGGCGAGGAGCTGCTCGGCGAGATCGACCGGCAGTTCGACGCGTGGGAGCGCGATCCCGGCGCGCCGGAGCCGGTGGCCGAGCTGGCGCGCGCGCTGCATACGCTCAAGGGCTCGGCGCGCATGAGCGGGCTGATGCCGGTCGGCGACATCGCCCATCGGCTCGAGTCCCTGCTGTCGCAGGTGGCGCGCGGCGACGTGCCGCGCGATGCCACGCTGTTCGGGCGCCTGCACAACGTCGTCGACGGTCTCAACGGCATGCTCGACGAGGTGCGGCGCGGTGAGCCGCCGTCGGCCGGACCGGTGCTGCAGGAGCTGGAAGGCCTGGGCGCGGCGCCTGCCGGCGACTGGGCGCTCGAGCCCGAGCCGGTCGCGCCGCCCGCCGTTCCCCCGCCGGCGGAGTCCGCCGCGATGCGGCTGGCAGAGCAGGTCGCCGCGATGCCGTCCGCGCGCGACGCGCCCCCGGAGGCGCCGGCTCCCGCGCCCGTCGCGGCGCCTGCCGAAGACGGCGGCTACGACCGCGAGCTGGTCGAGGTCTTCGTCGCCGAGGGCACCGAGCTGCTGGAGGTGCTGGAGAAGTCGCTGACGCAGTGGCAGACCAGCCGCGAGGACGAGCCGCTGCGCGAGATCCAGCGCGCACTGCATACCCTGAAGGGCGGCGCGCGCATGGCGGGTGTCATGGCGATGGGCAACCTCGCGCACGACATCGAGAGCCGTGTCGAGCGCATCGACCGCGGGCAGCTGGCTGCGGATGCCGCGGCGTTCGCCTCGCTGCACAGCGACCTGGAACGCCTGCAGCGCATGCACGACGGTCTCCAGCGCGGCGATGTCGCCGCGCTGCTGCTGGATACGCCGTCGCCCGGCAACGAAATCGCGGCGCCCCCGCGCGCCGAGCGCGCGGCGCCCGAGCCGCAGGTCGAGACCTACGAGCTGCCGCCCGAGCCGGAACTGCCGGCCGCCGGCGCCGTGCCCGCGGGGCCGTGGGACCCGGAGCTGTTCGCACCTCCGCGCGGGGAGGCGCAAGGCCTCGCCGCGCAGCGGCGCGAGACCGCGCGCGTGCCGGTGGAGCGGCTCGACAAGATGCTGAACGAGGCGGGCGAGATCTCGATCTACCGCTCGCGCCTGGAGCAGCACAACACCGCGATGCAGTTCCAGCTGCGCGAGATGATCGAGACCATCGCCCGCGTGCGCGAGCAGCTGCGCGCAATGGACATCGAGACCGAGGCGCAGATCGCGGCGCGCGGCTTCACCAAGGGCATGGAGAAGGAGAAGTACACCGAGTTCGATCCGCTCGAAATGGACCGCTACTCGCGCATGCAGGAGCTGTCGCGCGCGCTGAACGAGTCGATCGGCGACCTGTCGGCCCTGCACCACAGCCTGGAAGAGCAGCTGTCCGAGACCGAGACCCTGCTGCTGCAGCAGGGCCGCGTGAACACCGAGGTCCAGCAGGGCCTCATGGGCACGCTGATGGTGCCGTTCTCGCGCCAGATCCAGCGCCTGCAGCGCGTCGTGCGGCAGACCGCGCTCGACACCGGCAAGGAGGCCGAGGTCGAGTTCGAGGGCGTCGAGCAGGAAATGGACCGCAACGTGCTCGAGCGCATGGTGGCGCCGCTCGAGCACCTGCTGCGCAACGCGGTGGTGCACGGCATCGAGGCGCCGGCCGCGCGCCGCGCCGCGGGCAAGCCGGCTGCCGGACGCATCCGCGTGGCGCTGCGCCGCGAGGGCACCCAGCTGGCGATCGAGCTGGCGGACGACGGCGAGGGCCTCAACTACGAAGCCATCCGCCGCACCGCCATCGAGCGCGGCCTGATGCAGGCCGGCGCGCCGCTGGGCGACGAGGACGTCGCCATGTTCATCTTCGAGGCCGGCTTCTCGACCGCGCGCGAAGTGACGCAGGCCGCGGGCCGCGGCGTCGGCATGGACGTGGTGGCCGCCGAGGTCAAGCAGCTCGGCGGCACGCTCGAGCTGCGCTCCGAGCGCGGCAAGGGCGCGCGCTTCCTGGTGCGGCTGCCGCTGACGCTGGCGCTGTCGCAGGCGCTGCTGGTCGGCGTCGGCCAGGAGATCTACGCGATCCCGCTGGGCAACATCGAAAGCATCGCGCGCATCGCCAAGGGCCACCTGCCGGACTTCTACCGCGAGGACGGGCCGCTGTTCACCTACGGGCCGAACGAGTACCGCGTGCGCTATCTCGGCGACTTCCTCGACTCGCCGTCGCACGAGCTGGGCGAGGAAGTGAAGACGCTGCCGGTGGTGCTGGTGCGCCTCGGCGAGGGCCTCACCGGCCAGGAGCGCCGCCTCGCGGTGGTGGTGGACACGCTCTACGGCAACCGCGAGATCGTGTCGAAGGCGGTCGGCCCGCAGGTCAGCTCGGTGCAGGGCGTCAGCGGCGCGACCATCCTGCCCGACGGCCGCGTGGTGCTGATCCTCGATCTCGGCGCGCTGGTGGCGGACCGCGCGCGCCGCGCGGCGGTGGTCGAGTCCGCGCGCGCCGAGCCGGCGCCGGCGCAGCTCGCGGACGAGCGCCAGCTCATCATGGTCGTCGACGACTCGATCACGATCCGCCGCGTCACCGAGCGCCTGCTCGACCGTCACGGCTTCCGCGTGGTCACCGCCAAGGACGGCCTCGACGCCATCGCCATGCTGCAGACCGAGCAGCCGGCGACGATCCTGCTCGACATCGAGATGCCGCGCGCCGACGGCTTCGAGGTCGCCGCGTTCGTCCGCAACAACGACCGCCTGCGTGGCGTGCCCATCATCATGATCACCTCGCGCTCGGGCGAGAAGCACCGCGAGCGCGCGCGCCAGATCGGCGTCAACCGCTACCTGATCAAGCCGTACCAGGAAGAGATGCTGGTGGCCGAGGTGCGCAGCGTCCTGAAGGAGGCTCGCTGACGTGGCCGACGCGCAGGAGGTCTACGCGGTGCTGCTGGCCCTGGCCGGCGACACGCTGCTGCTGCCCAATATCGCGGTCGCCGAAGTGCTGTCGCACGACCGGCTGCAGCCGGCCGAGGGCGGCCCGGACTGGCTCGCGGGCCACTGCGAGTACAACAGCCGGCGGCTGGTGGTCGCGCGCTTCGAGTCGCTCAACGGCCGCGGCGCGCGCGAGCCGGGCCGGCGCACCCGCATCGCCGTGGTCAACTGCATCAGCGGCCGGCTGCCCACCGGGCAGTACGGGCTCATCTGCCAGGGCTATCCGCACCTGGTGACGCTGAACCGCACGGCGCTCCAGAAGGAACTGCCCGAGCCCAACGACCGCGACGACCTGATCCTGACCCGGGTCAAGATCGCCAACACCGCGGCCGCGATCCCCAACCTCGAGACGCTCGAAGCCGAGCTGGCCGCACTGTAGCGCCGCGATGACCTCGGTCATCGTCGTCGGCGGCGGTCACAACGGGCTGGTCTGCGCTGCGTATCTCGCCCGCGCCGGGCGCACCGTGACCGTCCTGGAGCGCCGCGACATGGTCGGCGGCGCCGCGGTGACCGAGGAGATCGCGCCGGGATACCGCGCCTCCACCGCCTCGTATCTCATGAGCCTGCTGCTGCCCGAGGTGGAGCGGGAGCTGGAGCTGGCGCGCCACGGCTACAGGGTGCTGCCGCGCGACCCGTCGTCGTTCACGCCGCTCGAGGACGGCCGCAGCCTGCTGCTCGGGCCCGACGCCGAATTCAACCGCCGGCAGATCGCGAAGTTCTCGCCGCGCGATGCCGAGGCGTATCCCCGCTACGAGGCGCTGCTGACACGCATCGCCGAATGCCTCGAGCCGGTGCTGATGGACGTGGCGCCCGACCTGCTGCCGTTGCCGCGGGCATGGCGGCAGCGCGGCCTGCGCGACCGGCTGCGCCACCTGCTGCGCGCCGGACGGCTGTACCGCGCGCTGAAGCGCCTCGGCGCAAGCCAGCCGGAGGCCATCGAGATCCTTACCGGCGCGGCGCGGCCGATCCTCGACCGCTGGTTCGAGTCGGAGGTGCTGAAAGCCACGCTCGCCACCGACGCCGTCATCGGCGCCTTCCAGCCGATCTCGGC
>DATLCG010000135.1:0-6682 GCA_035526525.1 Binatia bacterium
CTCGCTGGAACGCAGGGGCAGCCCCGGCCGCTCGCCTGGTGTCGTTCACCATGACGTGGGTGCAGCGTGGCCCGCGCGCCGAGCGGCGCGTCGCCGGCTGGCAGGAGTGTCCCGGAGCCGCACCCTGATCGACATCGGCGCCAACCTGGCGCACGACAGCTTCGAGGCCGATCGCGACGAGGTGCTGTCGCGCGCGTGGGCCGCCGGCCTCCGGGCCATCGTGGTCACCGGCAGCTCCGCCGACAGTTCGCGGGCGGCGGCAGCGCTGGCACAAGGGAATCCGCGACTGTTCGCCACCGCCGGGCTGCATCCGCACCATGCAACCGAGCTCGACGCTGCGCACCTGGCCCTGTTCCGCGAGCTCGCCGCGCAGCCGCACGTGGTCGCCCTCGGCGAGTGCGGCCTCGACTACTTCCGCAACTACGCGCCGCACGACGCGCAACGCCACGCCTTCGAGCGGCAGATCGCGCTGGCCGCGGAGCTGCACAAGCCGGTGTTCCTGCACCAGCGCGACGCGCACGCCGATTTCCTGCCGATCCTGCGCGCGCACCGCGGCAGCCTGCCGGCCGCGGTGGTGCACTGCTTCACCGACGGACCGCAGGCGCTGGAGGATTACCTCGCCCTCGACTGCCACATCGGCATCACCGGCTGGGTCTGCGACGAGCGGCGCGGCGGAGGGCTGCGCGAACTGGTGCCGCGCATTCCCGCGAACCGCCTTCTGGTCGAGACCGATGCGCCGTACCTGCTGCCGCGGACGCTGAAGCCTTCCCCGTCATCGCGCCGCAACGAACCCGCGTTCCTGACCGAAGTGCTGCGGGTAGTTGCGCAGGTCCGCGGCGAGCCGCCCGACGCCCTGGCGCGGACCACGGCCGCGAACGCGCGCCATGCATTCAGGCTGACGGTTCCGGGCTGAATCGCAGCGCACAAGACGCCTGCGTCAACCGCCTTCGCTCACGGGCGTTTGATCGTTTGCGGAAGTCGATTGCGACCTTTACAGTGCCCTGGACCCGCTCGCAGCGGGCACCAGACACGATCCTCACGGGGGAATCGAATCAAATGAAACGCGGTGTGGTGTTGCTTGCTGGCTTCATGAGCGCGGCTGCGGCCGTTCCGGCGATGGCGGTCGACGTGACCGATGCCGCGTCCCAATCCTCCGTGTACCTGCGGATGAATTTTGGCGGCGCGTCGCAGCAGGTGCACGCGCTGCACTACGGCTTCCAGATGGATCGCGTTCACCGTGAAACCGGCGACCTGCGTCCGGCCACGCTGACGATGGATTTCACCCGGCAGGGTTTCCGCGAGGCGTACCTCGCCGGCATGCCGGTCGGCCACCGCCTGAAGGCGCTGGCACAGAACGACACCGGCGGGCAGCCCACGGACACCGGTGCGCAGCCCACGGACACCGGCGTGCAGACCACGCCGACCGAGCAGACCGCGCCGGCCGACGGTGGCACCGGCGAAGCCGTTGCGACCGAGAGCACCGGCGAGGTGCCGGCCGAGGAGCACTCCTGGTACGACCCGCGCGGCTGGGGCTGGATGGGCTGGACCGCCGCGGCGGTCGTGGTCGGCGGCGTCGCCTACGTGGCGCTGGACAGCGGCGATTCCAGTTCCAGTGGCAGTGGCGGCGGTGGTGGCGATGGCGGAGGTGGTGGTGGCACGGGCGAAGACCTGTGCGCTCCGGACCAGGTCCCCGGGGTCGGCGGCGAGTGCGTTCCGGCCGGCCTGCCGATGATCGGCACGGCACAGCGCGACTGGCTGTCGGTCGAGCAGGTCGACACCGACCGCATGCTGCAGAGCGGTTCCGGCCAGATGGGCGATCTCGTCGCCCGCTGAAATCGACGGTGTGAAAAAGGGGAGCCTCGGCTCCCCTTTTTTTGTGCGCCGGCCTTTCGCGGGCGGCTAGCGTCCGCGGCTCTTCGCGCGGCGGGCGACGCGCTGCACCGGGTCGGTCACGGCGCCCTCGCTCGCGCTCGACACCAGCCGCGCGTACTTGCCGAGCACGCCGCTCACGTAGCGCGGCCGCGGCGCCTTCCAGGCCTTGCGGCGTCGTGCCAGCTCGGCCGCCGGCACATTCAGCCCGATCAGGCGGCGCTTCGAATCGATGGTGATGGAGTCGCCATTCTTCACCAGCGCGATGGGCCCGCCTTCGAAGGCTTCCGGCGCGACGTGTCCCACCACCATCCCCCAGGTGCCTCCGGAGAAGCGCCCATCGGTGATGAAGCCGACGCTTTCGCCCAGGCCCTTGCCGATGATCGCGGACGTCGGCGCGAGCATCTCGCGCATGCCCGGACCGCCCTTCGGGCCTTCGTAGCGGATCACCAGCACGTCCCCCGGCTGGATGCGGTCCGCAAGGATCGCCTTCATCGCCGCGTCCTCCGAGTCGAACACGCGCGCCGGCCCCGTGATCGCCGGATTCTTCAGCCCCGTGATCTTGGCCACGCAGCCTTCCGGCGCGAGGTTGCCCTTGAGGATCGCGAGATGTCCCTCGCCATACATGGGACGGTCGAACGGCCGGATCACGTCCTGGTCCGCGCGCGGCGAGCCGGCCACGTCCTTCAGCTCCTGCGCCAGCGTCCGGCCGGTGATGGTCACGCAGTCACCGTGCACCAGGCCGCGCTGCAGCAGCATCTTCAGCACCTGCGGCACGCCGCCGGCGCGGTGAAAATCCACCGCCACGTACTGGCCCGAGGGCTTGAGGTCGCACAGCACCGGCGTGCGCCGGCGCACGCGCTCGAAGTCGTCCAGCGTCCAGCGCACGCCGGCGGACTTGGCGATGGCCAGGTAATGCAGCACCGCGTTGGTCGAGCCGCCGGTCGCCATCACCAGCGCGATCGCGTTCTCGATGGACTTGCGAGTGACGATCGCGCGCGGCCGCAGGTCGGCCTGCACGGCCGCGACCAGCGCCTTCGCCGACTGCGCGACGCTGTCGCCTTTCTCCGGGTCCGGATTGGCCATCTGCGAGGAGCCGAGCAGCGACATGCCGAGCGCCTCGAAGGAGCTGGACATGGTGTTGGCGGTGTACATGCCGCCGCAGGCGCCGTAGCTCGGGCAGGCGTTCTTCTCGATGCCCTCGAAGTCCTCGCGCTTCATCCTGCCCGCGGTGAATGCGCCCACCGCCTCGAACGGCGAGACGATGGTCAGTGCCTGGCCTTTCCATTGGCCCGGCATGATGGTGCCGCCGTAGCAGAAGATGCCGGGCACGTTCATGCGGAGCATCGCCATCATCGCGCCGGGCATGTTCTTGTCGCAGCCGCCGACGCACAGCACGCCGTCCATGAACTGCGACTGCACCGCGGTCTCGATGGAGTCGGCGATCACCTCGCGCGACACCAGCGAGTACTTCATGCCCTCGGTGCCCATGCTGATGCCGTCGGTCACGGTGGGGAAACCGAACAGCTGCGGCATCGCGCCGGCCTGCTTCAGCGCGGCTTCCGCACGCGCGGCCAGCGGCGCCAGGCCGGCGTTGCAGGGATTCATGGTGGAGTGGCCGCTGGCGATGCCGACGATGGGCTTGCCGAAATCGCCGTCGCCGAAGCCGACCGCGCGCAGCATGGCGCGGTTGGGCGAGCGCGCCACGCCCTCGGTGATGGTGCGCGAGCGGCGATTGGGTGCGTCGGCCATGCGGGTCCCCGGAACGAAAACGGCCCCGCGGTGCGGGGCCGTGAATCTTACCGAACGCCCGGCAGCATGCGCCGCATCCGCCCGCTACAGGCGGGCACTGCCGAAGGTGTCGCAGCTCCCCGGATCACCGGATGAAAAGCCCTTGCGGAACCAGCGCGCGCGCTGCTCGGAGGTCCCGTGCGTGAAGGAGTCCGGCACCACCTGGCCGTGCGCCTGCCGCTGCAGCCGGTCGTCGCCGATGGCGCTCGCCGTATTCAGCGCCGCTTCGACGTCGCCGGTTTCGAGCCACTGGTGCCGCCGCTGCGCATGGAAGCCCCACACGCCGGCGTAGCAGTCCGCCTGCAGCTCCAGCCGCACCAGCGGCCCCGCATCGCCCTGGAGGTCGGTGCCGGACGCGCGCATGCGATCCAGCCTGTCCGAGGTGCCGGTGAGCTTCTGCACGTGGTGCCCCACCTCGTGCGCGATGACGTAGGCGTAGGCGAAGTCGCCGCCGCCGCCCAGCCGCTGCTTCATCTCGTCGAAGAACGAGAGATCCAGGTAGACCTGCCGGTCTTCGGGACAGTAGAACGGGCCGGACGCGGAAGATGCACGGCCGCAGCCGGAGCGCACCGCGCCGGAGAACAGCACCAGCCGCGGCGGTGCATAGCCCTGCACCAGGGCGCTCCACACCGCCTCGGTCTCGCCGAGGATCGCGCGCACGAAGTCCGCCTGCTCGTCGTTCGCCGGCGGCGCGTGGGCCTCCTGCGAACCCGGCGCGGTCACCTGCTCGGCCAGGCCAAGCATCTGCCGCGGGTCCACGCCCAGGAACCAGCTGATGACGACGACGATCAGCACGCCGAGGCCGGACAATCCGCCAGCGCCGATGCCGCGGCGGTCCACCACGTTGTCGCTGCGCGTGCCCAGGCGCCATCGCATGGTGTGCTCCAGAGTGGTCGCGGCCAAAAAAAACAGACTCCCGCGCATCGCCGATCGTTCCGCCGCCCCGGCGGGCGCGTGCGGCGACCGCTTCAGCCCTGCGCGTTCGGCTTGACCGTGCGCAGGTACGGCTTGATCGTCCTGAAACCCTGCGGGAACAGTTTTTTGGCCTCGTCGTCCTTCACCGAGGGCACGATGATGGCGTCCTCGCCCGGCTTCCAGTTCACCGGCGTCGCCAGCTTCTGCCCGTCGGTCAGCTGCAGCGAGTCGATCACGCGCAGGATCTCGTCGAAGTTGCGGCCGGTGCTGGCCGGGTAGGTGATCGTCAGGCGCACCTTCTTGTTCGGATCGATCACGAACACGCTGCGCACGGTGAAGCGGTCGCTCGCGTTCGGATGGATCATCCCGTAGAGGTTGCTCACCTTGAAGTCCGGGTCCGCGATGATCGGGAAATTCACCGCGTGGCCCTGGGTCTCCTGGATGTCCTTGCTCCAGCCCTTGTGGTCCTCGACCGAGTCGACCGACAGCGCGATCGCCTTGACCTTGCGCTTCTCGAACTCGGGCTTGAGCTTCGCGGTGTAGCCGAGCTCGGTGGTGCAGACCGGCGTGTAGTCCTTCGGGTGCGAGAACAGCACGCCCCAGGAATTCCCCAGCCATTCGTGGAAGCGGATCTTGCCGAGGGTCGTGTCGGCCTCGAAGTCGGGGGCGAGGTCGCCCAGTCGCAGGCTCATGTTCGGTCTCCTGGTCGCAGCAGCATTGAGGCGCCTATGGAACGCCCGCCGCGCCCCAAGTTCAAGGCATAACGACAGCGCGCCGCGTTCTGTACGCGAACCGCGCGGCCAGCCCGGTTGCCGCCAGCGCCAGCGCGAGGATGAAGCCGAGCCACAGCCCGTCGGGCCCGCGCGCGGTGTGGAACGCCAGCATCCAGGAGACCGGCAGGCCGATCAGCCAGTAGGCGGCCAGCGTGATGAGCATCGGCACCCGGGTGTCCTTGATGCCTCGCAGCGCACCGTTGGCAACGGACTGCACGCAGTCGAACAGCTGGAACACGGCGGCGAAGCGCAGGAACGCGGCAGCGCGCGCCGCGATCGACGCATCGGTCGTGTACCAGCCGGCGATGCGGTGCGGGAAGAAGCCCATGGCGCTGGCCGACACCAGCGAGAAGGCGATGCCGAGCCCGATGCCGGCGTGGCCACGCAGCCGCGCGTCGCCGCTGCCGGCGCCGACCGCGTTGCCGACGCGCACCGTGGTGGCCAGCGCGATGCCGAGCGGCACCATGAAGGCCAGCGAAGCCACGTTGATTGCCACCTGGTGCGCCGCCACCGCGGCTTCGCCGAAGCGCGCCATGATCAGCGCGGTGACCGCGAAGAACGCGACTTCTCCGAACAGGATCGCGCCCACGGGCAAGCCCAGCGTGAACAGCTCCAGCACTTCCCGCGACAGCGGCCGCGCGCGCCAGACCTGCAGCGCGGCGAGCGCCGGCACCGCGCGGTACGCCACCACATACGCGCCGAGCATCGCCAGCCACGCCAGCAGCGTGGCCCAGCCCGCACCGACCGCGCCCAGGGCCGGAGCACCGAAGCCGCCGAACATCAGCATGTAGTTGCCCAGGGCCTTCACGCCGAGGCCTGACGCGGCCGCGGCGAGCACGACGCGCGGCTTGCCGGACCCCTCGGCGCTGTAGCGCAGCGCACAGGCGGCGCAGACCGCCGGCACCGCCCAGCTCTCGGCCTGGAGGTAGCCGACCGCAGTAGCGGTGGTTGCCGCGGACAGTTCCAGCAGCTGCAGCACCGGTCGCGCGCCGAACCGCAGCAGCGCCATCCACACCAGGCCGACTGGCAGCGCCAGCCGCAGGCACTGGTGCACGAAGCCGCCGATGGCATCCGGCGCCTGCCCCGCGCCGCCGCGCTGCGCCACGATCGGCGAGCAGGCGACGAACACGCCCATGAAAAAGATGAACAGCAGCACCCAGAAATTGCCGCCGACCGCGATGGCAGCCAGCGCACCGGCGCCGAGCCGGCCGGCCATCGTCACGTCGAGCACGTTGAAGGCGATGAACGTGAGCTGCGCCGCCACCAGCGGCACCGCCAGCCGCAGGTTCTCGCGCGCCTCGGTGCGCAGCGACTTCATCCCGACTGCGCCAGCA
>DATLCG010000149.1:0-7833 GCA_035526525.1 Binatia bacterium
GCACGTCAAGGACCCGGCGGAATACCGGCGTGTGCTGGAGTGGCACCGGGCGCACGCCGCGCCGGCGCTGTAGCGCCCTACTGCGGCGGCTCGTCCGCGGCGCCGGCGACCGCGTCGGACTGGCTCTCGGCCTGCTCCTTGCGGCGGCGCTCGGCTTCTTCCTGCGCATTGAGCGAGGCGTCGATCTTGTTGGCAAGCGCCTCGCCGTTGATGCCCATGGTGTTGACGTTGCGGATGTTGCGCGTCTCCGCGCGGCCGTCCTTCTTCGCGGGGGGCGGCGGGGGATCTTCCTGCGCGCAAGCCAGCAGGGAAAGGACGAGCAGGACGGGCAGCCAGCGCATGGAGCCTCCGGGTGACGCCGGAGTGTAGCGCGCACCCTGGGCGTCGCCGACGGTCAAAACATGGGGACCATCGATTGCGCGCCCGCGGCACCTGGGGGATGCTGCGGCGACTGCCAGGAGGCGACGTGCGCCGGAATTCGCGCGGCTTCACCATCATCGAGCTGATGCTCGCCGTCACGGTGGTGGCGATCCTGTCCGCGCTCGCCCTGCCCGCGTACCAGAGCTACGCCGTGCGCAGCAAGGTGGCGGAGGCCTTCGTGCTGGTGAACCCGGTCAAGCACCGGGTCGAGCAGCAATTCCAGGAAGGCGGCTCGTTTCCCGAGAGCAACGCCGCCGCCGACCTGCCCGAGCCGGCGACCTACGCGGGCAAATATGTCGGGTCGATCGAGATCCTCGCCGGCGGCGTGGTGCAGGTCACCTTCAGCGACGTCGCCCTCGCCGGGCGTCACGTCGCCTTCACTCCCGCCATGCAGGGTGCGAGCGTGGACTGGACCTGCGCGTCCGACCTGCCCGCCAGCTACCTGCCCGCCACCTGCCGCTGACCGCCATGACCTCCCGCACACTGCCCGAGCTGCTGATCGAAGACTGCCTGGCGCTGCTGCGCACGCTGGTCGTCGCCGCCTGGATCGGCGTCGCGCTGCTGCTGGCGCTGGAGGCCTGGCTGCGATGGGCCGCACCGGCCGTGCTGCCAGTGCTGGATTTCTCCACCACCTACCACGGCCTGCTGCTGGAGTTCTCGCTCAACACGATCGTGCTCACCGCGCTGATCGTGCGTCGCGACTGGTACGAGCGCGTGCCGCGCCGCTCGCTGGAGCGGATGCGCTGGCTGCTCGGCGCGGTGCTGGTCTGGATCGGACTGCACGTGTTCATCGCCTTCCACGCCACCGGCGGCCTGACCGGACCGATGCTGCCGCTGCTGCCGGTGCTCGTCACCGCTTCGCTGCTGGGGCTGCCGGAGCGCGGCGGGCGCTGGCTCGCCACGTACGTGATCGCCGGCCACGCCGCGGCGGTCGCGCTCGAGGCCTCGAACGTGCTGCCGCACGGCCCGCTGGCGGCGGCGTTCGCCTACGCGCCGCCGGCGCCACTCGGCGTGGCCACGCTGGCACTGGTCATGCTCGCCGCCATCGCGGTGGCGATGATCGCGCACCTGCGCTTCCGCCAGACCGGTGTCGCGCTGCATCACGCCGGCCGTCTCGACCATCTCACCGGCCTGTTCCACAGGGATTTCCTCACCGAGCGGGTCGAGCACGAGCTGGCGCGGGTGGACCGGCAGCACGACGCCGCCGTGCTGCTGCTGGCGCGGCTGCAGCCCCTGCGGGACGACGTGGATTCGGAGGCGCGCCTCGCGGCCATGGCGCAGAGCCTGATCGGCCTGGTGCGCACGGGCTCCGACACGCCGGCGCGCTACGGCCTCGGCACGCTGGCGGTGCTGCTGCCGGCCTCGCGCGCCGAGGGCGCCGGCGTCGTGACCGAGCGGCTGCGCTCCGGCCTTGCGCGCTTTGACGTGCAGTTCGGCGCGGCGGTGATCGGCAGCGGCACGTCGGTGACCGCGGCCCAGGTCTACGCCGCGGCCGAGCGCGCGCTCGCCGAAGGCGTGCCCTCGCACCCGGTCTAGGCGCCGAGCAGTCCCGCGGCGCCGTCGTAGAGCAGCTTCAGCGACAGCACCGCCAGGATCGCCCGGAACAAACTGCGGAAGCGCCGCTCGTCCAGCCGCCGGTGCAGCACGCGGCCGGCGGCGGTGCCGGCGATGACGGCCACCACCAGCGGCGCGAGCAGGTCCAGCCGCTGCGAGACCGCGAAGCCCGCCGACGCATAGGCCAGCACGCGCAGCAGGTGGCCGAGGGTCTGCGTCAGCGCCAGCGTCGCGATCACCGTCTCCTTCTTCCACTCGGGGCGCAGGAACAGGCGGCCGACGAACAGGCCGGTGGCGCTGACGAACATGCCGATGCTGCCGTTGAGCAGCCCGGCCAGCACGAACGCCGTGCGCGGGCCGATCGGCTCGCCTTCCTGCGTCGGCACCAGGGACGTCAGGATCAGGCCGGCCAGCAGCAGCTCGATCAGGTGCACGTCGGCGGCCGCCACGAGCGGCGCGAACAGGAACGGCGTCGGCGCCGCCGTCAGCAGGAACCAGCCGGCGGCGCGCCACTCCACGTGCTTCAGGAAGGCGATGGTGCGCGACAGGTTGGAGACGCACTGCACCGCCGCGTGCAGCGGCACCGCCGTCACCGGCGGCAGGCCCAGCGCGTAGAGCACGCCGATCAGCACGGTGCCGCCACCGATGCCGGCAATGCCGGACAGCGCGGCGGTGACGAAACCGATGAACGCGACCGCGACGGTCAGCACGGCCGCGCCGCGCTCAGAGCACGAGCACCGTCGCCAGCGTCAGCATGAGGCCCATGCCGACCACGTCGGTGACCGTCGTCAGGAAGATCGCGGACGCCGTGGCGGGATCGGCGCCGAGCCGCCGCAGCAGCAGCGGGATCAGCACGCCGGAAACGCCGCTCATGGTGCAGGCCCCGACCATGGCGAGCACGATCACCAGCGCCAGCAGCGGCGCCTGCGGGTTGTGCCACTGCGACCACCACATCGCCGCGCCGGCGACGAAGCCGGTCAGCAGGCCGTTCATCGCGCCGAGCAGGGACTCCTTCTTCAGCAGGGCGCGCACGGGGTGCTGGTCCACGTCGCCGAGCGTGAGCCCGCGCAGCGTGATGGCCAGCGCCTGGCAGCCGGTGTTGCCGCTCTGGCCCGCCAGCACCGGCAGGAAAGCGGCGAGCGCGACGATGCGCGAGATCGTGTCCTCGAAGGATCCGACCACGAACGCCGCGAGAAAGGCGGTGATCAGGTTGAGCTGCAGCCAGGGATGCCGCTGCTTGAACGCTTCCCACGCCGTGGTATCGACGCGCTCCTCGCGCGAGGCGCCCACCATGGTGCCGGGCTGCGCCGAGATTTCCAGCGCCTGCCGCTCGGACAGGCGCCAGCCGCGCACCATGCCCAGCAGCTTGCCGTCGTCGTCCACCACCGGGTAGACCGGATAGTGCCGGCGCAGCGCCGCGTTGACCGCCTCGTGGATCGGCTGGTCCGGCTTCAGCGCGAACGGCTGGCGGATCATGATCTCGTCCACGCGCTGCTTCGGGTCCGCCAGCAGCAGGTCGCGGATCACGACCAGGCCGCGCAGGTGCATGAGGTCGTCGCACACGTAGAGATAGGTCGTTTCGCCGGCATCGGCGGCATGGCGCAGGCGCTCGATCGCGGCGGCGATGGTGGTGCCCTGCTCGATCACGCCGTGCGGCGGCTCGGTCAGCTCGGCCACCGACCCCGGCATCGCCACTTCCACCTGCTCGTCGTCGGTGGCGGGACGCAGGGCCTCGGGCAGCTCGAAGGCGATGCGCAGCGCCAGGTCCTGCGGCAGCGCGCGCAGCACCGATTCGATGCGCTCGGGCGGCTCCTGCGCCAGCAGCTCGGCGGCGTCGACCGGCACCCGCGCGCGCACCGCCCGCAGCAGATCCTGCGTTTCGGCGTCGATGGGCGCTGGCGCGGACATGTCACTCCCGTTGGTGTGGAAAGGATAGCGGCAAAGCGTGACGGCAAGGGGCGGCCGCGCACGGGAATTGCGCCTTGCCGCACGCAGCGCCCCCGCTCACACTGCGGCGATGACCCCGCCCGCCGAGAGCCGCTTCGAGTCGCTGATCGTCGCGTATGCCCGCTGGCTGGTGGCGAACCGCTGGCGCGTGGTGGCGCTGAGCCTGGCGGTGGTGGCGGCGATGGTGTTCGGCGCGCGCCACATGCAGTTCTCCACGGATTTCCGCGTGTATTTCGGCCCGGACAATCCGCAGCTGCAGGCGTTCAACGAGATGCAGAACGTCTACACCAAGACCGACACGACGTTCTTTGCGGTCTCGGCGAAGGACGGCGGAACGGTATTCCGGCCCCGCCTGCTCGAGGCCATCCGCGAGCTGACGCGCGAGAGCTGGAAGCTGCCGTACGCGATCCGCGTCGACTCGGTCACCAACTACCAGCACACCGAGGCGAACGGCGACGATCTCAAGGTCGGCGCGCTGCTGCCGGACGGCGCGCCGCTCGACACCGATGCCATCGCGCACGTGCGGCGCATCGCGCTGGCCGACCGCGTGCTGCTCAACCGCCTGCTCTCGCCGGACGGCACCGTCACCGGCGTCAACATGACGGCGCAGCTGCCGCAGCAGTCGCCACAGGAGCTGCCCGCCACGGTGCACGCCGCACGCGAGCTGCGCGACCGCATCCTGGCGAAGTACCCGGAGGTGGAGATCCACCTGACCGGCGGCAACCTGATGAGCAACGCCTTCAACGAGGCGGCCATGCAGGACATGCAGCGGCTGGTGCCGCTGATGTACCTGGTCATCTTCGGCGTCATGTGGCTGATGCTGCGCTCGGGCTGGGCGACGACGGCGACGCTGCTGGTGGTGGCATTCGCGTCGGCGTCGGCCATGGGCCTTGCGGGCTACATCGGCATCCAGCTCACGCCGCCGGTGGCGGTGGCGCCGATGGTGGTGACGGTGCTGGCGGTGGCGGACTGCGTGCACATCGCGCTGACGATGTTCACGCTGATGCGCGGTGGCATGGCGCAGCACGCGGCAATCGTCGAGTCCATGCGGCTCAACTTCGTGCCGGTGTTCCTGACCAGCGCGACCACCTCGATCTGCTTTCTCGGCACCAATTTCACCGATTCACCGCCGCTGACCGCGCTCGGCAACATCTGCTCGATGGGCGGCATGCTGTGCTGGGCGCTGGCGATCTTCCTGCTGCCGGCGCTGCTGGCGCTGGTGCCCGTGACGGTGCCGAAGGAGCGCAAGGCGGCCTGGATCACGCGCAGCATGGACCGCCTGGCGGAGTTCGTGCTGCGGCACCGGCGCGCGGTGTTCTTCGTGTCGCTGGCGGTGGTGGCGGCGCTGACCGCGCTGGCGCCGCGCAACGAGGCCAACGACAAGTTCGCGCATTTCTTCGGCCGCGGCATCGCCTTCCGCGACGACACCGACTTCATCGTCGACCGCCTCACCGGCATCTACAGCATGGAGTTCTCGCTGAAGAGCGGCGAAAGCAACGGCGTGTCCGACCCGGGCTACCTGCGCCGGCTGGAGCAGTTCGAGCAGTGGTGGCGCACCGGGCCCTACGCCGGCAAGGTGATGTACCTGGGCACCGTCACCGACGTGTTCCGCAAGCTGAACCAGGCCATGCACGGCGACGACCCGGCGTGGCACCGGCTGCCGGAGGACCGCGACCTCGCGGCGCAGTACCTGCTGCTGTACGAGATGTCGCTGCCGTTCGGGCTCGACCTCAACAACCTGGTCAACATCGACAAGTCGTCGAGCCGCTTCGTGGTGATCTTCAGGCACCTGAAGTCCCGGGAGACCCGCGAGATCGAGCAGGCCGCCTACGCGTGGCTGCAGCACAACGAGCCGGGGATGGAAACGCGCGGCGTCGGCCCGGGCGTGATGTTCGCGTACATCTCCGAGCGCAACATCCAGTCGAACTTCCTGTCGCTGCCGTTCTCCATCGGCGCGATCTCGCTGCTGCTGCTGCCGGGCCTGCGCAGCTGGAAATTCGGCCTGCTGTCGCTCATTCCCAACCTGCTGCCGCTCGGCATGGCCTTCGGCATCTGGGCGCTGTGGTCGGGCGAGATCAACTTCACCATGGCGGTGGTGCTGAACACGGTGATCGGCATCATCGTGGACGACACCATCCACTTCTTCGACAAGTACCTGCGCGCTCGCCGCGAGCTGCAGCAGGACCCCGAGGACGCGGTGCGCTACGCCTTCCACGAAGCCGGCGCGGCGATGGTCGTGACCACGCTGATCCTGGCGCTGGGGTTCCTGGTGCTGGCGCAGTCCGCCTTCCTGCCCAACAGCTCGCTGGCGCTGCTCACCGCGATCACCATCGCGGTCGCCATGCCGCTGGACCTGCTGTTCACGCCCACGCTGGTGCTGCTGGTGGAGGGCCGCTTCGGGCGGAGCCCGGCGCCGGTGCTCGCCGGAGAAGCCCCATGAGGATGCTGCCCCTGCTGCTGGCCGCCGCGCTGGCGGCCCCACCCCTGCACGCGCAGGCACCCGCGGAGCGCGGCCTGCAGATCGCGAAGGAAGCCGACCGGCGCAACGGCGGCTACGGCGACACGCGCGCGACGCTGCAGATGGTCCTGCGCAACCGGCAGGGCGAGGAGTCGCACCGCGAGATCCGCTCGAAGGTGCTCGAGGTGCCCAGCGACGGCGACAAGTCGCTGATCGTGTTCGACCAGCCGAAGGACGTCGCCGGCACCGCGCTGCTCACCTGGTCCCACAAGGCAGGCGATGACGACCGCTGGCTGTACCTGCCCGCCCTGAAACGCGTGAAGCGCATCGCCTCCAGCAACAAGTCCGGCCCGTTCATGGGCAGCGAATTCGCCTACGAGGACCTGGGCTCGCAGGAAGTCGAGAAGTACACGTACAGGTACCTTCGCGACGAGGACCTGGCCGGACAGAAGTGCTTCGTCATCGAGCGCACGCCGGTGGATCCCGAGTCCGGCTACACGCGCCAGGTGGTGTGGCTGGACCAGGCCGAGTACCGGCCGTGGAAGATCGAGTTCTACGATCGCAAGCAGAGCCTGCTGAAGACGCTGGCCTTCGCCGGCTACGAGCAGTACGCCGGGAAGTTCTGGCGCCCGGGCAAGCTCGACATGGTCAATCACCAGACCGGCAAGAGCACCACGCTGCTGTTCAAGGACTACCGCTTCGGCAACGGCTTCAGGGACCGCGACTTCGACCAGAACGCGCTGCAGAGCGCGCGCTGAGCGCATCCTGCCCGGCCTCGGCGAGCAGCCATTCCATGAAGTGCTTCAGCTCGGGCCGGGCCGCCGCCCCCGGAGACGTCAGGACGAAGTAGGCGCGCGTCGACACCGGCCCGCGGCCCTGCGCACGGGCCTTCTCGAACGGCGCGACCAGGCGCCCGTCGCGGATCTGCCGCGACAGCAGCGGCAGACGGCCCAGCGCGACGCCTTCGCCATTCGCCGCGGCCTGGATCATCTGGTCGTAATGGCTGAAATGCAGCGCGCCCGCGGTCCGCAGCTCCGGCAGGCCGAGTGCCTGCAGCCAGACGTCCCACTGCAGGTACGGCAGCGCCGGGAATGGTCCCCTGCCCGGATCGTCGTGCAGCAGCACGTGGTGCACGAGGTCGGCCGGCTCGCGCAGCGGCCGGCGGCGGTCGCGCACCAGCGCCGGCGCGCACACCGGCACCACCTGCTCGCCGAACAGCTGCACCGCGCCGCGCGGAGCGCGCTCCGGGGCGATGTAGCGGATGGCGACGTCGATGCGATCGCGCTCCAGCTCGAGCATCTCGTTGGCGGCGGAGATGCGCACGTCGATGTCCGGGTGCAGCCGGCGGAACTGCGCGAGGCGCGGCACCAGCCAGAGCGACGCGAACGTCACCATGGTCGTGACGGTGAGCATGCGGGTGCGGTTGCCGGCGATGCGCTCGACCGTGTCGCGCA
>DATLCG010000066.1:0-5766 GCA_035526525.1 Binatia bacterium
GACGGCCGCATCCGGTGCTTCCGCTACGGGATGGCTCCCCGCGTGGCCCTCCGGGCCACCCCCGCAGCGAAAAGATGCTGCGGGGGCTCCGCGCGGGTCCGCTTGACTCCCTCCGCGAAAGCCCCGGACGCGGCCTGTTCATTGCCGGTGGTTGATTTTCGAAAATCAAGCCACTGAGGCGCCACCACCGGCTCACTCGTGTTTTTCGAAAAATAACCACGACTGGTGCGAGGAAGGCCGGGCCCGGGGCCTGCGTCGCGTAGGTAAAGCGCAGGGGCGACGGAGCCCCGAAGGGGTGCCGCGTGCCGGAGGAGGGGCCATGGCCCCGACGCAGGTATGCGGCATCGCCCGAGCCACGGAGCGACGCAGGCACCGGGTCCGGCCTTCCGTTCACCCACAACCGAGGGCCGCAGGCCCCCGCGATACGCGGTGACCACCAACATCCGCCCCAAAAGAAAAGCCCCGGCGTTTCTGCCGGGGCCAGGAAAGAGCCGACTGCGCTTCGGAGGTCGCGCTCAGCCGTGGTCGTCGATGCGGCGGTCCTTGGTCTCCCGCAGGAACAGCGTGCCGATGATCAGCGTCACCACCGCGACGATCACGGGATACCAGAGGCCGTAGTAGATGTTGCCGCTGCGCGCGACCATCGCGGTGGCAAGGAGCGGCAGCATGCCGCCGAACCAGCCGTTGCCGATGTGGTACGGCAGGCTCATCGAGGTGTAACGGATCTTGGTGGGGAACAGTTCCACCAGGAACGCCGCGATCGGGCCGTAGACCATGGTCACGTAGAGCACCAGCAGGAACAGCAGCGCCAGCGCCGCGACGTAGTTGACCTGGGTCTTGTCCGCGCTCGACGGATAGCCGCTGGACTTCAGCACTTCCTTGTACTTCGCCTCGTCCCAGCCCTCGACCGTTGCCGAGCCGATGGTGGTGACCACCGTCTTGCCCTCGACCGCCGGCTTCGACTCGAACGACAGGCCGGACTTCGTCAGGAAATCCTTGGCGCGGTCGCATTCGCTGAACTTGGTGCCGGGCAGGACGAAGATGTGGAAGCTGCAGTCGCTTGCCTCGACCGTGATCGGTGTCGCCGTCTGGTATGCCTCCAGGCCCGGGTTCACCGTGTGCGTCAGCGCCTTGAAGATCGGCACGTAGGTCACCGCGGCGAGCAGGCAGCCGGCCATGATGATCTTCAGGCGGCCGATGCGATCGGACAGGCGTCCGAACACCACGAAGAACGGCGTCGCCAGCAGCAGCGAGGCGCCGATCAGCATGTACGCCGTCATGTAATCCAGCTTCAGCGTGATGGTGAGGAAGAACAGCGCGTAGAACTGGCCCGTGTACCAGACCACGCCCTGGCCGGCGGTGGCGCCCAGCAGCGCGAGCAGCACGTACTTGTTGTTCGGGTACTTCAGGAAGCTGTCGCGCAGCGGCGACTTCGAGCCCTTGCCTTCCGCCTTCATCTGCTGGAACACGGGCGACTCGTTGAGCCGCAGCCGGATGTAGATCGAGAAGACCAGCAGCACCAGCGAGATCAGGAACGGGATGCGCCAGCCCCAGCTCGCGAACGTGCTCGGTTCCATCGTGCCGCGGCACAGGCCGATCACCAGCAGCGACAGGAAGAAGCCGGCCGTGGCCGTGGTCTGAATCCAGCTGGTGGCCGCACCGCGCGTGCCTTCCGCCGCGTGCTCGGCGACGTAGGTCGCGGCGCCGCCGTACTCGCCGCCGAGCGCGAGGCCCTGCAGCAGGCGCAGCGTCACCAGGATGAAGGGCGCCGCGAAGCCGATGCTCTCGTAGGTCGGCAGCAGTCCGACCGCGAAGGTCGAGGCGCCCATCACCATGATGGTGATGAGGAACGTGTACTTGCGCCCGACCAGGTCGCCGATGCGGCCGAACACCAGCGCGCCGAACGGACGCACCAGGAAGCCGGCCGCGTAGGTCGCGAACGCGCTCAGCAGCGCGGCGGTCTCGTTGCCCTTGGGGAAGAACAGCGCCGCGAAAAAGGGCGCCAGCGTCGCGTAGAGATAGAAGTCGTACCACTCGAACACGGTGCCGAGGGACGACGCGAAGATGACCTTCCGCTCTTCCTCGTTGGAGATGCGCGACCGCTTCTGGGTGGGGACGGCGCTCATGACTGCCTCGCTCATGGATCAGGACTCCGCAACTCTATAGGTGCGAATCCCCGCACGGTAGGAGAAGGGGCCGGCCGCTCACAGACGACTTTGGTCGTAGGGCGGGCGGGGGGCCCGCGGGCGGTTAGACTTTGGTCGAAGCCGCGCCCGTGGCGCGGCGGCGCCGGCGGGGTCGGCCGCGATGCTTCCAGGGTGGCTGCTGTTCCTGATCTCGGCGGGCTACGTCGGTCTGCTGTTCGCCATCGCCTCCTGGGGCGACCTGCGCGCCGAGCGCCGGGCCGCGAGCCAGCAGGCGCGCTCCAAGCCGTGGGTGTACAGCCTGGGGCTGGCGGTCTACTGCACCTCGTGGACGTTCTACGGCGCCGTCGGCCGCGCCGCCACGCACGGCTGGGATTTCCTGCCGATCTACCTCGGCCCGATCCTGGTGTTCGGGCTGGCGACGCCGATGGTGCGCCGCATCGTGCAGGTCAGCCGCCGGCACAACCTCACCTCCGTCGCCGACTTCATCGGCGCGCGCTACGGCCGCCGCCAGGAGCTGGCCGCGCTGGTCGCCCTGATCGCCGTGATCGGCGTGCTGCCGTACCTCGCGCTGCAGCTGAAGGCGGTCGCAGTGAGCCTCGGTGCGCTGGCGACGCCGGATCCCCAGCCGATCGCGCCGCTCGACGACACCGCGCTGATCACCTCGATGCTGCTCGCCGTGTTCGCGATCCTGTTCGGCACGCGTCACGTCGCCAGCACCGAGAACCACCACGGCCTGATGCTCGCCATCGCGTTCGAGTCCGGCGTGAAGCTGCTGGCGTTCGTCGCGGTGGGCGCGTTCGCGGCGTGGGGCGTGTTCAACGGCCTTGGCGAGGCCTACCACGCCGCCGACATGATGCCGGCGGTGCAGAGCACGCTCGGCGAGCCGTCCTGGACCGCCGGCTTCATCGCGCAGACCGTGCTGGCGATGGCCGCGATCCTGTGCCTGCCGCGGCAGTTCCACGTCACCGTGGTCGAGAACAGCGACGCGTCGGACCTGCGCACCGCGCGCTGGCTGTTCCCGCTGTACCTGGCCGTGATCAGCGTGTTCGTGCTGCCGATCGCCGCCGCCGGCACCGCGCTGCTGGGCCAGCGCGCCGTGCTGCCGGACAGCTACGTGCTGAACGTGCCGCTCGCGACCGGCCATCCGCACCTGGCGCTGCTGGCCTACATCGGCGGCTTCTCGGCTGCCACCAGCATGGTGATCGTCGAGACCGTGGCGCTGTCGACCATGCTCAGCAACGAGCTGGTCACGCCGCTGCTGCTGCGCTCGCGGCGGCTGGGACTGGTGCAGCGTCCCGACCTGTCGGGGCTGGTGAAGAGCGTGCGCCGAGCGTCCATCGTGGTGCTGCTGGCGCTGGCCTATCTCTACAACCGCAACTTCACAGGCGCCGGCTCGCTCGCCTCCATCGGCCTGCTGTCGTTCGCCGCGGTGCTGCAGTTCGCGCCGGCGCTGGTCGGCGGCGTGTACTGGAAACGCGGCAGCCACCAGGGCGTGCTGGCCGGGCTGGTCGGCGGTTTCACCCTGTGGGGCTACACGCTGCTGCTGCCCGCACTGCTCGGCGCCGATTCCTCGTTCGTGCAGCACGGACCGCTGGGCCTGGCGTGGCTGCGGCCGTACGCGCTGTTCGGCGCCGGACCGCTGGATGCCATCACGCACGGCACGCTGTGGAGCCTGCTCGCCAACCTCGTTGGCTACGTCGGCGGCTCGCTGCTGTTCCCGGCCGGCCTGCGCGAGCGCCTGCACGCGGCGCGCTACATCGAGGATGCCGGCGTGGCACCGGCGGCTGAGGTGGCGGGCTCGACCGCGACCGTCGGCGACATCGAGGAGCTGCTCGAGCGCTTCTTCGGCGCCGAGCGCACCGCGGAGATGCTGAACCGCTACGCCGCGACCGCGGGACGCTCCGCGCCGGGCACGCCGCGCGAGCGCGCCTCCGCCGACCTGGTGCGCCACACCGAGCGCCTGCTGGCGGGCGCCCTCGGCGCGTCCTCGGCGCGAGTGATGGTCGCCTCCATGCTGCGCGGTCGCGACATGGAGCTGGAGGACGTGATCCGGCTGCTCGACGAGACCTCGCACGCGCTGCAGTTCTCGCGCGAGCTGATGCAGGCCGCGCTCGAGCACCTGGCGCAGGGCGTGAGCGTGGTCGACGGCGAACTGCGGCTGGTCGCCTGGAACCGGCGCTACGTCGAGCTGTTCGGCTATCCCAAGGAGCTGGTGACGGTGGGACGGCCGATCGAGGACCTGGTGCGCTTCAATGCGAGCCAGGGCCTGCTCGGGCCGGGCGACGTCGAAGCCCTGGTGCAGCGGCGGCTGGTGCGCATGCGCGCGGGCAGCGCCTACTCGCACGAGCGCGAGCTGCCCGGCGGCACGGTCATCGAGATCCGCGGCAACCCGATGCCCGGCGGCGGGTTCGTCACGACCTATGCCGACATCAGCGCGTACAAGCACGCCGAGCGCCGGCTGCAGGAGCTGGCGGAGACGCTGGAGCAGCGCGTGCAGGCGCGCACCCAGGAACTGTCGCGGCTGAACAACGAATTGAGCGTGGCCAAGAGCGACGCCGAGCGCGCCAACGCCGCCAAGACGCGCTTCCTCGCCGCGGCCTCGCACGACCTGGTGCAGCCGATCAGCGCGGCACGACTGTTTCTTGCGGCATTCGACCGCCGCGGCAAGCCGGCCGGCGTGATCACGCTGGTGCAGAACGTCGAGACCGCGCTCGGCGCCGCGGAGAAGCTGCTTGCCGGCCTGCTGGACATCTCGCGTCTCGACGCCGGCGCACAGCCGGTGCAGCGCAAGGATTTCCGGCTGTCGAGCGTGCTGGAGCCGCTGGCGATCGAGTTCAACGCGCTTGCCGCCGAGCGCGGCCTGGAGTTCCGCTACGCGCCGAGCCGCGTGGCCGTGCGCAGCGACCCGGCGCTGCTGCGCCGCGTGGTGCAGAACTTCCTGTCGAACGCGCTGCGCTACACCGGCAAGGGCCGCGTGCTGCTCGGCGCGCGGCGCGTCATCGGCGGCATGCGGGTCGAGGTGTGGGACACCGGCCCCGGCATTCCCGCGGAGCGTCACGCGGAGATCTTCGAGGAGTTCCGGCGGCTGGACACGCGGGCGGAGGAGAAGGGTCTGGGCCTCGGCCTCGCCATCGCCGACCGCATCGCGCGCCTGCTCGGCCACCGCATGGGCGTGCGCTCGCGCGTCGGCCAGGGCAGCGTCTTCCACATCACCGTGCCGCTCGGCAACGCCGCGCACGTCGAAGGCGAGCGCCCGCGCACGCCGCGCCCCGCCGCCTTCGAGTCCGGCCCCCGCGTGCTGTGCATCGAGAACGAGCCCGCCGTGCTCGCCGGCATGGAGACGCTGCTGAAGAGCTGGGGCTGCCGCGTGGTCGCCGCGCAGGGCCTGGCCGACGCCCGCGAAGCCTGCACCACGCCGCCGGACGTGGCGCTGGTGGATTACCACCTGGACGGCGCCGACAACGGCATCGCCGCGCTGGAAACCTTGCGCCGCCACTGGGGCGTGGATGTCCCTGGCGTCGTCATCACCGCAGACCACACGCCGGCAGCCCGCGAGGCCGCGACGGCGCACGGCTACGGCTTCCTGCAGAAACCGATCAAGCCCGCGGCGCTGCGGGCG
>DATLCG010000023.1:0-12611 GCA_035526525.1 Binatia bacterium
CGATCCATTGCATCGCTGACGGTTTCCTTCGGGCTGGTCTCGATCCCGGTGAAGCTGTACTCCGCGACCGAGGCCGCGCGCACGATCTCGTTCAACCTGCTGCACAAGGGCTGCGGCTCGCGCCTGCGCCAGCAGTACATGTGCATCAAGGAAGACGTGCCGGTCGGGCGCGACGAGATGGTCAAGGGCTTCGAGTTCGCCAAGGACCAGTACGTGATGTTCTCGCCCGAGGAGTTGAAGGCCCTGGACGAGGCCAGCACCCAGAGCGCCGAGATCACCGAGTTCGTGCCGATCGAGGCAGTCGACCCGGTTTACTTCGACAAGGCCTACTACCTGGCGCCCGACAAGGGCGGGGCCAAGCCGTACGCGCTGCTGGCCAAGGCGCTGCGCGAGTCCAACCGCTGCGCGCTCGGCCGCTACGCCGCGCGCGGCAAGCAGTACATCGTGATGATCCGTCCGGTCGAGGACGGGCTGGTCATGCAGCAGCTGCTCTACGCGGGCGAGGTGCGGCCGATCAGCGAGATCGAGATCCCCAAGACCGAGGTCAAGGCCGCGGAGCTCAAGCTTGCGCAGATGCTGATCGAGCAGCAGGCCTCCGAGACGTTCGACCCGAGCCAGTACACCGACGAGGTCAGCGCGCGCATCGAGCAGGCGGTGCAGAAGAAGGTCGAGGGCCACGAGATCACCATGTCCGAGCCGCCCGTCACCGGCGGCGGCGCCCAGGTCATCGACCTGATGGACGCCCTGCGCGCCAGCCTCGAAAAGAAGAAGGGCGCGGCGCCGGGCAAGGCACGCGAGCCCCAGCCGGCCGCAGCCCCGGCCGCCGCGCGCAAGCCGCCCAAGCGCGCTGGCGCTGCGCCGGCCGCCGAGCCGGCCGCGCGCAAGGGCGCCCGGAAATAGAGCCGGGCTCGTGGCGGGCCCCGTGCACCGCTACGGCGTCGGCGACGTCGAGAAGCTGCTGCGCCTGCCGCGCAGCACGATCCGCGCAATGATCGACGCCGGCTTCGTCACGCCGACGCGCGGGCCGCGCAAAAGCCTGCAATTCTCCTTCCAGGACCTGATCGTGCTGCGCACCGCGCAGGCGCTGGCCGCGGCCAAGGTGCCGGCCAAGCGCATCACCCGCTCGCTCAAGGAATTGCGCCGCCAGCTGCCGGAAACCATGCCGCTGTCGGGCCTCGCGATCGGCGCGGTCGGCGAGCGCGTGGTGGTTCGCGACGGCGCCGGCCAGCGCCAGGTGGACTCCGGCCAGTACCTGCTGGCGTTCGGTGGCGACCCCGCTGCCGGCTCGCTCAAGGTGATCGAGCGCGCGCCGGCCGCCAGCCCGCCGGGCGACACGCCGGACTGGTTCGCGCGCGGCGTTGCGCTGGAGCAGCAGGATTCCGACGCCGCCCAGCGCGCCTACGAGCAGGCGCTCGCCGCCGAGCCCGCGCGCCTCGATGCGCGCATCAACCTCGGCCGGCTGCTGCACGAGGCCGGCAAGCTGGCGCGCGCCGAGCAGGTCTATCGCGACGCGCTCGCGGCCTGCGGCGAGGACCCGGTGCTGCTCTACAACCTCGCAGTGCTGCTGGAGGACCGCGACCGCAAGGCCGAGGCGCTCGAGGCGTACCAGGCCGCGCTGCGCGGCGACCCGGCCCTCGCAGACGGCCACTACAACCTCGCGCTGCTGTGCCAGAAGCTGGACCGGCCGAAGGATGCGATCCGTCACATGTCGCAGTACCGGCGCCTCACCGCGGCGCAGTAAGTGACCGCCCGTCGGCGCTGAACGGCGCGTGCTTTCCGCCGGTCAGCTGAATCCGTCCGCAGGTTCTGCGCGCCTCTCGCAGGCCGGCGAATTGCCGCGACACTGGCGTCGCGTTGCAATCTCACCGAGACCGACCCATGACCGCGACCCGCCGCCACATCATCCGCAAGATCCACCGTGAAACCGGCCGCAGCCTGCGCGAGATCCTGCGCGGCAATCGCGGCCTCAGCGCGCTCGACATCGCGCGGCGTCACCTCGCGACCGCGGGTGTCAGCGCCGGCTAGCGTCAAAGGCCGTGCGGCGGCCGCGCGCCGAAGCGCAAGCCAAACGGTGCGCATGGCGCACCCTACAACGCATCGGACTGACGCCGCTTTTGTAGGGTGCGCCATGCGCACCGCTGTTGGCACCCGCTAGCGAAAAAACAGTTGTCTCAAGTGCGCTCGCCACGTCACGCTAGCGCTCATGACCGCACCCGAACCCTTCAAGGCCCTGCTCGGCGCGCGCTGCGTTGACGAGCCTGCGCGCCTGCAGCCCTATGAGATCCCCGAGCGCGGCGCGCCTGGCCATGCCTCCTGCGTGCTGCTGGCGCAGGACGAGGCCGAGGTCGGCGCGGTGCTCAGGACTGCGCAGCAGCATGATCTGAAACTGGTGCTCAGCGCCGGCCGCACCGGCTTGGTCGAGGCGCAGCGGCCGCAGGGCGAGGCGGTGCTTTCGCTCGAGCGCCTCAAGCGCATCGTCTCGATCGACGCGGCCGCTGCCAGCGCGACGGTCGAGGCCGGGGTCGCGGTGGATGCGCTCAACGCCGAGCTCGAGCCGCTCGGCCTGTGCTGGCCTATGGAGATGGGCTCGACCAGCTCGGCCACGGTCGGCGCGTGCATCGCCAACGGCTCGGCCGGCGCCAACGCAGTGCGCTACGGCACCGCCGCGCACCTGTGCGCCTCGGCCTCGGGCTTCTGGGCCGACGGCAGCGCCGCCGGGCCGTTCGCCGGCCCGCAATGGCGCTTGCCGCCGGAGGATGTGCTGGCGATCAGCTCGTGCGCGCCCGATCCTGCTAAGGGCCTGATCGCGACCCAGGGCGCACTCGGCGTCATCACGCGCGCGACCCTGCGCCTGCACCTGCTGCCGAGCCAGCGCGAGGCCGCGCTGATCCCGGCCGCCGACATGCCCGCCGCCATGCGGGTGCTGCGCGCGGCGCGCGCCGCGTTCGGCAGCGCGGTCGAGGAGTTCGAGTTCATCTCGCGCTCGGCCATGAACCTGGTGCGCCTCGCGCGCGGCGGCACGCTGCGCCTGCCGTTCGAGCAGGACCCGGACTCTGCGTACTACCTGCTGCTGCAGGTCGCGTCCGCGAAGACCGCCGACGAAGACGACCACGCCGGCCGGCTCTACGCCTTTCTGTCGGAGACGCTGCAGCTGCCCGATGCGCACATCGGCTACGGGCCGCTCAAGGTGCTCAAGGACATCCGCCACTCGATCACCGAGTCCTCCAACCGCCGCATGAAGGAGCTGGGCGGCGGGCGCCTGAGCTTCGACACCTCGGTGCCGTGCGCGCAGTTCGGCCAGTACCTGGACACGCTGGCACGCGAGATCGGCGCCGGCTGGCCCGGCATGGAGTTCGTCGCCTTCGGCCACGCCGGGGTCGGTGGCGCGCACCTGCACATCCTGGGCACGCGCGACCAGCCGGCGAGCGCGCACGCGGAGGCGCTGGTCAAGCTGGTGTTCGACGTGACCGAGCGGCATGGCGGCGCGTTCAGTGCCGAGCACGGGGTGGGGACCAAGTGGGGTGCCGAGTTTCTCAGGCGCACGCCCAGGGCGGTGCTGGAGAAGTGGCTGGCGGCGAAGCGCGAGCACGATCCGCGCAACGTGCTCAGCCCGCGGTCGTTCGGCTTCGATCAGCTCTTGTAGGAGCGGCGTAAGCCGCGACCGCTGTCCTCGCCGCGACCGCCGAGGTCGCGGCTTACGCCGCTCCTACAAAAGCGGCGACGACACCACTTCGGCGTTGAGGTCGTACTCGTCGGCCTGCGTGATATGGGCCTGCACCTTCTGCCCCGGCCGCAGCGGTTCCTCGCACGACAGGTAAACCTTGCCATCGATCTCCGGCGCGTCGGCCCAGGAGCGACCGGTGACGATGCCGTCCTCGCCAACCTCGTCCACCATGACCTCGATGGTCTTGCCGATCTTCGCCTCGAGGCGCGCGGCGCTGATGCGCTGCTGCACCTGCATGAAGCGGTGGTAGCGCTCCTCCTTCACGTCCTCCGCGACCGGGTCGGGCAGGGCGTTGGCGGTCGCGCCCTCGACCGGCGAGTACCTGAAGCAGCCGACGCGGTCGAGCTGCGCTTCCTCCAGCCAGTCGAGCAGCTGCTGGAAATCGTCCGCGGTCTCGCCGGGGAAGCCGACGATGAAGGTGCTGCGGATCGTCAGCTCCGGGCAGATCGCGCGCCAGGCCCTGATCCGCTCCAGCGTGTTCTCCGCCGCGGCCGGGCGCTTCATCGCCTTGAGTACCGCCTTGGACGCATGCTGGAACGGGATGTCCAGGTACGGCAGCACCTTGCCCTCGGCCATCAGCGGGATGACCTGGTCCACGTGCGGGTAGGGGTAGACGTAGTGCAGGCGCACCCAGGCGCCGAGTGTCCCAAGGCCACGGCACAGGTCGAGCATGCGGCTCTGGTATTCCTGGCCGCGCCAGCTTGCCGCTGCGTATTTCAGGTCCGCGCCGTAGGCGCTGGTGTCCTGCGAGATCACCAGCAATTCCTGCACGCCGGACTTGACGAGCTTCTCGGCCTCGACCAGCACGCTGTCGATAGGGCGCGAGGCCAGCCTGCCGCGCATCGACGGGATGATGCAGAAGCTGCACTTGTGGTTGCAGCCCTCCGAGATCTTCAGGTACGCGTAGTGCCGCGGCGTCAGCTTGATGCCCTGCGGCGGCACCAGGTCGAAGAACGGGTCGTGCCGGGGCGGGATCGCGGTGTGCACCGCCTTCATCACCGAGTCCAGGTCCTGCGGCCCGCTGATCGACAGCACGTCGGGAAACTTGTCGCGGATCAGGTTCTGCTTGCCGCCCGCGCCCATGCAGCCGGTGACGATGACCTTGCCGTTCTCGGCCATGGCCTCGCCGATGGCGTCGAGCGACTCGGCCACGGCGCTGTCGATGAAGCCGCAGGTGTTGACCAAGACTACGTCGGCCGCGTCGTAGCTGGGCACGGTTTCGTAACCCTCGGCCCGCAGCTGGGTCAGGATGCGCTCGGAATCGACCAGCGCCTTGGGGCAGCCGAGGGAGACGAAGCCCACGCGCGGGGAGCGCTTGCGGGGGGCGGTGCGGGCGGCGGGCATTGCAGCGGAATAACCACGAAAAGGGCGCGCATTCTAGCAGCGCGGTGGTGGTCAGGGCCGTGGTGTGTCGCTACTGTTCCAGGGCCCGAAGCACCCGCTCATGCCGAGTAGCCGCGAAGCGGGCGTATCGAGGCACGATCCGCCCCTCGATACGCGCCCCTTCGCGGGGCTACTCGGGGTGAGCGGTTTCCCCTTTTGCCTGGAGAACCGCGGAAATGAGCAACTATTTCGAATCGGAAGACCTGAAGAAATTCGGCGGCATCGGCAAGCACGCCAAGCCGCTGGCGGACGAGTTCTTCAAGTACTACGGCATGGTCACCGGTCAGGACGGTGCGCTGACCAAGCGCGAGAAGGCCCTGATCGCCCTGGCGGTAGCGCACTCGGAGCGCTGCCCATACTGCATCGACGCCTATTCCACCGCCTGCCTGGAAGCTGGCGCCAATCCCGAGCAGATGATGGAAGCGGTGCACGTGGCCGCGGTGATGAAAGCCGGGATCACGCTGGTGCACGGCGTGCAGATGCAGAACCACTTGGACAAGCTGGTGCTTTAGAACGGGAGCCGTCGCCGGGCTATTCAGCGCGCCCGGATGAGCAGAAAATGACCTGTCGGAAGGAGCAGAAAGTGCCTGTCATCCTGAGCGCAGCGAAGGATCTCCTCGCTAACAGGATTTCCGTCGCCAACAAGATTCTTCGCTTCGCTCAGAATGACATTTGTTGTTGATCAACTAGTCGAATAACCCATGGACGACACCCGCAACCCCGCCGGCCTCATCGATTCGGTCAAGGACTACTACGGCAAGGTGCTGAAGTCCTCGGCGGACCTCAAGACCTCGGCCTGCTGCCTGGTCGCGCCGCTGCCTCCGCACGTCGCGGCCGCGCTGGCCCACGTCCACCCGGAGATCAAGGACCGCTTCTACGGCTGCGGCTCGCCGATCCCGGCGGCGCTGGAGGGCGCGACCGTGCTCGACCTCGGCTGCGGCGCCGGGCGCGACTGCTATGTGATGGCGCAGCTGGCCGGCCCGACCGGCAAGGTCATCGGCGTGGACATGACCGCGGAGCAGCTCGAAGTCGCGCGCCGGCACCTCGACTACCACGCGGAAAAATCCGGCTACGCCAACCTCGAGTTCCGCGACGGCTACATCGAGGACCTGCGCACCGCCGGGATCGAGGACGCCTCGGTGGACGTGGTCGTGTCCAACTGCGTGCTCAACCTCTCGCCCGACAAGCCGCGCGTGTTCCGCGAGATCTTCCGCGTGCTCAAGCCGGGCGGCGAGCTCTACTTCTCCGATGTGTTCGCCGACCGCCGCGTGCCCGCTGAGCTGGCGCAGGACCCGGTGCTGATCGGCGAGTGCCTGGGCGGCGCGCTCTACTTCGAGGACTTCCGCCGGCTGATCGCACAGGCCGGCTGCGCCGACGCGCGTGTGTGCTCGAACGTGAAGCTGGACCTGCGCAACGCGGAGATCGAGCGCAAGGCCGGCTTCATCAACTTCCATTCGATGACGGTGCGCGCTTTCAAGCTGGCCCTGGAAGATCGCTGCGAGGACTATGGCCAGGTCGCGCACTACCTGGGCACCCTGCCGGAATTCCCGCACCACTTCGCGCTCGACGACCATCACCTGTTCGAAACCGGCCGGCCGATGCTGGTCTGCGGCAACACCGCGGACCTGCTGGCGCAGACCCGTTACCACCGGCACTTCCGCGTCGAGGGCGACAAGTCGCGCCACTACGGCCTGTTCGACTGCGCCCCGGCCGCCGCGCCGGCCGGCTCGACCGCTGCTTGCTGCTGAGACCATGAGCGCCCCCGCCACCCTGCGCCTGGCCGAGCTCGCGCCGCGCCGCCACGACTTCGGCAAGCTGCTGGCCGATCGTGGCCTGGACCTCGCGCCTCTGGCGATCGACATCCTGCAGGTCAACATCACCAAGCTGTGCAACCAGGCCTGCCGCCACTGCCACGTCGATTCATCCCCGGCGCGGACCGAGAAGCTGTCGCGCGCCGGCGTGGAGCAGCTGGTCGCGATCCTGCGTGCTCACCCGCAGATCGGCGCGCTCGACATCACCGGCGGCGCGCCCGAGCTGCACCCGGACTTCGACTGGCTGGTGGAGCAGGCTACGGCGCTGGGCCGCAAGGTCATGGTGCGGCACAACCTGACCGTGCAGTTCGACGGCAACCCGCAGACCGGCGCGAGCAAGGAATACCTGCCGGAGTTCTTTGCGCGCCACCGTTGCGAGGTGATCTCGTCCTTGCCGTATTACCAGGAGTATTTCACCGACGCGCAGCGCGGCAGCGGCGTGTTCGGCAAGAGCATGCAGGCACTCAAGCGCCTCAAAGCACTGGGCTACGGCGTGGAGGGCAGCGGCCTCACGCTCAACCTGGTCTACAACCCGGTCGGCCCGTACCTGCCGGCCGCGCAGGCGGTGCTGGAGGCGGACTACAAGCGCGAGCTGAAGGACAAGTTCGGCGTCGTGTTCAACGGGCTCTTCACCATCACCAACATGCCGATCAACCGCTTCCGGCTGCACCTGGAGAAATCCGGCCAGCTCGAGGACTACATGGACAAGCTGCTGGCCGCGTTCAACCCGGCGGCGGCGGCCGGCGTCATGTGTCGCACGCTGATCAGCGTGGACCACGAGGGGCGCATCTACGACTGCGACTTCAACCAGCAGCTCGACTTGCGCGCCGAAGGCCCGGCGACCATCTTCGAGTTCGACTACGCCGCGCTCACGCGCCGGCGCATCCGCTTCGACGACCATTGCCTGGGCTGCACCGCCGGTGCGGGTTCGTCCTGCGGCGGCGCCACGGCGGGCTGAATTGGGAATAATTCATCAGTTAACGATTGGTTAACGGGATTTCGTATTAAGGTTTCATCGGGCTTTCCTGTGCGGCGAAGGCCCAGTCGAGGTTTTCCGCTTCACACGCGACGCTGCGTCATTGCCATTTGCACTCTTGCCGTAACCCGACGCCCCGATCCAGCGGCGCCGCGCTCTTCCCGGAGTTGACCATGTACCGCAAAACCTCTGCATTGCTGCTGGCCGGCTGCTGCGCCGTCGCCCTGGCCTCGGACCCGGCTTCGCACGACGTGGCGGTGCCCTCGGCGCCGGGCACCGTGGTGGTCGAGTGGACCGGCACGGTGATCGCCGGCGCCAACGCCACCAACGAGTGTTCGCTGCCCACCGGGGTGGTGACCGACGATGCGCACACCATCAACCTGACCGTGCCGGACGGCGTCTACTCGACGCTCGAGGTGCAGGCGGTGTTCCGCATCGAGTGGGCGGACGCGGCGCAGGACCTGATCCTGACCCTGAACAAGGACGACGCGCTGGTCGACTCGAGCGACGGCGGCGCGCCGAACGAGGAGATCACGGTGCAGGACCCGCAGGCCGGCGCCTTCACCGCGATCGCCTGCCCGTTCGCCGCATCCGCCGACACGCCCTACACCGGCCGCCTGACCCTGATCGCGACCGTGCGCGGCGCGGGCGACGGCGGGCCGCCGTCGCCGCCGCCGGGCATCCCCGACGCGCCCGCAACCGCGCCGCGCTACATCGTCTACACGCCGCCCACGCCGCTGGGCGAAACCTCCGGCGAGCCCTCCGTCGGCTACAACCTGGAAACCCATCGGGTTATGTACATCTCCGGGCTGCAGACCCTGCGCGCGACCTTCCCGGAGAACCTGGTCGAGGTCCAGCCCGAGGCCTGCGAGGCCGACTGGGAGGACAAGTCCTTCGTCTTCACCAGCACCTCCTCGCTCGATCCCATCCTCTACACCGACCAGACCACTGGCCGCACTTTCGTCTCGCAGCTGCGCAGCCAGGTCCCGCCGGCCGGCGGCGTGCTGATCGGCGCCAACAGCTACTTCGCCTTCACTGACGACGACGGCGAATCGTGGACCCCGGGCCAGCTCGACCCGACCAACGGCAGCTACGACCACCAGAGCGTCGGCGCCGGCCCGTACCCGGCCTCGGTGCCGCTGGGCACGCCGCTCAACAAGAACAGCGCGGTCTACTACTGCGCGCAGACCGGCTACGTGTCCGAGTGCGCGCGCAGCGACAACGGCGGCGTGTCGTTCAACCCGCCGTCGCTGATGTACAACTTCACCGAGTGCGGCGGCATCCACGGCCACATCCGCGTGGCGCCCGACGGCACGGTGTTCGTGCCCAACCGCGGCTGCGGCTCCAACCAGGCGCTGGTCGTGTCCGAGGATGCCGGCAGCACCTGGGAGATCCGCAAGGTCCCGACCAGTGGTCTCGCGCCCGCGATCCTCGACCCCTCGTACGCGATCGGCTCGGACAACAACACCGGTTATTTCTGCTACATCCAGGACGACGGCCATCCGCACGTCGCCGTCACCCATGACAAGGGCCTGACCTGGGTCAGCGACACCGACGTCGGCGAGCAGCTGGGCCTGCAGAACGCGGTGTTCACCGAGGCCATCGCCGGCGACCCCGACCGCGCCGTCTGCGGCTTCATCGGCACCACCAGCGAGGGCAACCACGAGGCGCTCGACTTCCCCGGCGTGTGGTACCTGTTCATGGCGCACACCTTCGACGGCGGCGCGACCTGGACCACGGTCAACGCGACTCCGGGCGACCCGGTGCAGCACGCCGGCGGCATCTGGAACCAGGGCGGCGGCTCGCTCAACCGCAACCTGCTCGACTTCAACGAGATCACGCTCGACGAGAAGGGCCGCGCGATCTACGCCTTCGCCGACGGCTGCGTCGGCACCTGCGTGCCGGACGGCCCCAACAGCTACACCGAGAAGGCCAACATCGTGCGCCAGTCCGGCGGCCAGCCGCTGTACGCGGCGCACGACGTGGACTTCCCGCAGCCGATCGCGCCGAAGAACGCCTGCCTCGCCGGCCGGCGCGACGATCTTGGCGCGTACCTGAAGTGGCGCAAGCCCGATAGCGGCGGATCGAAGATCACCGCCTACCAGGTCTATCGCAGCACCAGCGCCGACGGCGCGTACGAGCAGATCGGCCAGACCCGCGGCGCAGCGATGTTCAACGACCGCGGCGCCGACCCGGCGGTCGAGCAGTACTTCTACAAGGTGGTGACGGTCAACGACCGCGGCACCAGCGACTTCAGCAACACCATCGCGCTGCTGGTCGGCCCGCGCCCGGTCACCGACGGCCCGTGCGTGCTGCCCGGCGTGCAGGTGGTGACGGCGCCGACCGGCGACGCCACCTACCCGAGCGACGCCTTCGACATCACTGCGGTGTCGGTAGCCGAGCCGCCGGACAAGCTCGAGGGGAAGCTGGTCTTCACCCTCAAGGTCGTGGACCTGAGCAGCGTGCCGCCCGGCTGGCGCTGGACCGTGCGCTTCCTGCCGCCGACCGTTCCGGAGGGCCAGGAGGACTATTACGTGTCGATGATCTCGACCGACGGCGCCGCGCCCAGCTTCAGCTACGGCACGACGACGACGCAGGTCGCCGGCCAGGACGCGCCGGGCCGCATCTTCAACCCGCTCGGCACGCTCGACGAGGGCAGCGGCTTCACCGCCGACGGCAACATCACCTTCGTCATCGACAAGGCCAAGATCGGCTCGCCCATGCCGGGCGATGGCATGGCCAACATCTTCGGCAGCGTGCGCGCCAGCGGCCCCAGCCCGCTGCCTGGCACCGGCGGCACCAACGAGACCATCGCCGACAGCACCAGCGGCGGCAGCTACGTGTTCCGTACGCCCGACTTCTGCCTGCCGAACACGGCGCCGATCGCGAGGCTGCTGGCCAGCGTGTCGTCGGGCGCCGCGCCGCTGCTGGTGCACTTCGACGCAACCGCCTCCAGCGACGACGACAGCGTCGATTCGATCGAGTCGTACGCCTTCAACTTCGGCGACGGCACCGAGGAAGTCGAGCAGGCCTCGCCGCGCATCGACCACACCTACGAGAAGAACGGCACCTATTCGGCGCAGGTCGTGGTCAAGGACTCACGCGGCAAGGTCAGCAGCAACGCCGCCAAGACCATCATCACGGTGGGCGGCGCGGCCGTGACGGCACCGGGCGTGCCCACGACCGGGCCGGTGGACGGCAGCCGTTTCGGCGGGGCGCTGGGGCTGCTGCTGCTGGGCCCGCTGGCGGGTCTGGCACTGCTGCGCCGGCGGCGCTTGACCTGATCTTTTGTAGGAGCGGCGTGAGCCGCGACCGGCAGTTAGATCTAACGACCGGTCGCGGCTTACGCCGCTGCTACAAGAGCAGGGCAGGGGTGAGGGGAGGCTCTCGCCAGTGAGCGCAGTACCAGCGAGGGATCGCCACAAGAACTGCCTCGTAGGGTGCGCCATGCGCACCGGGCGGCGAGCCGACGGTGCGCATGGCGCACCCTACAAAAGCGGTTGTTGGAGTTGCGCGGAGAAATCCTAATCGGGCGGTGGCGTCGCGCCTTCGGGCCCCGGCCCATGCATGCCCGGGATCAGCGCGGCCAGCCGCGCGCGGTCCTGCGGGCCCAGGCCTTCGGCCAGCTTCGCGAACATCGTCTGCGTCTCCAGCGCGAGCTGGGCCTCGGCCTCACGCACGCGGGCGAAGGCCGCGTCGAGCCGGGCGCGGTCGAGGGGCTCGGTGCGCAGCTCCTCGGCCAGCGTGCGGCGGGCCGCAGCCAGTTCCCGCAGGCGCTCGCGGATCACCGGGCGGTGCTCCTGGTGGAGCGTGTCGAAGCGGGCCTGCGCCTCGGGCGAGAGCGCCGCGCGCAGCTCATGCGGCCCTGGCAGCACGCCGTGGCGGTGGCGATGGCCCGGCCCGCGGTGCGCACTGCCGTGCGAGCCGCCATGCGCAAAGTGATGCGCAAAGATCACGCCGCCGCAGAACAGGTTGGCGGCCAGCGACAGCAGCAGCACCCACGGCAGCGCGCGCTCCAGGCGCGGGCTCACTCGGCTTCTCCTGCGGTCACGTCGCTCCACGCCGGCGCGTCGAGCTGCGCCAGTGCCAGAAGGTCATCCGGAGATTCTGCAGCGGCCTCGAGCGTCGCGACGCCAGCCTGCGTTTCGCTTTCCAGCAGCACGCCGCTGGCGACGCCGCCGGCCAGGGCCAAGGCGAAGGCCGGGCCGGCCAGGCGCCAGCCGCCGACGCGGCCGGCCAGCTCGGCCAGGGCCTCGCGCCAGCCGGACGGGCGCTCCCGCGCCGGCAGCGCCGCGAAGATCGTGCTGCGCAGCGCCGCGTCGTCCGCCACCGCCGGCAGCCGGTCGAGCAGCGTGTCGAGCGCGGCGGCGTCACGCCGCAAGGGCGAGTCCGCCGGCTCGCCGCGCAGCAACGCCTCGGCGGCCGCGCGCTCCTCGCCGGGCCAGCGGCGCGGGTCGGCGCCGTAGGCATCCAGCAGCTGTTGCAGCCGCGCGCGGGTCAGGTTCATTGCATCTCTCCAGTCAGCTCGGCCGCTTCTTCGGCCAGCGCCACTCGCAGCGCGCGCCGGCCGCGCGCGAGCAGCGATTCCAGCGCATCCACCGAGACCTCCAGCACCTGCGCGGCCTCGATGTTGCCCAGCTCGCGGTAATGACACAGCACCAGCGCCGCGCGCTGGCGCTCGGGCAGCGCGGCCAGCGCCGCGCGCACGCGCCGCGCG
>DATLCG010000059.1:0-10851 GCA_035526525.1 Binatia bacterium
CGACTTCCGCGGCCATCGAGTGGTCGGCGATCTCGATGCCGAGGCGGTGACCCTTCGCATGCAGGAGTGGCTGCGCGGTCTCCACCGCGCGCGCGATCACCGCTGAGAGCTCGACGTGTTCACGGCGGAGCTCGATCCTGCCGCGCATCACGCGCGAGACGTCGAGGAGGTCGTCGACGAGCCTGACGAGTTGCTGGACCTGCCGCTCCATCACCTGGCGCGTGAGGCGCGCGGTGTCCGGGTCGACGTACGGCATCTTGAGGATCTCGAGCGCGTTGCTGATCGGCGCCAGCGGGTTGCGCAGCTCGTGCGCGAGCGTCGCCAGGAATTCGTCCTTGCGCTGGTCGGCCTCGCGCAGCTGCTGCGCGGTGGCCGCGAGCTGGCGCTCGCTGGCCTGCAGTGCGGCCTCGGCCTGCCGGCGCTCGCTGATGTCGACGTTGGAGCTGAGCACGCACTGCCGGCCGCCGATCTCGACCAGTGCCGAGGCGATCAGGCCGTGGATCTCGCGGCCGTCGCGGGCGCGGAAGCTCGACTCCAGGTCCGGCGGACGCTTGCCGGCCCGCAGCATGCGGAAGCGCTCGGCGCGCTGCGCGGGGTCCACCCACAGGCCGAGTTCCTCCGGCGTGCGCCCGATGACTTCCTCGCGGGTGTAGCCGGTGACGCGCAGGAAGCCCTGGTTCACCTCGACCAGCTGCTGCGTGTCGAGCGACGTGATGGTGAGCGACAGCGGCGTCTGGTCGAAGGCCGTGGCGAATTTCTCCTCCGACGCCCGCAGGGCCTGCTCGCTGCGCCGGCGAGCGGTGGCCGACTCCACCAGCGCGCGGCCGACGTCCTGCACCTCGGCCAGGTCGCTGCGCGGCAGCTCCGGCAGGTCGCCGGCGCCGATGCGCTGCGCGGCTTCGCGCAGCTCCGCCAGCGGCCCGCCGATGCCGCGCGCCGCACGCAAGGACATGAACAGCGCCGCCAGCAACGACAGCAGCAGGCCGCCGCCGTACAGGGCGCAGCCGCGCACCAGGGCCGCCTGGTATTGCTCCGTCGGGATCGCCAGCGCCAGCGTCCAGTGGACCGACGGCAGCCGCACGAACGCCGTGTAGGCCACCACGCCTTCGATGGTGCGCGTCATGCCGCCGCCTTCCAGCCCGGTTTCGCGCTGCAGCAGCTCGGTCAGGCTCGCGGCGGGCTCGCCGCCGACATAGCGCTCGGCATCGCGCGAGCGCGCGATGCGGCGCAGGTGCGTGTCGAACACCGACACGGTCCATTCCGGCGGCAGCCGCTGCGAGGCGATCGCACTGCCGAAGCTGCGCGCCGAAACCAGCACGGCGACGACGTATTCGACCCGGCCGCCGCGCACCACCGGCACCACCACCGGCACCGCCCACTCGCCGGCGTCGATACGCACAAGATCGCCGACGACTTCCTGGCGGGTGGATACCGCGTGCTCGAAGGCCGGATCGTGCGGGTCGCGCAGCGAACCAGGCAGTGCCACGCCGCGCTGCAGCAGCAGGGCCGCGTCGGGTCTCAGCAGGGTGGCGCCGATCCAGCCCGGGTTGCTGGAAAGCAGGCGGTCGGCCAGCACCCCGAACAGCCGCAGGTCGGGGATGTCGAGTGTCGGCGACTGCGCCAGGCCGTGGGCCGCCGACTGGTGACGCGCCAGCTCGATCTGGATGCCGGCCGCCGACAGGCGGGTGGCCTCGAAGGTACGCGACTGGATTTCCGCCCACTGCTGGCGCAGCAGCAGCACCATGCCGATACCGGCGGCGGCGGCAAGCGGCAGCACCGCGGTCACCAACAAGAGGAGCAGGCGCCGTGCGACGGGACTGGTTCTGCGGGACTCGGTCACCAGGCTTCCGGGGCGCGGCTGCTGCGGCGTCAGGCGGGAGTGCACTTTACCCCCCGGTTCAGGCGCTCAGCGCGAACCCAGTGACGCAGCGCACAGTTTCGCGGTCAATTCGTGCAGCAGGACGCGATCGACGCGGTCTCAGCGCAGTCCCGCGTGACAGGTGCACGCCCTGCGCCCCCTGGAGAGCCAGCAGTGCAGGAACACAGCGTTAGGTTTTATGACGACGGCCCGAGCCTGGTCTCGCAGATCGTGGATTTCCTGCAGGAAGGCTTTCGCGCGCGGGCCAGCGCCATCGTCATCGCCACTGCCGAGCACCGCGCCGAGTTGACGCGGGCCCTCGCCGGCAGGCCGGCCGCGGGCTGGGCCGGCCGCGTCCGCATGCTCGACGCCGCAGACACGCTGGCCGAGATCTGCGTGGACGGCGTCCCGGATGCGCAGCGCTTCGAAGCCGTCATCGGCGGCGCGATCGCGCAGGCGTCGCAGGGGGGGCGCCCGGTGCGCGCCTTCGGCGAAATGGTGGCGCTGCTGTGGGCCGACGGCCGGCGCGACGCCGCCATGCGCCTCGAGCAGATGTGGAACGACCTGGCGACGCGCCACCCGTTCGCGCTGCTGTGCGCCTATCGGCTGGACGCCTTCCAGTGCACCGAGGACCGCGAGGATTTCCGCCGCGTCTGCGACCTGCACACCCACATCCACCCGCTGGACGGCGGGCGCCTGACGGACGTCATCGGGCTGCGCCGGCAGCTCGCCGAGATGCAGCAGCGCGCCTGCGCGCTCGAAACCGAGATCGTCCGGCGCCGCAACGCCGAGGCCGAGGAGAGCCGTCTGCGCGAGGAACTCACGGGCCGGCTGCGCGAGCTCGCCGCCAGCGACGCCGCCAAGGACGAGCTGCTCGCGGTGCTGAGCCACGAGCTGCGCAACCCGCTGTCGCCGATCACCACGGCTCTGGCGATGACACACCTCACCGACGACCCCCAGGTGTGGCGCTCGGCGCGCGACGTCATCGAGCGCCAGGCGACGCGCCTGCAGGAACTGGTCGAGGAGCTGCTGGATTCCGCGCGCCGCCAGATGGGCCGCCTCGGCGCCGGCGACGGCGTGCGCAGGTCCGTCGCCGAGCGCGCCCGCGCCCCGGCGGCGCCGGCCACGCCGCGCCGCGTGCTGCTGGTGGACGACCATGCCGACGCGGCCGCCTCGCTGGGCGAGGTGCTGCGTGCGCACGGCCACGAGGTCGCGGCGGTGACCGATCCGTGCGAGGCGCTGGGCGCGGCCTCGCAGCTGCAGCCGGACACCATCGTGCTGGACATCGACATGCCGGGCGTGGACGGCTACGAGCTGGCCCAGCGCCTGCGCGCATCGCCGCTGAAGGCCCGCCTGATCGCCCTGACCGGGGCCGCCGACGCCAGCCACCACGCCCGCATCGTCGATGCCGGCTTCGACCATCACCTGGTCAAGCCCGTGGACCTGCACGAGCTGCGCCGGATGATGGAAGCCTGATCCGCCCGGATCCCGTACTTCAGATCCAGTATTTCAGCAGCACCGTTGCCTGTTGTTTGATCCTGTCGAGCAACGGCCGGTCCTTCCACGCCGCCGGGTCGATCTCCTGAGAGCGCTGCAGGTCGTCGCGGAAGGTGCGTTCCATGTCGGCGGCGAAGTCCTCGCCCAGGACGATGGCGTTGGCCTCGTCGTTGTGGATGAAGCTGCGGTAGTCGAGGTTCGACGATCCCACCGTGGACCAGACCCCGTCGATGACGGCGGTCTTCGCGTGCAGTACCGGGCCGTGGTACTCGAAGATGTGCACCCCGGCCTCCAGCAGCTCGGCGTAGTGGCGCCGCGAGGCGTGCAGGATCAGGCCGATGTCGCTCTGTCCCGCGACCAGCAACCGCACGTCGACGCCGCGCTTCGCGGCACGCTCCAGCGCCTCCATGAACTCGCTGTTGGGCACGAAGTAGGCCTGCGTGATCCAGACGCGCTCGTGCGCCTCGCCGATGGCGGCCATGTAGCTGCCGTAGATGGCGAACTTCGGCTTGCGGCCCCCGCCGGACGGGAGCAGCGGCTCCAGCAGCGCGCCCTGCAGGTCGTTGCCGTTCTGGGCAACGACGCGCACCAGGTCGTGGCCGCGCTCCTTCAGCACCGGCCAGTAGTGAGCGTCGTCCTCGATCGGTCCGTGCTCCTTCTTCCACATGTCCAGGAAGACGCGCTGGAACTCGGCCACCGCCGGACCCTCGACGCGGATGTGGGTGTCGCGCCAGGAACCGTGCGCCACGCCTTTGCCCTTCGACAGGAAGCCGCCGCTGGAACGCGAGCCCGAGCCGGCATGCGACGAGTGCAGGTATTCGTCGCTGATGTTGATGCCGCCGGTGAAGGCGACGCGGCCGTCGACGATCAGGAGCTTGCGGTGGTTGCGGTGCGTGACGCGCCACACTTCCGGATCCTTCAGCGGGTTGGCCGGCGCGTACTCGTGCAGCTCAACGCCGGCGGCCTCGAGCTGCTGGCGGAACTCGGCGCCGGCCTCCTGGCCGCCGATCGAGTCGAACATCAGCCGCACCTTGACGCCGGCACGCGCGCGCTCGCCGAGCGCCTTCAGGTACCGATGGCCGATGCGGTCGTCGGTGATGATGTAGGTGGTCATGTGGATGCTGTGGCGCGCGCGCCGGATCGCCTCGAGCTGCGCGCCATGCGTCTCCGGCCCGTCGATGAGCAGCTGCACCCGGTTGCCCGGGATCAGCGGCTTGCGGGTCAGCGCGGTCTCGAGCGCGTTGATGCGCCGGATGAACAGGCGGCGCTGCGGCGTGGATGCGGCCTGCTCCAGAACCGTATCGGGCAGCTGCGACTCGCAGCCCGCCAGCAGCGTGCCCACCGCATCGCGGTCGCCGAGCAGGTCCTCCTGCGCCGGCGGCATCGCGCAGGCGAAGGGGGACAGAACGGCGACGGCGAGCGTGAGCCGCCGCGCCCAGTGGCGCAGGGTCATCGTGGGCTCCGGCCGCCGCCGGTACGGCGTCAGCTGCGGACGATGATGTCGTTATCGACGTCCTGCACGCCGCGCACCTCGCGGGCAATCTGCCCGGCGCGCGCCTTCTCGTCGTCGTTCTTCGCGAAGCCGGACAGCTGGACTTCGCCGCGCAGCGTGTGCACCTCGATCGACAGCGCGCTCACCTCGGGATCCTTGGCGAAACGCGCCTTGATCTGCGTGGTGATGGTCGAGTCGTCGACGTACTCGCCGGCGGTGGACTGGTCGCGCATGACGGCGCATCCGGTGACGCCGCCAAGCAGGGCGACGGCCAACAGCAGGGTTCGAATCATGGGAAGGCTCCTGGGGTCACGCGGGCGGGAGCCCGCTTGCCTGTTCCTGTGACTGTCCGGGCCGTCGCGGAGTTCGGCCCGTGCCGCCGCCGGGCGCCATGCCGAGACCCGCGATCGCCGCGATCAGTTCCGCCGGCGCCACCGGCTTGGCCAGGTGCAGGCGATAGCCGGCGGCCAGCGCGCGCAGCCGATCCTCGCGCTGCGTGTAGGCGGTGATGGCGACGGCCGCCATGCGCCCGGCGGGCGCGATGCCCTGGCGCTCCTCCCACGCCCGGATGCGCTGCAGCGTCAGGTAACCGTCCGCCTCGGGCATGGCGATGTCGCACAGCAGCACGCCGGGCGCGCCGGCAGGGCCAAGCTGCTCGAGCAGCGCCAGCGCCTCGGCGCACGAGCCCGCGGCGTGCACCTGCGCGCCGGCATGCCGCAGCAGCTCGCCCAGGGACTCGCGCGCCGTCGCCTGGTCATCGACCAGCAGCACGCGGATGCCGGCCAGCGACGGCGGCGGCCGGGGCGCGTCGCGGGGGCGGCGGCGCGGGCCGGCCGGCTCGGCCGGGCGCAGCGGCAGGTAGACGCGGAACGTGGCGCCCTCGTTGCGCCCCGGGCTCTCCGCCATGACGCGGCCGCCATGCAGCTCGGCGAGATGGCGCACCAGCGCCAGGCCCAGGCCGAGGCCATCGTGGCGCCGCGTCATCGAGGCGTCCGCCTGGCGGAAGCGGTCGAACAGGTGCGGCAGGAAATCCGGCGTGATGCCGCGCCCCTGGTCGCGCACGGCGACGCAGGCCTCGCCGTCCTGGCACGCGGCCGACAGCCACACGCTGCCTTGCGCGGCGGAGAACTTCACCGCGTTGTCGAGCAGGTTCCAGACGATCTGCTGCACGCGATCGGGATCGCCCTCGACCTGCTCGTCGCCCAGCGCCAGGTCCACGTGCAGCCGCACGCCGCGCGTCGCGGCATGGGCGCGGACGCTTTCGAGCGCGGCCTGCAGCACCGGCGCCAGCGCGAACGGCTGCCGCACCAGCCGCAACTGCCCGCTGACGATGCGCGTGGCGTCGAGCAGGTCTTCGATCAGCCGCACCTGCTGGGCCACGCCGGTGCGGATGCCGGCCAGGGCCCGCTCCACCGCGGGCCGCGACGAGTCGCCGCCGCCGGCCAGGTGCTGTTCGAGGACGTGCGCCCAGCTCTGGATGCCGTTCAGCGGCGAGCGCAGCTCGTGCGAGACGACGGCAAGGAACTGGTCGCGCGCCGCCGCCGCGGCCTCGGCCTGCTCGCGCGCCGCCTGCTCGCGCAGCAGCGCCGAGTCGCGCTCGCGTTCCGACTCGGCGCGCTGCGTGACGTCGTAGACGATGGTGAGTACGGTCTCGATGGCGCCGCTGCGGTCGAGCTCCGGGATCGCGCGGCCGGTGAAGTGCCGCGTGCGCCCGGGCGTGTGGACGCGGAAGCCGAAGCCCTGTTCGCGCCCGCTGCGCAGGCAGCCGCGCACCGCCTCGCTGCAGGCAGTGACCGCGAGCGGCGGCAGGCCGGTGTCGTCGAGCAGCCGTCCGATGAAGCGCTCGGCCGGCAGGCCGAAGGCGGCCTCGGCCGCGCGGTTGATGTAGAGCAGGCGCAGGTCCGGGTCGAGCCGGCCGATGACGTCCGGCGAGTTCTCCGCCAGCGTCTTGAACTCGCGTTCGCGCTGATGCAGCGAGCGCTCGGCGCGGCGCCGCTCGGTGACGTCGCTCATCAGCGCGATCACGCCGGCCACGCCGCCGTGCTCGTCGAACTCCGGCACGTAGGACACGTGCAGGGTGCGGGCGCCCAGCTCGCGATGGGGCAGCTTGGCTTCGAACTGCGCGCGCCGGCCGGACAGCGCCGCCGCCATCGGTCCGCGCAGCACGGCCCCGACTTCCTCGCCCAGAACGTCGGCGAGGGTACGCCCGGCCACGCGTTCCGGGTCGAGGCCGAAGCGCTCGCCGCAGGCGCGGTTGGCGAAGCGGAAGCGGCCCTCGCGATCCCACTGCGCGATGCAGACCGGCGCGGCATCCGTGATCAGGCGCAGCTGCCGCTGGCTCGCCACCGCACGCTGCAGCTCGTGCCGCAGGCGGCGCAGGCGCCGGGCAGCGCGCGTACGCGCAGCGGAGTCGCGGCGAGGCATGCGGCGCGCTTCAGTGCGTCGCCGAGGGCCTCGGCGGATTCCCCGGCCCCGACGGTCCTTGCGCCGACTGGCCTTCGGGTGTCAGCAGGCCGCTGCGGCGGTATTCCTCGAGCCGGTTGTACAGCGTCTTCAGGCTCACGCCCAGCAGCTCGGCGGCCCATTTTTTGACCCCGCCGCATTGCTTGAGCGTGGCGAGGATCAGGCGGCGATCGGCTTCGGCCAGCGAGATGCCGACCGGCACGGTGATGTTGGCGGCGCGCTCCGCGCTTTCCTGCGCGGGCGGCGGCGCGGCGCTGGCGTCGAGCACGCTGTCGGCCATGATGTAGGCGCGCTCGACGTAGTTCTTGAGCTCGCGCACGTTGCCGGGCCAGGTCGCGGCAGCGATCGCCGCCAGCGCCGGCGCGGCGAAGGTCTTGTGCGTGCCGTGCGCCGTATTCAGTTCGGCCAGGAAGTACTCGGCGAGCAGGCCGATGTCCTTGGCGCGCTCGCGCAGCGGCGGCATCTGCAGCGGGAACACGTTGAGGCGGTGATACAGGTCGGCGCGCAGCTTCTTCTCGGCCACCGCCTGCTCGGGGTCGCGATTGGTCGCCGCGATGACGCGCACGTCGGTGTCCAGCTCCTGGTGCGTGCCGACCCGCATGAAGCGGCCGGTCTCGAGCGCGCGCAGCAGCTTGACCTGCAGCTCCACGGGCATCTCCGTGACTTCGTCCAGGAACAGGGTGCCGCCGTTGGCGCGCTCGAAGTAACCCTTGTGCTGGCGGTCGGCGCCGGTGAACGAGCCTTTCTCGTGCCCGAACATCTCGCTCTCGATGAGGTTCGGCGAGATCGCGCCGCAGTTCACCGGGAAGAACGGCTGGCGCCGCCGGCGGCTCAGCTCGTGGATGGTGCGGGCGGCGAGCTCCTTGCCGGTGCCGCTCTCGCCGACCAGGAACACGGTGGCCTCGGTCGGGGCGACGCGCTGGATCTGGTCGTACAGCGCCTGCATCGGCTGCGACTGGCCGAGCATCGATCCGAAGTGACCGAGCCGCCGCAGCTCGCCGCGCAGGCTGCCGATTTCGGCCTTGAGATCGCCGGGCCGCGGCACGCGCGCGAGCACCGCCTTGAGCCGCTGCAGGTTGACCGGCTTCACCAGGTAATCGGCGGCGCCGCGCCGCAGCGCCTCCACCGCGCTCTCGACCGACGCGTGGCCGGTCATGACGATGACCTCGACCGCGCCCGCGGGGAGATCGTCGAAGAGGTCCATGCCGTCGCCGTCCGGCAGCCGCAGGTCGATCAGCACCGCGTCCGGCCGCAGGCGGCCCATCTGGATGCGCGCCTCGCGCAGCTCGCCGGCGCCGGCGACCGTAAAGCCTTCGGCCGCGACCAGCTCGGCGAGCGCAGCGCGCTGGCTTTCGTCGTCGTCGACGATCAGTACATGCGGCATGAAAGCCGGCTCCACCGGGCGCGCGGGCGTCTGGAGGTCTGAGGCCGACGAGGGATGGGCGGTTCCCGGAAGGGTGGGGCGCGGGGGGAAATCGTGCTCACTTCAGCCGGTTGCGTGAGCAAGCTCACGTTCTCCGGCGGGGCCTGCTGCCGAGCCGGGCCAGCACCTCGTCGGCGAGCCCGCTGCGCCTCGCCGTGCGCCACAGGCCCCAGGCGCTCACCGCCCAGCGCACCGTTCGCTGCGGCTTGAGCAACAGGAAGATGACCACCGGCAGCAGCAGCGGCGCGATGCGCTCCGCCATTTCCCGCGCTTCGCTGGGAATCGCGCCACGGCCGTCGAGCGTGCGCGTCGCCTGCGCCAGATGCTCGCGCTCGCGCCCGATCTCGGCGGACAGTTCCTCGCGCCGCTCGGCGAGATCGGCGACGGGATCGGGGCGGGTCATGGGTGGGCGCTGGATCGGGTCGCGATCAATGCAGGGCCTGAACGTCCTTGCCCAGCTCCGCGGCCGTATCCCGGAACGGCGGCGGCATGCGCCGCCGCTGCACCCGGAACATGACCCCGCCCAGCGCTCCGCCCAGCAAGGTCAGCGCGGCACAGCCGCCGATCACCTGCAGGCGGTTCGGGCCATCCCACGCGGCGGCGATGCCCAGCAGCAGCAGCAGGGAAAAGCCCAGGCAGGACAGGAACACGGCCAGCAGTTCCCAGAACAGCAGGCGCGTGAAGCGCATGGCTTCGTCGGCCACTTCCACGCCCAGCAGTTCCAGCCGGCGCTGCGCCTGGGTGATCAGGGTGCGGGTCGCGTCGGCCGCCAGGGACATGTTGATCCGGTCAGCGCCGGCTGCCGATGAAGCCGATCAGCATGCCGGCCGCAAGCGCCATGCCGACGGCCTGCCACGGCTTCTCGCGCACGTAGTGGTCGGTGGTGTTCGCGGCCTCGCGCGCCTTGTCGCGGGCAAAGACGCCGGCGCTTTCGCTGAGCGTGCGCGCCAGTCCGATCTGCTCTTCCATGCGCGCGCGCGCCGCGGCGAGGCCTTCGCCGGAAAAGTGCGCGGTCGCGCGCACCAGCGCTTCGGCGTCATCCACGAACTCGCGGAAATGCGTTGCGACCTTGTCGGCGCTCTTGCCCAGGTTGCGATCGGCTCGGCTCATCTTGTAGCTCTCCGGTGCGTGCCGCGGATCAGCCGCGGCTGACGGTCAGTTCGTTGTTCACCGCCGACACTCCCTCGATGCCCCGCACGATCTCGATCGCGCGATCGGCCTGCTGCTGCGAGTCCACCTGGCCACGCAGCGTGACCTGGCGGGCGTTGGTGTCGACGTCGATCTGCATGCCTTTGACCTGCGGGTCGGCGAGCAGTGCGGTCTTCACCTTCGCGGTGAGGGCGGCATCGCTCGCGGCGCCGCGCGCGGAATTGTCGGCGTCTGCCGACGTTCCAGCGCTGCTGGCGGTGGTGCCGGGCGCGGCCTGGGTGTCGGCGCCGTTCGTGGTGCCGGAGGCAGTGCCGCTGACCGTCGTGCGATCCGTCGTGGTGGTGGTGCTGCCGCTCTGGGGCGCCGGGGGCGTCGTCGGCGCCTTCGGCTCGGTGTTGCGATGACGGTCGCACGCGGTCAGCGACGCGAGGGCCAGCGCCGCCGTGCAGAGAAGTCGGAGGTTCATGAAAGTCATCCGGTGGTGCATGGGCAACTCCCCACGCAGCACGTTCCATGCCGCGACTGAACACGAGCCCTGCGCGAGCCAGCACCGTCCGGCGGTAACCCTTACCGGTCCCAATGGAAACTTCCGCCGTCGTGACCGGGTCACATGGCAAGGATTCCAACGGCTGCGAAAAATGGACCTGTCCGCTCGCGCGATCCCGGCAGCCATGCCTGGAGCCGCCGCGACCCCGCCGCCGTCCTCCACGTACGACACGTCGCAGTGCTTCGGCCTGCTGCATGGCGTGTCGCCCGCCATGCAGTCGCTGTATCGCCAGGTCGGCAAGGTCGCGCCGACCGAGGCCACCGTGCTCATCACCGGCGAGTCCGGCTCGGGCAAGGAGCTCGCGGCGCGGACCCTCCACCAGATGAGCCGCCGCGGCCAGGAGCCGTTCGTGGCGGTCAATTGCGGGGCGATCGTGCCGTCGCTGGTGGAAGCCGAACTGTTCGGCCACGAAAAGGGCAGCT